>JAISQJ010000085.1 GCA_031274285.1 Treponema sp. | reverse complement strand
CCGGCCCGCCCGGGGTAAGGGTTTTTATCCCCCCCCTTAACACCCTATTCCTGTTTTTTTATAACCAAAGGGCTTTAAACTGATCGTTTTTGTTACCCCCCCCCCCCCCCCCCCCCGCCTAATTCCGGACAATCAGGGGCGGGCGTAATTTTTTTGGGAGACGATCATGATTAAAGTAATTGTAGCCAGTACCATCGAGGCGGCGGATATTGATTTTGCGATCAAAGAAATTACCAGCCGGATTAAAACCAATGAACCCCTGCTGCGAAATACCGTAGGATTGCTGTTCTGCAACCTGGAATTTATCCAATCGGGACTGGTCCGTGAACTCTGCGCCCGCATGTCTTTTGATATTGTCGGCTGTACCAGCCAAATATTCGCGGTACAGAATGCCGGGGAAGAATTTATGCTTACCCTTATGGTGTTAACCAGCGACGATGTGGAATTCTACGCCGGAGTTTCAGAATCCCTGTCCCAGGGAAAAGAGGCTGTCCTGGAATCCTTCTACCGGGACCTCCTGGCAAGGGGGAAGAACCCTTCCCTGGACCCGGCCCTTATGCTGGCCTTTCCCCCCCACCTGAGCGGTATACCGGGGAATAAGCTGGTAGATGTCTTGAACGATGTTTCGGGCGGGGTCCCGGTCTTCGGTTCGGTGGCCATTGATATTACCACCAGCATGCGTTCCCCCATGACCATCTTTAACGGCAGTCCCTACCCTGACCGGCTTACCATGGTTTTGCTGCGGGGAAATGTGCAGCCCCGTTTCTTCAGCCATTCCCTGCCCGGGGAGCCCCACCTAAACCAAAAATTCACCATCACCAAGGCCCAGGGAAACAAAATATTTTCGATAGAGAATAAACCGGCGCTGGAGTACATGGAAGAACTGGGGCTTGTTAACCAGGCCATGGTTGACGTGTTTTACGCCTTCCCCATCGTGGTAGATTACCATGACGGAACGGAACCCCGGATATTCACCATAAGCAAAATTGACGTGGACGGCGCCTTGGTTTGCGAACAGGAGATACCCTTGGGGGGAACCGCCAACATAGGAACCATCAGCGGGGAACTGGTAATGGCCAGTACCCGTGCGGTCATTAAGCGGATAAGGGAAACCACGGATCGCAGCGGCCTTATTTTGGTATCCTGTTTCAGCAGGGTTCTTACCCTGCACGACTCGCTGGAAGAGGTAAATCTTGTCATAAGGCAGATGCGGGACACACCTATGCCCTTTGTATTTTTTTCTTCCGCGGGAGAAATTTGCCCTATTTCCGGAACCCAGGGTGAACTGCAGAACAGCTTTCATCAGTTCACGATCATTGCCTGCGTTTTATAAAAGAGAGGTAATGAACCATGGAAAGGAAAAATATCAGCGATTCTGATATGCACTTATTGGATATCAGAATCGACTACCTGGAGGAGGAAAACCGTCGGCTTGAACGGGAAAACCGTACCTTAATCCGGCGCTACGAAGCGGCCCTTGTTTCGATGAACAGGTCAAAAACCTACACCCTTACCAAGGAAAACCTGCTCATGGCGCTGGAAAAGGGCAAGCTAAAGGAGATTACCCGGCACAAGGAAGAGGCGGAATCGGCAAACCGGGCCAAGTCTTTCTTCCTTGCCTTTATAAGCCACGAAATACGCACTCCCCTTAACGCCATCATCGGGTTTGCGGAAATTCTTTTACAGCGCAGGCTGCCCCGGGATGTCCGTGACGATGTGGAAAAAATCCATTCCTCCGGCACCGTGCTCATGGGCCTTATTAACAACATCCTCGATTTTTCAAAGATCGAATCGGCAAGCATGGAATTGACGCCGGTAGAGTACATGGTTCCCAGCCTGGTCAACGATATTCTCCAAATGAATCTGATCCGTATCGGCAAAAAGCCCATCAGCCTGGAACTTGAGATTGACGAAACCCTGCCGGTAAAGCTAAAGGGCGATGAACTGCGGGTTAAGCAGATACTGAACAACCTTTTGTCCAACTCTATAAAGTACACCAAGGAAGGAAAAGTAATTCTGCAGATCTCCTGGAGGCGGGAAGGGGAAAACACCGCCATGCTGACCTTCGTGGTAAGGGACACGGGCCAGGGGATAAAGCAAGAGGATCAGGACAAGCTCTTTTCCCCCTATACCCAGTTTAACACCCGGACCAACCGGAACATCGAAGGCACCGGGCTGGGGCTTTCCATCACCAAGAATCTGGTGGAGCTGATGGACGGATCGATCTCGGTGGAAAGCGACTATGGCAGGGGAAGCGCCTTTAAGGTGGTGATAAAGCAGCAGATCGTGGACATTACCCCCAGCGGCAGGGAAACCGTGGAAAACATCAAGCGGTTCAAGCTTTCCGGCGTCTCCGGAGGCCGCAAAAAGCAGGTCCGCCGGTACATGGGGGAGGCCCGGATTCTGGTGGTCGATGACGTGTCCATGAACCTGGAAGTGGTAAAGGGCCTCGTCCGCCCCTACGGCCTTACCATGGATGGGGTAAAGAGCGGACAGGAAGCTATCGATCTTATACAGGCGGGGAACCCCCACTACGATCTTATCTTCATGGACCACATGATGCCCGGCATGGACGGCATGGAAGCGTCCCGGCTCATACGGGGCCTGGACTCCGCCTATGCCAAAAAAATACCCATCATCGCCCTTACCGCAACCGTCATATCCAGGGATACGAACATGCTCCTGTCCAACGGAATCGATGATTTCCTTTCCAAGCCCATTGAGATACCCAAGCTGAATTCCATTCTGGAAAAGTGGGTACCCCGGGAAAAGCAGTCAAAGGGCAGGCCCAAGGGCGATGCCCCGGAATCCGCCGGCAAGGTCCTGAACATCCAGGGGGTAGATACCGTAAGGGGAACGTACAACACCGGGGGAACCGAGCGGGGCTACCTGGCTATCCTCGCGGTATTCTGCTCGGAGATGCGGGCTACCATACCCCGGATACAGGAATCCCTGGAGACCAGAGACTTTCAGCTCTATACCACCCTGGTGCATGCCCTCAAGGGTTCCGCCCGCAGCATCGGCGCATCAAGGGTGGGAGACCTTGCCGCCGGGCTTGAGGATGCGGGGAGGAAGCACAACCTTGCCGCCATTGAGGAAAAAACCGGGCCCCTCATCACCGAATTACAGGAATTGATAGAGCAGATAACCAGGGTCCTGGATAAAAAACCAGAGGGAGGCATGGTCCGGCAGGAAGAATACCATTACACCCCGCACTTCGATATCCTAAAGGCCGCCCTTAACAACAAAGACTACCTGCTGGTAAACCAGGAACTTAGGCGGCTGGGCGAACTGGCCCTGAACGGCAAAGGAAAGGAACTGCTGGAAAGCATCGAAAAGGATGTCTTGCTTTTTGAATACGAAAACGCCGCCGCCCGGCTGACCTAGCAGCCTGCTGCAAGCGCGACAAACTCTTAGCAGGGCGGAAGCGCTGGCTTAGCTTATGCCCTTGCTTTTAAGATGCGCGCCGATCCGGGTGTCCTGGGACTTGATATGGGCGATAAGCCAGTCTCCCACCTTAACCTTTACATCGTTGAACAGGGATTCCGAAGGCCCCTTCATGATAAGCTGGACCTGGAGATCCCGCACCACCTTTTTAAGGGCCTCGTGCAGTTTCCGGTGATTTTCATAGTCGGGGTATTCATATTTTTTCTGGAGCTGCTCTTCTTCATAAAAATGCTTGATCGTATAGTCGTTGAGAAAATCCAGGCTCTTTTTCAGTTCCTCGTTGGATTTTTTTTCGCTGCTGGCCTTTAGAAAGGCATTAAGCGCATCGATCAACTGCTTATGCTGAGTGTCAATCAATTGGTTTCCCACTTCCAGGTCCTTGTCCCATGTGTACATTTGGTAACCTCCTGCCTTTTCGATTTGAACCACAGCCTCCATTTGGAAGCGCCCGGTCCTGCTTATGATAGAAAACCGGACCGGGAAAGGCAAGTGCCCGCCCGGAGCCGCATCCCGGCAGCCCCCCTTGCCCTGGGGGTATGGTGGCATGCTATAAAAACTACACATGGAGACGCTATGAGCGAAAAACACAGCCCCGGCGACCGGATCATTGAACTCTGTAAAACCTATGCCCTTAGCCGGGAAACCCTGGCGGAACGGAGCGGCCTGGAGCCGGACCTGATCCGCCGCATCGAGGAAGGCCATATCCCCGACCTGGCTCCCCTGTTAAAAATTTCCCGGGCCCTGGGGGTCCGGCTCGGCACCCTGCTGGACGACCATGAAGAACTGGGGCCCGTCGTCACCCGCGCCGGGGAGGCGGGGGAAAGCGTCCGCTTTATCACCGGCCTGGCCCCTGCCGCGAACGCTGCGGCCCCCACGGGAGCGGCGCCCCACGCCGGGGGACTGCCCACGGGGACGACCGCCACGGGGATAGCGGCCGGGAGGACAGGCCGCCGGGGCCTCCGCTTCCACACCCTGGCCGCGGACAAGGCGGGGCGGCACATGGAACCCTTCATCGTGGACATCGAAGCCCATGCGGAGCAGGCCAAATCCGCCCACGAAGGGGAGGAATTTGTTCATGTCCTCTCCGGGGACCTGCAGATTGAATACGGCGACGATACCTATTCCCTTTCCCAGGGGGATTCGATCTATTACGATTCCATCGTGCCCCACCGGCTCAACGCCGCCTCCGGTAACCCCCTGCGGATCCTCGCGGTCATCTATACCCCATCCTAGGAATAAGAAGATGGCTTTTATCGAAAAAACCCTGGGACAGGTCCTCCGCGAACAGGCCCTCTTCCAGCCGGATCACGATTTTCTCGTTTACGCGGACCGGAATCTGCGCTTTACCTATGCGGAATTCGACCGGCGGGTGGACCAGCTTGCCCGGGGGCTTTTGGCCATCGGCCTAAAAAAGGGAGACCACGTGGGGATCTGGGCCACTAATGTTCCCGACTGGAATACCCTGCTCTTTGCCTGCGCCCGGGCGGGCATGATCTTTGTCACCGTGAACACGGGCTACAAGTCCCACGAGCTTGAGTACCTCCTCAAACAGTCGGACCTGGACTGCCTTTGCATCATCGACGGCTGGCGGGATTCTGACTACGTGGCCATGGTAAACGAATTGGTGCCGGAACTTAAAACCGCGCCCCGGGGACAGCTCCGCTCCCCGCGATTCCCCTGCCTAAAAAGCGTTATCTATGCGGGCATGGAAAAACACCGGGGCATGTACAGCATAAACGAAGTCCTGCTCCTGGGCCGCCACAGTAACGCTGATGAGCTGCGCAGCATCGAAGCAAGTCTGGACACCAACGACGTAGTAAACATGCAGTACACCTCCGGGACCACCGGCTTCCCCAAGGGGGTCATGCTCTCCCACCGGAACATCCTGAACAACGGGCTGGGGATCGGGGATAACCAGCGGCTTACCGAAAAGGACATTGTGTGCCTTCCGGTGCCCCTGTTCCACTGCTTCGGCCTGGTATTGGGGATGATGGCGGTCCTTACCCACGGCTCCACCGCGGCAATGCTGGAATGGTTCGATCCCCTGCTGGTCCTCTACACCATCCAGAAGGAACGCTGCACCGCGGTCTACGGGGTCCCCACCATGTACATTGCTGAACTCAACCACCCCCTGTTCAAAACCTTCGATCTCTCCAGCCTTCGTACCGGAATCATGGCCGGTTCCCCCTGCCCCATAGAAACCATGCGCCAGGTCATCGATCTTATGCACATGAAGGAAATCACCATCTGCTACGGCCTTACCGAATCCTCCCCCGTGATGACCCAGACCCGCTACGATGACAGCCTGGACGCAAAGGTGGAAACCGTGGGCCGCGCCCTGCCGGGGGTGGAAGTTACCATCAGAAATCCTGAGACCGGGGAGGAATGTCCCGACGGAGTCCACGGCGAGTTCTGCTGCCGGGGTTACAACACCATGAAAGGTTACTACAACATGCCGGAGGAAACCGCCAAGTGCATCGATGAAAAAGGCTGGCTCCACTCGGGGGATCTGGGCGTTAAGGATAGCAGCGGCTACTTCCGGGTCACCGGCCGCATCAAGGACATGATCATCCGGGGCGGCGAAAACGTCTATCCCAAGGAAATTGAAGACTACCTCTACACCATGCCCGGCATCAAGGATGTGCAGGTAGTGGGCATCGCCAGCAAAAAATACGGCGAGGAGGTGGGCGCCTTCATCATCCTTCACCCTAACGTGCAGCTCACCGAGGATCAGGTCCGGGACTACTGCCGGGGCCAGATCAGCCGCTTCAAGATTCCCCGGTACATCTTCTTCGTGGACAGCTACCCCCTTACCCCCTCCGGCAAGATCCAAAAATTCATCCTTCGGGACATTGGCAACAAGCGGGCGGCGGAATTAGGCGCCCAGTCCTAAGGACGCCCGTGCCCGGCGTCCTGGCATTAGGCGGTACCATGGGCTATAATTGTCTCCAGAAAACAATATGAACTATGTAGCTGCCGTTTTTATGATACTTTTGATGGTTCCCCTCCACCGCGGGTCCGCACAGGAGGATTTTACGGTCACGCAGAATACAGAGGGGACCATTACCATTACGGGCTACCGGGGCAGCGGCAAAGACGTGGTTATCCCCGAAACGATCAACGGTATACCGGTCACCGTTATCGGGCCGGCGGCGTTCAGGAATTTGGCGCTTAGTTCCGTCATCCTGCCCGCTACGGTGGTGTCTATCGAAACCCTTGCCTTTGCCCATAACGAGTTAACGGATATTGAACTGCCCCAGGGCCTGTCGGTTATCGGGGTCAGCGCGTTCGAGGACAATAAGCTGACGCGGGTAGCGGTTCCCGAAAGCGTTAAACACCTGCGCTACAGGGCCTTTCATAGTAATCCGGTTACCGCCGTAAGCCTATCCGTCAAGGCCGTCGTGCCCAGGGTATTTTCAAAGGCCGCGCTTTCGCGCATCACCATAGGAAGCGGAACGGAAGTATACCTTGAAAATTTCGAGCCGGGTTTTATCAATTACTATAGCAGCCTGGCAAGACGGGCGGGAACCTATACCAAAACCGACGGCGTCTGGAAGATTGAATGAAGAACCCCACCGCAGAGCTCAGGCCGCAGGTCTGACGAATCTTCGATTCGCTTAAACTTGACCCACAATTCAAGACATGATTACATATTTTTAGAGAATAAAAACCACAAAGGCGCCGAAGGCGCACAAAGGGGAATATAAGATGGTTACTCAAGAGCAAGAAAAAATAGCTAAAAGGGTATTGGATTGTGCGTATGAAGTCCATTCGTACCTGGGACCGGGCCTACTGGAGAGTACTTATCAAGCTTGTTTACTCTATGAACTCAAACAACTGGGGCTTTTTGTAGAATGTGAAAAAACAGTACCCGTTTTATATAAGGGAATAACCATCGATTGTGGTTATCGTATTGATATGGTGGTTGAACACAATCAATTAATCATCGAGAACAAATCAACAAAAGAATTAAATGATACCCATTTGGCCCAAATCCTCACATATATGCGGCTTTCCGGTATTTCTCTGGGTTTTTTGTTCAATTTCAATACACAACATTTAAAAGCCGGGATAAAACGGGTGATCTTATAAAACAGATGAAGCTCCCTAACAAAAACCTTTGTGCGCCTTCGGCGCCTTAGTGGTTAAAAATTCCTGATATGCGTATTCGGTGGGTCAAGAATAGGGCTCTCACCAGCAAGACTGGCGTTAGGCGAAACAGGTTAATTTTTTTACCAAAAGGCCGCGGAACGGACCCGCGGCCCGGTTTCTTAGGCGCCTGTTGCAAGGCGCAGCAAACTCCTAGACGCCGACCACGGCGGTAACCTGGGGGACCTCTTTTTTTAGATAGTTCTCAATGCCCATTTTCAGGGTCATCTGGGCCATGGGACAGCCGCCGCAGGCGCCGGTCAGTTTCACGGAGACCGTGCCGTCGTCGGCCAAAGAAACGAATTCCACATCCCCGCCGTCTGCCTGGAGGGATGGCCGTACATTATCAAGGGCGCTCTTTACTTGCTCTTCAAACATGGGTTTCTCCTATACAACAAGTCACATAATCATGCTGTAAGTCAACTATAACACAAAGGAGGGACCCGGGTCTATTGCCTGTTATCCGCTGCCATTAAAACATAGGATTATTTAGGGTATCAAATTCGACACCGTATATATGGTATATATAGCATAATAGACGCTACATATAGAGTACCTTTGATAACTCACCGATCTCATGTCTGATATGTGACTTGTGCTAATATGATATATTGGATATGCTTCTTTCCAGCGCCCTACAGGGCGGTACAAATCTTTTTTAGAAAGGAGCAGCAGATGAACAAATGGTCTATGGTTTTGTTCGGCATAGTTTTGACCGTTATGATGATGTATACCGGCTGTGGAGATCGGGGCCGGGAAACCCCCTCTCCGGGGACCCAAGCGGGGGATTTGGAACCCCTGGGAAAGTATAGTCCCCCCATTACCCTAACCTGGGGGGTTAGCAGTTCCGCGGTACAGCAGTTTAAGGGGGGCGATACCTACGATGACAACATCTGGTCCCGCAAATTTCGTGAAGACCTGGGCATCGATTTGAAGGTGGCCTTTTCCGCCGATGGCTCATCGGGGGCTTACGAAAATCAGGTGACTCTGGCCATAACCGCCGGGGATGTGCCGGATATTCTACGCATATCCAATTACCGGCTCTTTGAACAGGGCGTCCAGGCAGGGCTCTGGGCCGATCTTACGACCATTTACGATCAATACGCCGATGATTGGATGCAGATGATCAAAAGAAAGTATCCCTCCGCCTTTGATTACGCCACCGTGAACGGCAGGCTATACGGCATTCCTCCCCTTAATGACAACCGGCAGTACGGCGCCCTGCTCTGGATCCGCGATGACTGGCTCCAAAAGCTCAACCGAAAGGCGCCCGCCACCATTGCCGAAATGGTAGAGCTGGCACGGGCCTTTACCTTTAATGATCCTGATGGTAACGGCAGGAACGATACTTACGGCCTTGCCATTAACAGCGATCTGGTAAGTGATAACTTTGCCTATCTGCATGGTATATTCAATGCCTTTGGCGTGCCTGCTTTTACCCATACCATGTATTACCGCAATCCCGATGGGAAGATGACTTATGCCTACCTGGACCCCCGTTCCAAGGATGCGCTGCGGCTTGTGGCGCAGATGTATAAGGAAGGGCTTATCGATCCGGAATTTACCGTTAAGGATGTAAATAAAATTGCGGAGGACATTGTTTCGGGCCGGGCCGGCATGGAGTATGGGCATCAGTACGGCACCTGGTGGCCCTGGAATGGGCTTTTCTCCGCCACAGGCGTCTTGGCTCATCCCTACGCAATTCCCACCCAGGCGGGGATTACGCCGCAGATCGCTTATCCCAGCAATGTGGCGGGGGGTGAAATTACGGTGATCAGCGCCAAGGCCAAGAACCCCGAAGCTCTTGTCAAGATGTTCAACCTCTATAACCAAACGGTAAATCCTGATATGAGTGACGAGGTCTACGCAATCTATGATGCCGATGAGCAGTGGCGTTTTGCCCCTGCCTGGATCAATGAACCCCAGGAGTCGAATTATCAGCCCCTGCTCCAGGCCGCTTTTGACAAGGGCAGCCCGGAAGGCATGCCCCAGAACCTGATCAGCCGGTATAACCAGATTATTGATTTTTCCAGCGGGATAAACAAAAGTACCGATGCCTATGGACTTTGGGGGCAGTACGCTAACGAAGGGGCTATGTACATCATTATGAACAACTATGTGCCCAATGGCTGGATGAAAGAAAGTATCCTTGGCGCGCTATGGCCCCAGAGCCTTATTGACGCCGATGCGTCTCTTCAAAAAATTACCGTCCAGGCATTTACCGAAATTATTAATGGTACAAGGCCAGTGGATTATTACGATACCTATGTCCAAAGCTGGCTCCGTGCCGGAGGCCAACAAGTATTGGACGATTTGGAAAAACTATACCCGGCTAAATAGGCGCGGCATACCCATCCGGGCATGGGGCTCCTTCATGGGGTCTTGTGAATGAAAAGGAGCATACTATGCTTAAATCCGTGGGAAAGAGAACATTAATACCGGGCGTACAAAAGGCCAAGTTCCTGCGGGAACTGCCCCTGCACCTGATGTTGATCCCCGCAATTATCCTGGTCTTCATCTACAGTTATCTGCCGATGGCGGGGATTAGTATTGCCTTCCAGCGTTTTGTGCCGACCAATGGTCTTTTTGGCTCTCCCTTTGTGGGGCTCCAAAATTTTAGGACCCTTTTCTCTCTGCCCGACACCTGGCAGGTTATCCGGAACACAATCTTCATAGCCTTTTTTAAAATGCTGGGGGGGATTATTGCCCCCGTGGTATTCGCCCTGGTCCTGAATGAGATTAGCAATAAACCGGCCCGGCGTACCTTTCAAACCATGGTGTATCTGCCTAACTTCCTTTCCTGGATTATCCTTTCCGGAATTTTTCTTGATATCCTTTCCCCCGCCAGGGGCATTGTAAATATGGGACTCTCCAAATTGGGCATGGGCCCCATTTTTTTCCTGGGAGACCCTAAATGGTTCCCCTTTACCATGATCCTTACTGACATCTGGAAGGGTTTTGGCTTTGGATCGGTTATATACCTGGCGGCCCTTACCTCCATCGACCCTTCTTTATACGAATCTGCGGTCATTGACGGGGCAAACCGCTGGGAGCAGACCTGGCATATCACGCTGCCGGGAATCCTTAGTACCATTATTCTTATGACAGTACTGAGCATGGCAAATATTCTAAACGGCGGATTTGATCAGATATTTAATATGTACAATCCGGCGGTTTATTCCACCGGGGATATTTTGGACACCATGATTTACCGTATGGGTATACAAAATGCTCAGTTTGCCGTATCCACCGCGGCTGGTTTTTTTAAGTCCGGTATTTCCCTTGTGTTTATTGTGGTTTCCTACTATCTGGCGGATAAACTTGCCGGTTACCGGATTTTCTAAAAGGCCAAAAAGGAGCAAAAAATGAAAATTCCCCCAGGAAGAAAAGTTTTTTTGATTGCGGCTCTTATCTATCTTACGGTCATATCGCTGCTCTGCGTTCTCCCGTTTATAAATCTTTTGGCAATTTCCTTTAGCAATAAAAACGCCGTTGCCCTGGGGCAGGTAAGTTTTTGGCCTGTTGACTTTACCTTTAGCTCGTATAAATTCATCACCTATAACTCCGCGTTTCTTAAGGCCCTTGTGGTTTCGGTCCAGCGGGTAATACTTGGGGTTGGCTTAAACTTGCTGCTTATCATTCTTACCGCGTACCCTTTGTCAAAAGAAAAGGAGGAATTCAGACTGCGGTCCGTCTACTCCTGGTTTTTTGTCTTGACTATCCTTTTTAACGGCGGTCTCATTCCCTCTTACCTGGTGGTCCGCTATACCGGCATACGGGATACTATCTGGGCCTTGGTACTTCCGGGAGCTCTTCCGGTATTCAGCATGCTGGTAGTGATGAATTACATGCGGAGCCTTCCCAAGGAACTAAGCGAGGCCGCATATATTGACGGGGCAAACCATCTGCAGACCCTGCTTAAGATTATTCTCCCGGTCTCTACTCCTACCATCGCAACGGTTGCCCTGTTTGCCTTTGTGGGGCACTGGAACAGTTGGTTTGACGGCCTTATCTATATGGCAAGGGTCGAACACTACCCGCTGCAAACCTATCTCCAGACCGTGGTAATTAAACCCGAGGTATTTTTTACCAATACCAAGAATGTAAGCCAAAGTCTTGTAACCCTGCTGGCCATGGTGGACGCCCGTACCAGCGCGGCGGCACAGCTTTTCCTGGGAACCATTCCAATTCTGTGCGTATATCCCTTCCTGCAGAGGTACTTTGCCAGCGGTCTGGTGATGGGCAGCGTAAAGGGGTAGCGGCTACGCTTCCTCCGCCAGGCTTACCAGGGCTTCCTCCAGCCGGCGGTCTTTGATGCGGATCGCCCGGATCTTAAGGCCGCAGTCCTCAATCTCCGGCTGCTCCCCGTCAGCCGGAATCCTGCCCAGGATGCTGAACACGTAACCCGCAAAGGTATCGTACTGGTCTACCGGCAGGCTGCGGCCGGTTTCCCTAAGCACCCGGTCCAGGGATGCGGCCCCGCTGATACGCCAGGAACCGGGACCCGCCGCTTCTATAAGGGGCCGCTCCGGTGCGGCGGTACTATCCTGCTCAAGGTCCCCCACCAGGAGTTCCAGCAGATCGTTCATGGTGACAAGCCCCGCCATGCCGCCGTATTCGTCGATCACCAGGGCAAAGTGGTTGCGCTTTTTTTTCATGTTCCTGAACAGATGATCCGCCTTAACGGTGGTGGGCACCAGTTGGGCAGGCCGGACCGCGTGGACCATCACATCCCGCCGGTCCCGGCGGTCCAGTCTTAGATAGTCGGCGGCGCTTAACACCCCGGCGATACGATCCGGGTCGCCGTCACAGACCGGATAAAAGCTATGCCGGTTTCCGGTAATCGTCTTTTCCCACTGGCCGTCGTCATCTTCCGTGTTAAGAAAGGTGACATAGCGGCGGTGGGTCATTATCTCCGCGGCGCTGATATCGTCAAATTCAAAAACATTGTGGATAATCTCCTTCTCGCTGGCATTGATGGTCCCCCGGGCGCTGCCCATATCGATCATCAGCCGTATCTCCTCCTCGGTGATAGTAGAGTCTTCGGTCTCCGGGTTTATCCGCAGGAGCCTCAGTATCCCGTTGGTGGAACGGGTAAGGAGCCAGACCACGGGGGCAAAGATCCGGGAGATAAGCAGGATAAGCCCCGACATGGCAAGGGCCAGGGTGTCTGCCTTTTTCATGGCGATGCGCTTGGGAACCAGCTCCCCCAGCACCAGGGTAAAAAACGAAAGGATCAAGGTGATAATCACCACCGAAACCACATCAATCGTAGCCTCGGCAATGGGTACACCACGGGCCATGGCCCAGCGGGTAATTTTTTCCGAAAAGTTATCCGCGGCAAAGGCGCTGCCCAAAAAACCCGCCAGCGTAATGCCCACCTGAATGGTGGCAAGAAATTTTGCCGGCTGCTTGGTCAGGGCCAGGAGCCGCTTCGCCCGTTTATCCCCGGCCGCGGCCATTTTTTCCAGCTTCGTATCGCTCATGGAAATAAGGGCAATCTCGGCGCAGGCAAAAACCGCATTCACCATGATAAGACAGAACTGCAGAAGAAGCTGCCACAGGATAGGATCATCCATAACTGCCGCCCATAGCCCCGGACATCAGCCTTCCCCGGTCAGGCCGATGTCCCGGCGGAAGCCCATGCCCGTAAAGCTTACGGCCCCCAGCGCGGCATAGGCCCTGCGCCGGGCCTCCTCCCCGCCGGATCCCAGGGCGCAGACGGACAGCACCCGGCCCCCATCGGTGCGGAGCCCCGACCCTGCCGGCCCCCCCGGTCCCCGCCGGGCGCCGGCGATAAAAAGCTTGGCCCCGTGCTTTGTCAGCAGCGCCTCGTTAAGGGAGACGGGGTCTCCCCGGCGGTAGGGGCCGGGGTAGCCTTCCGCCACCGCCACCGGGGCGCACGCGGCGCCGGGTTTCCAGGCCAGGGGGGGCAGCGCGGGGTCCTCTCCGGCGACTGCGCGGCAGAGTTCGGCAAAATCAGAATCCAGCAGGGGCAGCAGGGCCTGGGTCTCCGGGTCCCCCAGACGGACATTGTATTCCAAAAGCCAGCATTGCCCCCCCTGGATCATAAGGCCAAAAAAGATAAAGCCCCGGTAATCCATGGCCTCCGCCCGGATCCCCCGCAGGGTGGGCTGGAGAATGGAGGCGGCAAAATCCTCCTGCAGGGCTTCGCTAAAACCGGGAACCGGGGCAATGGCCCCCATGCCGCCGGTGTTGGGTCCCGCGCCCCCCTCAAGGCGGCTCTTGTGATCCCTGGCCGCGATAAAGGGCATGATAGTCCCTTTTACGCCGGGCCTTACATTTACCGCGGCCATCACCGACACCTCTTCCCCGGCCAGAAAATCCTCCAGCACCACCGAGGCCCCCGCGGGGCCCAGGCTTTTATCCCGCATAAAGGCGCCGATGGTTTGCTCCGCAACATCCAGGCCCCCGGCGATCACCACCCCCTTGCCGGCCGCCAGGCCGTCGGCCTTGATAACCAGGGGCTTGGCGCGGGGGCGGGCAAAGTGGCGGCGGACATAGTCCAGGGCCGGGGAGGCCTCGTTAAAGTCCCGGCTTGCGGCGGCCCGGACGCCGTATTTTTTCATAAATTTTTTGGAATAGACCTTGCTGGCCTCCAATCGGGCGGCCCCTGCGCCGGGCCCTGCCACGGCAAGGCCGGCCTGCCGGAAACGATCCGCAATCCCCGCGGCCAGGGGGGCTTCCGGCCCCACCACCGTTACCTCAATGCGGTGCTCCTTGGCAAAGGCGATAAGCGCCTCCTGCCCCTCCGCTTCGGCGGGGTTCAGGCCCACCGCGGCGTTTTCACACTTTTCCTCCGCCGCGGTCCCCCCGTTGCCGGGGGCCGCATACACCTTTGCTACTTTTTCCGATTGGGCAAGCTTCCAGGCCATGGCGTGTTCCCGCCCGCCGGAACCGATGACCAGCATATTCATGGAATTATCCATTCCCCATGGTAGGATAGAAAAAGTTTTTACACAACGGACAAACCCTTAAAGTTTTCCCTAGCCAGGGCTGCGGCGGCTTGAGCTGCGCTGCGCCGGGGCAGGACTATCCGCGCCTTGGGGTATTTTTCATTTGCCAATTTGATGAATGCTTCCCGGTGCCGGGGGCTGTTTAAGATATTGCCGCCCCAAAGGCCGATATTAAAATCCCCCTCTTCGTGGAGGCGGAGCAGGGTAATTAAATCGTCGGCCAAAAGAAAGGTTTCCCGGGCGGCGTTTTTAAGGATCGCCGCAGCGTAGGGGTCCCCCTGGCCGGCGGCCCTATCCGCCAGGGGGCCCAGGTCCGGGTGTTTCCAGGGGGGAGCGCCAATCCTTACGGCGTATTCCATCAGGGCCTTGCGGCTTCCGATGCCCAGGGTTTCCCGGACCATTTCGGCCAGGGGGCCATCGGGAACGGCGCCGTCAAACCAGCGGCCCAGGTGGCGCAGAACCTGTTTGGCGATCCAGACGCCGGAACCCTCATCCCCAAAGATGGCGGAATGCCAGCCTCCGATCCGGGCGCTGCGGCCCTGCCTATTGCGGCCAAAGGCGATAGCCCCCGTACCGGAGATCACCTGGGCCCCAAAACCGTCCAGCACCGTGTAGAGGGCAAGTTCAGCATCGTTGATGCAGGTCACCGGGCAATGGAAACCCTCGAGTTCGCCGTACACCCTGTGCAGGAACACGGCGTCTTCCTCGCTGTCCAGCCCGGTGGTACCGCAGACCAGCGAAACGCAGTGCTCCCGCCGCAGGTGGGATTGACCAAGGCACACGTCAATATGTCCGTTGATACGGCACAGGAGTTCCGCATAGTCCAGCCGGTAATGGTTACAGGGGCTGCCCGAATACTCCCCCAGGCTTTCCCCGTCCAGGCCCGCGGCCAATACCCGGTAATGGGTCCCGCCGCTGTCAATGCCGATTACATAGTCCAAGGGCGCCCTCAATAATCCGGGCCGTACCGGGGATAGAGATCGGCCAAACGGGTGTTCTGGGCCACCAGGCCGTCGTTACGCAGGGCCGGGTCCGTATATCCATGGGCCAGGCCCAGGTGCAGGCCCAGGAGGTAGAGGGGGATAATATCCACCAGGGGGAGGATCTCTTCGTCCAGGCCGCCGGGAATCGTTATGACCCGGCAGGCCAGGTCCTGAACCGGGGGACTCGGCTTATCGGTGATAAAGAGGGCCTTGACCCCCTTTTTATGGGCAATCCCCAGAAAATCAAGGGCCTTGGCGTAACCCGGTCCCGAGGGGCCAAAGATCACATAGGGGCAGGCGGCATGGGCGCCCCGGAAACGGCCGTGGAGGTAATTTTCCAGCTCAAAGGCGGAACTGTTCATCCACCCCATCTCACAGAGTTTGAGGGACCCCTCGTAGGCGTTTCCCAGGTGCACTCCCGTTCCCACCACCGTCAGGGAAAAGGCGTCCTTCCATTCCTCCGCCAGGGGAGGCATGAGCCGGCGGGCCTGGTCTATGAGCTCCGGGGCCGCGTCCCCGGCCCGGCGGATCTTCAGCGCAAATTCATCTTTTAGCCCCCCGCCCTGATCCCCCAGGCACAGGGCCGCAGCCAGCAGCATGATCGCCGTTTCTATATACGACCGGGTCTTGGTGGGGACATCGTCCTCGCCGCCGGGGAAAAAAAGCGGCCGGCCGCAGAGCCGGGCAAGGGGGCTGTCCGGGTTTCCCGTAAGGGCCGCGGTTGGGGCCCCCCGCTTCGCCGCCTCCTCCATGGTCCGGCATACCGACTCGCTGCCCCCGGTATGGGATACCCCGATAAACAGGGTTTGCGGGGAAACCAGATCCCAGGAGAAGCGGGCCCCCAGGTTTCCCTCCATGACGGTACAGGGAATCCCGGCGTACTTTTCCAGCAGGTGCCGGCCGTAGCAGGCGGCATAGCAGGAAGTTCCGCAGCCGACAAGGTAGATATGCTTAAACCCCCGGTCCCGAAAACACGCGCCGCTTTCCCGCAGGGCGTTCCGGAAACTCCGGTCCCAAAATTCCCCCTGGGCCATGGAGAGGATTATTTCTTCCAAGCGCAGCATAGGGCCCCCTTACAACAACGTAAAATATTCAACCGGAACCTTGCGGACAGGCTCATTCGCCCTTTAAGGCCATGGCATAGAGATACCAGCTTGCATGGGGAATCCACTGTTCCCCCCAGCGCCAGTTATCCTCCACCTTTCCCCCGGGCCGGGAAATATACTCGATTCCCTCTTCGTCATCCAGGCCGCTGGTAATTCCGTTAATAATACCCCCCGGACAGTTAAGAAATTCGTGGCGGTTATTGCAGAAATACTGCACATTGTTTCGGCCGTAGCCCTCTATCATGCAACTGTCAAAGGGATTACAGCCCATGATCCAATCCAGGCAGTCCTGGGCCAGGGTGATAAGCCGGCTCTTAAGCGCCGGATCGCCGGTAAAATCCGCCAGGAACCGGGCCGCGGCGGAGAGGGAGGCCAGCCGGGCGTTCTCCCCCTGCCACCAGGGTGCGGCCCTGGTCTGGTGGGGGAAAAAGAATTTAACCTGAAAACCGCCGTCTTCGCCCCGGTGCTCAAACTTGGGATACCCAAAGGGATTGGAAAGCCTGTCGCTTAGGGCCAGTTTAAATCTCATCGTATCTTCGCAGGTTTTAACCGCCCGTGCCCGGAGCGCCGGATCGGATTCTATTTCCGCATATTGAAGCAGGGCCGCCACGGGCATGCCCTCGTCGGAGGCATGATGAAAGGGATAACCCGGCGCCATGGTTAAGCGCGCTTCCCCCTGGGGCCCGTAAACCATACGGCCGTAGATGCGCTCCGCCATGGTCCGGGCCTTGTGGAGATAGGCCAGCTCGTCGGCGCTGCGGTACAGTTCGGTCAGGGCCATAAGGGCGCAGTATTCATCGATCAGGTTCCATTCCCCGTCGTTGGTGTATTTTTCGTTATGAACCTCAAGATGGGCCCAGGCCCGCTTTGCCGCCATGATATAATCGGAGGAACCGTAATCCCCGCCGGGATAAAAATGGCGGGCCGCAATGGCCAATGCCGCAATGGCCAGTCCGCCGCCGGATCGAAGGCTGGTCTCGTAGTAGGCATCCCCCACCCGTTCCTCGCCGGCGCTGGCCGCCTGGCCGAATTGTCCGCTGGAATGGTGGTATTCAAAGCCGATAACACGGGAATTGAATACCGTGCCCCAGGAATCCAGGCGGTTAACGGAACGGAAAAAATTTCCCGAAGGGGCCCGCAGGCGCATTAAAAAATCGGCCCCGAAGGTACCCTCGTCCAGGAGCCGGCGCTTTATAAGAAAGTATTCCTGGTTGCCCGATTTTTCCAAAAGCTCGCAGGCCTTAAAGAAGGTATAGGCGCTAAAGCTTGCCTGCTGGGGATTATAAAAACTGCTGTGGGACAGGTGGGAAAGATGGATGCCATAGTCCCCGCTGGCGTCAAACCAGCCGCCATGGGCGTCTACCCGGCCTTCCCGGTACCCGCCCTTAAAGGGCAGATCCCGGTCACAGAGGAGCCACTCGCCGGAAGAACGCTGGGCCTTAAAGTAATAGCCCACCGCATTTATCATCCGCATGGTGATCAGCTTATCCCGGATCTCAAATTCCCCGGAGAAAACCTGCCCGCCGGCGGTATCGGCCCGGAGCACATAGGTCCCTTCGGCCCTAAGCTCCGAAAAATCCGCAGTCCAGTAGAATCCCGTGTTCCAGCGGGCCACGGTCCCGTGTTCCCTAAGCGTCCCCCGCAGGACCTCGCCTTGCTCCGCATCCAGCAGGACAAAGCCCTGGGGCCGGTCTTCCGGCCTGCCCTGGAGGACCGCCTTTTTCGGGCCCGCGGTGCTGTAGCCCAGATGATTCGTTAACACCTTCATGGTTGATCCCTATCCTTTAACGGCGCCGGCGGCAACTCCCTTGGTAATTTGCTTTCGGAAGATAAGATAAAATATTACCATGGGAATCATGCCGATAACCAGGGCGGAAAACTGTTTTCCGTAATCGGAAGCCAGTGCCCCGGAAAAGCTGTTTATCCCCACCGGCAGGGACTTAATGGAGTTTTCCGAGGCAAGAATATTGATAAGCATAAATTCGTTCCAGGTTCCGGTAAAAGAAAGAATCCCTACGGTCATCGCCACCGGGGTAGTCATGGGAAATATAATATGGGTAAAGATCATAAAATATTTGGCGCCGTCTATGCGGGCGGATTCAAGAAGGGCATCGGGAATGCCCTTGATGTATTCGGTGGAAAGGTATACCGCCATGGGCAGTCCGATCCCGATATAGGGAATAAGGATGCCAAGCCTGGTATTGTAGAGCCCTACGGCGTTCACCATGAGAAAGAGGGGAATAAGAATTGACTGCAGGGTAAGGAGTATTCCGATGATAAAAAGACCGTGGAGCAGCGGGGTTGCCCGGTTTTTAATCTTCGCAAAGGCAAAGCCCGCCATAAAGCCCAGCAGAATTTCCGCCGCCACCGTAATAACCGTATAAAAGACACTGTTCAAAAACAGGCCCCCGAATCTCCCCATGGTCCAGGCGTATGGGTAGTTCCCAAAGAACCATGCCTTGGGCAGGGCAAGCTTACTTGAGGAAAGGTATTCCTGGGTGGTCTTAAAGGATTGAATGATCAGCCACAGGAGGGGGTAGACCGCCATGAGGGTAAAGATCCCCATAAGGCCGTAAATAGCCGTCTTAGAAACAATGGACCCTTTGCGTAAATCCGCCATGGTACTATTCCTTTCCTCCAAAACGCTTTTCCACCGCCCTGGTTATGATTATCAGGACAAAGCTGATAAGCACCATCACGGTAGAAATGGCGTTGGCCAGAGGGTAGTGGGGGGCGCCCCGGAAGGCTTTAATGTACATGTACAATGAAAGCACGCTGGTCCGCTGGGCTGGCCCTCCCTGGGTCATAACAAACAACAGATCAAAGGATTTTAACGATCCTGAAATCGCCAGGATTGCACAGGTTACGATAACCCCCGAAAGGGCCGGCAGGATAATATAAAACAGGGCCTGCTTTTCCGAGGCCCCGTCGATCTTGGCGGCCTCGATAATGGACGTATCGATCCGCTGAAGATTGGCCAGGAAGATGATGACATATCCCCCGGTATACATCCAAAGCATGATAATCAGCACGGGAAGCATGGGGTTATCGTTTAAGCGGAATTCCGCAGCGGGATTAAATATTTTAAGAATCTCCATGTAAACGCTGTCCTGGTTCAGGAAAAAAGCCCGAAAGAGGATTCCGATAATAACCGGGGAGATAACATGGGGCAGGTAGATCATGGTTTGGAAGAAATCCGTACCCTTGACTATTTTTCGGGATAGGATAAAGGCCAGGATAAACCCCAGGGGGATCTGTCCAAAGACCGACATAAGCACAATGAGCATATTGTTTTTTAATGCCAGGTAGAAATATTCATCCCCAAACATTTCCAGGTAACTTTGAAACCCGGCAAAACCAAACCGGGGGTTTCCGAATATTTTACCCCCATTGTAGTTGGTCAAGCTGAGAACAATCGAAAAAATGGTTGGAAAGGCCATCACGGAAAAGTAGATAAGAAAGGCGGGGGCCACCAGCATGATATACGAGATATGCTGTTCTTTTTTGGATGTCAACGAACTCATGGGGTTTTAACTCCTAAAAAGAGAGGCTGAACCGCCGGACCAGCCTCTCTTAAACCGGGGGACCCCTCAGGCCGAGAGGTCCCGCTATGCCATGTAACAAAAACCTAAACGTTTTGCGGCATCATTTCTGTTTTGCCTTCCAGGTGTCAAAGGCCCTTTGAATGCTTTCCGCCACCTGCTGGGGTGTTTTTGCCCCAAGGCCCAGTTCCTGTAAACCGAGATTGACAGCGCCGGAAACATCGGACTCAAAAACGCCGTCGATAACCACGGTCCCGGTGGTATACTGGGTGGCCAGATTGCCTCCCGCTATCTGCAGGGGTTCCAGGCTAAGGGCGGCCGTACTAATATCATTGCGGCTGGGAGTGGTAAGGCCGCCGTTACTGAGCATCTGGGTCTGAACTGCCTGTCCCGCCAGCCACTTCACCAGCCTCCAGGCCGCTTCTTCCTTGGCGGAGCCCGCCGGAATAGCCGCGTTTATCCCCCAGCCTACGCCCAGGATGGAAGAGGTTGACTTGTTGATCCTTGCCCCTTCGATGTCGGGGAACACGGTGATCTGGAAATTATGCTGCCGTTCCGGGGTGATAAGGGCAACGCCGGTGGATTTATCGGTAAGGAACTGACCGATTTTCCAATCGCCGTCGATAAGGTAGGCATACTTATTGGAGGCGAACAGGCCGGAGGCCGATCCGTACTCGATGGAAAGGGAAGCCCTGGTGATAACCCCGTCGTCGTAGAGGGTCTTAACGAAATTAAGGGCGTTTACAAAATCGGGATCAGTAAATTTAGCCTGCCCCGAGAGGATCTTCTTTTCCCAACCGGGACCACCGAAACGGCCGGCCAGGGTGGAGAAAAAGCAGGACTGCATAACCCAGTCGCTGGCCTGGGCAATCAGGACGGTCTCGTACCCCTTGGCCTTGAGTACCGGGACCTGGGCCTTGAGTTCGGCGTAGGTCCTGGCGGGGCTTAGACCGCAGTCCCGCAGCACCTCGTTGTTGATATAAAAGGCGTGGCTTGAGGTAACCGCCAGGGGGAGAATACCGAGGTACCCCGAAGCCTGGGCCGTGGGGTCCAGGGCCGCGGGGACGTACTTGGTGTTCAGGCCGTCTTTCTGAATAAGGGGACCCAGGTCTTTAAGCAGGCGCTGGGTATGGAGGGTGGTGGACCGCCCCGAAGGCCATGCATACATGACATCGGGCAACTGCCCTGCCGCCGCATAGGCTTCTACCTTGTTGTGGAAGGGTTCATTAAAAAGGTCCTCCCGAATAACCTTGATATCGGGATTCGCCTTATCAAAGGCCTCCCAAATTTCGGCGATTGACGTGGCGGCATTGGCTACGGTGAGGTCCATGTAGTTCAATACCCTAAGTTCAATCTGCCCGCCCGCGGAGCCTCCCGCGGAACTCCCGCCGCCGGATCCGCCCTGCTGCCGGGGGCCGGCAAAAACCGGGACCCCCAGCACCGCACACAGTAACGCCAGAGAAAAAATTCGCTTCATGCTTTGCCTCCATAAAAAAATGCTCGATATGTAACTAGCATAAGATCGCCAGGGGGCCGTGTCAACAAATGCGAAAATGGATGTCCATAAAGTCCAGGTAGTTGTTCCAGTCGTACTCATCCATAAAGTGATGCCCGGTTTTAAGGTGGTAGCCGATATGACCATCATGAACCGGCGCTTCCGGCGGGGGCATTTCGGTTACCGGCAATCCGGGGAACCCGTAAACGCCCCAGGCGGGGCTTGCCTGCCGGGCGCCCTCAAATTCGGCCCGGGGATCGCACCAGGAGTCATAGGATTTGGAATTGACGTAGAGGAAGCGCGGCGCCAAAAGGGCCAGGAGCAGGTGCTGATCAAAGGGCATATTGGTTTCATCGGCGGCGTATTTTTTGTAGTTATTACAAAACCAGTACGGAAAGGCCGTGGTAATATCCCGGATATGCTCACCGGCCTTGGCCCTGGTAATGGCCGCGCCGCTGCAGCCTGAACAACTGCTGATAGTCAGCGTCACCCGGGGATCCTGCACACCGCACCAAATCGCCGTTTTACCCCCCCGGGAATGGCCCGCCGCCGCGATTTCGCCGTTAATAAGCGGATCGTCGGCCAGATAATCCACCACCCGGCTTAAGCCCCAGGCCCAGGCCGTAATGGTCCCCATCATATCGTCCGGCCGCTTGCCGGCAAATTCCGGAAACAGGCGATAAAACTTTAGGGTGAAGTTATCGTCATAATCCGGCGCCACATCCTGATTTACCAGGGCCGCCGCCGCATAGCCCCGGGCAATAATAGTTTCCGCGGGCCAGGACGCGGCTATTTGCCGCCGGGTGGGGTCCGCCGCGACAATAGAACCCTGCAGGGAGATAATGGCCGGAACGGGCTTTTGCTCCGCGGCCTTGGGAATATAGAGGAGGAAGGGAAAAGAAAATTCCCTGTTTTTCCTTGAAACGCTGACCTCGACCAATTTCCTTATGGCCCGTCCGTACATAATATCCGGGCCGGAACGCTCGTCCGCAACCCGGATCGCAATACGCAAAGAACTTTCATCGGGTAATACCCCGTACACCTCGTGACGGAAAAATTCCAGCAGTTCTTTTCTTCTTTCTTCGTTCCAGGTCTCTTTGGAAAGGACCCCCTTTACCAGGGGCGGAAGATTTTCAACGGCATACTCTGACATAGTGGACCTCCTCTTAACCTATAAAAACTTAGCATATAAAAACGCCCCATTTGTCTGGGGCGTTAAACGTCAATCCGCCAAAACGGCTATTTGGCCAGCCGGGCTTTTACGGTGTCATTGGACCATTTTTCCAGAGTCCCAAGACCCAGGGTATTGGCCTGCTGTACCATCCGGTTGTAGGCCGCCAGCATGGCTGCCTCAGAATCCGCAAAGATAATCTCGTTAGAGGCGGTAATAAACATATCACTTATTCTGGTAAAGATTATCCGCATATCGCCGTCTTTCGGTTCCGCGAAGTAAAGCTCAGGATGTACCTGGGTAATTTTCGCGGTTTCCCGGCGGAGATTCAGGGCGTCCAGGGCATCCTGGCTGGTGACGCCATAATCAATAAAGGCGTTCTCGTCTCCCTGGTCGCCGAAAAGCCAGGTGCCAATGCCGTAATCGTACTGACTGCCGCCGCCGGCTACCGCGTCCCGGAGCCACTGGGTACGGACGGTCTGGCCCTTTTCGTTGTACTCCCAATGCCGGCCTTCAATGCCCCAGGCGGCAAGCCGGCGGGTTTCCGGCAGGCGGTGCCAGGCAAAATACTCTATGGCCCGGCGCGGGTCTTTGTTGTTCTTGGTGATAAAGAGGCCGGCCCAACCAATGCCGGTATCAAATACCACCGGCTTATTGCCCAGGTTATGATCGATAAGCTTAAAACGCAGGTTCCTGCCGGCCTGGACCTGGGCGGCGTTGCTCAGGCCCGCCTCGCCGGAGGAACGGTTGGTCATAAACGTGTTGCCGCTGTTTCGCAGGTCCTGAAACCGTTCGTAATTATAGGTCTGGGCCTCCAGAGAAATAAGCCCCTGCCGGTAATAGCGGTTCATAAGCTTATAATACTCCAGCAGATCCGGGTTGCTGATAAGGTGAATGACATTTCCCCTGCTGTCGTACTGGAAGTTTGAATCGGGAATTCCAAGCTGCCGCATAAAAAACCGTTTGACATAGCCAAGCACACCGCCGTCATTCAAAAAGGGAACGATTCGGGGGTACTTTTCCTTCGCGGCGATCAGGGCCTTTTCAAGGTCATCAAGGGTATTAAATTGGGGCCGGCCAATCTCTTCCCAAATATCCAGCCGGTAGGAAACGGAAGAAGTTCCGGGTCCGCTTACCACCTCCCCCTTGGCATAGCGTTCCTGGGGAATAAAGATGTTTTTGATGGTATAATAATTTCCGTCATCGGCGGTATTATTGGAAATATCAACCTCGCTGGCATGAATGTCTACCCCGTATCTTGCAGACAGTTCGTTCATGGGCCAGCACACATTGGGATCCGACAGGCCCACTATGGAGTTTTGAAAATCGGTATAGATCAGATCGGGCAGATTGCCGGAGGCAATCATGATTGGGAGCTGGGTGGTATCAACCGCCCTGGTCATCTCCAGCTTAACCCCGGAGATCTCCGTCATCTTGTCGGCAACTTCTTTGCCTTCATACTTGTCGTACCAAAACCAGGGCATATCAACCCAAATGGTAAAGGTGACGGGCGCCTTCGAACCGGCGGCCCCCGATGGAGCGTCCGCCCGGGGCGCTGCCCCAAGGGTTCCGGACAGAACCACCGCAAAAAATACCAGCCATGCTTTTTTCATTTTCTCCTCCTGTATAGTAATACCCGTGCAAAAAACACGGGGTTAAGACCGGGTTTACTCCTTTTTTACTCTTTTATCGATCCGATCATGATACCTTTTACAAAATGCCGCTGCATGAACGGATAGACCGCGAGTATGGGAAAAACCGCCAAAACCATGGCGGCCATTTGCAAGGATGTGGTAGTGGTGGCGGAAATTGCGTTGGAAGCCATGTCCGCGGCCGCAGAGGAGGCCATTTCATACATCTGCATAAGCCGGCTTGAACGGTTAATGACATCCATCATCAGGTAGGCCAGGGGACGCAGGCTTGCCTTTTGAATGTAGTACACCGAATCGATCCACGCGTTCCACTGTCCCACCGCGAAGAAAAGGGCAATGGTGGCCAGCGGCGCTTTGGACAGGGGCAGGGCGATACTGACGTAAAGCCGCAGGTCCCCCGCGCCGTCAAGCCGCGCGGATTCGTACAGCGAGGAAGGAACGGTACGGTAAAAATTGATAACGATCAGCATATAGTAAACATTGATCATACCGGGAATTACATAGACCCAAAAGGTGTCCAGCATGCGTATGGACCGCAGCAGCACATAAAAGGGGATCATCCCGCCGCTAAAATACATGGTAAAAATAAAAAGTTTGTAATAGAGATTTTTCCCGATAACATGATCAAAAGAAAAAGCAAAGGCCACCATGCTTGTGCAGGATACCCCCAGCGCCGTTCCGATTAAGGTACGCATGAGAGAAATAAAGATGGCATGGGACCAATTCTGTTCGCTGAGAAGCTCAGTAAAATTGAGGAGGGTAAATTTCCGGGGCCAGAAGAAAAGAGGACTCATGGTAGAATCGTTGGCGTCGTTAAAGGCCAAAACGGTTACATACCAGAACGGATACAGGGTTACGATAACCACCATAATCATAACAAGGGCGATAAAGGTATCAAGAATAATATCTTCGGCGGTTAGTGACGACAGTTTCCGTTTCATGGGTTCACCTGGCCATACACCTTAATAAATTGAGGCGCCGACAAAGCGGCGGCTGAACCAGTTGCTGGAAAATACCAGCACCGCGGAAATAACCGACTGCATAAGGCCCACCGCAGCGGCATAGTCAAAGCGGAAATCCCCAAGACCGACATTTAAAACATAAAGGTTTATAATTTCCGAGGTGCTCCGGTTAAAATTATTACTCAGCAGCTTAGCCTGCTCCAGGTTGCCGTTAATCAGCCCTCCCAGGGATAAAATAAACATGATGACAATAACGCCTTTGATGCCGGGCAGGGTAATGTACCACATGCGCTGCAGCCGCGAAGTACCGTCTATCTGGGCCGCCTCGTAAAGGGCGGCGTCTATGCCGGAAATAGCGGCAATATAAATAATCGCGTTCCACCCCGCGGACTTCCATACTTCGGTTAACACGGCCAGAGGCCAGTAATAACGGGGGTCCGTTAATAGGGGAATGGGCTTATCCACCAGTCCCCATTCGACCATCAAATTGCTCAAGAGTCCGTTGACGGTTCCAAAAAAGGTCTGACATAAACCGACCACAATAACCCAGGATATGAAGTGCGGCAGATAGCTTGCCGTCTGAACAAAACGCTTTACCAGGGGCTGCCTCATCTCATTAAGCATAAGGGCAAAAATAATCGGTACGGGAAAGGAAATAAATATCTTTAAGGCTGAAATAACCAAGGTATTACGAAAGATAAGGCCAAAACGGTAGTCGGTAAGGAATTCCTTGAACCACTTCAACCCGACCCAGCGGGAGGTGAAAAAACCCGCGATGCCCGATGAAACCTTATAAGACTTGAAGGCAATAATAATGCCATACATGGGAATGTAACTAAAGACAATGAGCAAACCAAGGCCAAAGAGTATGGAAACCTGCAAAAACCACTGCTTGCGCAGGGTAAAAAGGAATTTCCTATTTACCGGAACATTCTTTTCTCTGAAGCCCTCTGGATATTTGACGCTTCTCAAGCCCGCTCCTCAGTATAACGGGTAATTATACGGGGAAATGCTAAGATTGTCAATACCTACGCCGCGTTAGCTATACGGATAATGCAGGGCGTCCAGGATGCCTTTGAGGTAGCCCAGGGCAAAGAGGCGGCCCACCGCAGCGTAACCGGGCCGGGAGTTGTCGTCCCCCGCCATGGTGGGTACGTGGTCCACCCGCACGGGGCCGTTAAAGCCGTAGTCCCGGTACAGTTCCAGGCAGCGCACCATGTCCGTGGGCCCGATGTCGTGGAAGGTCTCGCAGAATGAGTGGGGGCTCCCCTGAATATCCCGGAAGTGGACAAAAAAGACCTTTTCCCGGCGGCTATAATGGGTGATGATGTCGTAGATATCCTCCCCCATGGCGCAGAAGCAGCCCTGGCACAGGGTGATGCCGATAAAGGCGCTGGGCACGATGTTCAAAAGTTTTTCGTAGTTGCCCTTGTTGATGAGGATCCGCTCCACGTCTCCCAGCCGGGGGACCGGCGGATCATCGGGGTGGAAGGCCAGCTTGACCCCGTACTTTTCCAGGGAGGGGCCCACGGCCTTGAGGAAGTAGGCCAGGTTATCCCAGAGTTCCTGCTGGGTAATGAGGAGGGGTTCGGCGTCGGGAATGTCTTCCTGGTAGAAGCCGGTGACCAGGGCGCCGCCCCGGGCGGGAATATTGTTCCGGGTCCGGTACCAGCCCTTGTAGGGCATCCAGTTGATGCAGATGGTTCGCAGGTTAAGCTTATCCAGGATGGGGAGGTAGTTAAGCACGGTCTCAATGCTCTGGTCCCGGTTGGCGTCCCCCCGCTTAATACTTTCGTGGGCCGGTTCCGGGGCGCCTTCCACCACCACCGGCCTAAGGCCCCGGCTCTCGTAAAGGTCGTACAGGGCCTTCCAATCGGCGTAGCTGGTCAAATCGAAGGAGCCGTTGGGGGTAGTGCCCGGCGGGTTCCAGGGCACCCCGATGACGGCGTGTTTAATGCCGGTTTGAATGGCGTAATCCCAGGTACGATCCGGGCTTGGCCGTAACGCGTCTGCTAAAATCATAGTTTCCCCCTCATATTTTTCACGGGACCAGGTCCCGGCAGATACCCGGCTGTTTTCAAAGGTACGTTACTTTTTAGCGGTAAAATATTTACGGACCACCTTTTCCGCGGGTTTGGCGTAAAGATCGTAATGGCGCTGATTCAGCGCCTGGTCCGGATCGTAGAGATCGGCCCCCCAGGACCAGAACCCGTAGCCTTCCACCCAGGGCCGCTTTTTGGTGTGTTCAAACATTTCCCGGTACCAGGTTTCCTGATCGGCCGCGTCCGCGGGGCCCTGGATCCGCCAGGAATTGGGTTCGTATTGAGAACCCCGGGTACTCATGGAACCAATCTCCGCGAAGAAGAAGGGCTTGCCATAACGCTTCACCACCTTTTCGATGCGGTCCAGTTGGGCCTCCCAGGTGCCGGTGGGGTAATAACCGCTGGAGGAGATAACGTCCACCGCGTCCCACCAGGACACCTGATCCTCGTGGTACTTGTCGGTG
Source organism: Treponema sp. (assembly GCA_031274285.1). Taxonomy (GTDB): domain Bacteria; phylum Spirochaetota; class Spirochaetia; order Treponematales; family Breznakiellaceae; genus JAISFT01. The sequence goes on along the minus strand of JAISQJ010000085.1, from coordinate 27,432 downwards.
TTATAACTGACCGGCCCCTTAAATTCCGCCTTGACCTTGGCTATAAGCCGGCGCCATTCCTTATCCCGCCGCTCGCTGGAACACATTTCACAGCCGGCGATAAACATAACGCAGCCGGTTTCCCGGGCAATTTTGGCGTAGTGGAGCTGAAACTTTTCGTGGGACTTAAACCAGAGGCCCCAGGCGGATTCTTCGGGGGTCCCCACGTCAAGGAAGTTGATATAGGCCCGCCACACGCCGTTTTTACAGTTCACCGTGGGTTTCATGATCACCTGGACCTGCCGACCCAAGGGGTTTTTAAGTTTTTGGATGTATTTAATAAGGTCCGCCAGCTCGCCGTCATCCGGGGAACCGGGGCCCTTAAAGTCGATGTCCGTGGATTGGGGCTCATCCTGCAGCCCCGCGGGGGTAAGAATGACGTGGCTCACGCCGGTACGGGCGATCATTTTTTCCACGCTGATTTTCGCGTTGGCGCTGCCCAGCACCCCCTTTTTGGGGAAGGGGGCAAAATTAATGGCGTTGATCTGTTCCATCTTCAAACATCCTCCTTAATAATTCCGGGCGAATCCTTGTGGACCACCCCCTACACGTTCCGCAGCCGCAGGCCTCCGTCCACCAGCACGGTGGACCCGGTCTGATACCGGAAGGCGTCGGTCACCATACAGGCCACCACATCGCCAATATCCTCCGGCTCCCCAATCCGGCCCAGGGGCAGGTGGGGCGCTTTTTTCCAGTCCCCCTCCCGCTTGCGGGGGGAAGGGTTGTCCCGGCCCAGGTTGCTGACGATGGCGCCGGGGGCAATGGTATTCACCCGGATACCGTAGGGGGCCAGGTCCACCGCCAGGCACTGCATCAGGGCCTCCTGGGCAATTTTTGTGCCGGTGTAAAGGGCCTGGGGCGGCAGGGGGTACAACGCGTTCACCGAGGTGGTGATCACGATATTGCCGCTCTTTTGCTTCTTCATGGCCTCCGCGGCCCGCCGGCAGCAAAACAGGGTACCCTTCAGGTTGGTGTTAAAAAGCCGGTCCATATCCTCATTGGTGGTATCCAGGGCCCGCTTCATCACGGAGATCCCCGCGTTCGCCACCAGAATATCCAAAAGGCCGTCGTTCTCCCCGTAGTAGCGGTCAAAAAAGCCGTCTATTTCTTCCCGCTTCATCAGGTCCACCGGGTAACCCTTGCTTTTGGTACCCAGGGCGGCCAGTTCCCCCGCCACCTGCTCTATGGACACGGGGTCCCGGCCGATGATAGTCACATCCGCCCCCAGGTTGGCCAGGGATTTCGCGATCCCCATGCCGATACCGGAATTACCGCCGGTGACGATAGCCTTTTTGCCGTCCAGACAAAAAATCCGCTTGATATAATCCATGTTCATGGTGTATCGCTCCCGAATCCAGATTTTTTTGACACGAAACAGGAGCAAATATCAAGACTCCTTGAGAAACCAACCGAGTTTCGAAAGAGGTCCATTTAAAACCTTAACAGCAAATTAAGCATCTTCCGGTCCAGCTTGTGGCCCTTGTAGTCCTCGTAGACCACATCTTTACGGCTGCTGTCCAGAATGCCAAAGCCGCCGGTGAAATTCCACAGGGCAAAGCCGATGTTGTAGGACTTGAGGATGGTCAAAAGGTCCTCCAGCCAGCGCTGGGCAATCTCGTGGGGGACGGTACTGTTGGGACCCCCCTCGCCGCAGTGGACCCCCATATTAAAGGCCTGGGCGGCCGCGGCCCAGGCACGGTAATGCCGGTCCAGCCGCTCAAGGGACCAGGCTTCGGACCCCGCAAGCCCGCCGGGCCAGACCGGGTAGGGGAAGCGGCTGTCCTGGTCCACCCAGGAGGCCCGGTAGTGGGAAACCCCGGCGGGGATATAGCCCCGGCAGCTTTGGCCGCAGTTTTCCCGCGCCAGATCCCCCAGATCCGCCGCGGGGTAGTTCCCCCCGGCAATGCCGTCAATAAGGCAGAGGCGGCCGGGATCGATCCGGTGGATGGCCCGGGTAGCCGCCCGCATCACCCGGCCGTGGACCTCGGGGATCACATTAAAGGGTTCGTTAAGCATATTAAAACTAACCTTATCGTAAGCCTCGCCCTTATAACGTCTGGCGAAAAGCTCCCAATGTTCAACAAAGGAATCCACCGCCTCCTGGTCTTTCCACAGATCAAAGGGTTCGTCAAATTCGGGATTTACGCTGTAGCCCGGCCCCCGGTGAAAGGCGATATTGACGTGGATACCGTATTTTTCCCCCCAGCGGACCGCCTGATCCAGGGCTTCCAATTTGGACTCCACAATTTTATGGGGGTCCCGGTTTTCCACCCAGAAATGGTAGGTCAGGGGAAGGCGCACAAAATTGAAGCCCCAGTCCGACATAAGCTGAAAATCTTCCTCGTTATAATGACCCGGTGATTTTGAAGTAAACATCCCCATAAGGTTAAAACCTTTCCAACGGGGCAATACGTCTTGTTTAAACATGATGTTACCTCTTTTTTAGCGTTTTTAGCGGCCCTGCCGCGTAATATTTTTATGAGAAAAACTTCTAATAACCAGCGTTTTCAAAAGTTCCCCCTAGTAGTATTAGTATTTCCGCAGAATTTCCAGCATCTTCGTATCAAGCCGGCGACCCCGGTAATCCGTATAGGCCGCATCGGGACGATTGGAATCCAGAACCCCAAAATCCCCCGCGAACTCCCACTGGGCATAGCCGATATTGTGGGCCTTGAGAATCGACAGCAGATCCTCCAGCCAGGTAAGGGCCACCTCGTGGGGGCAGTTGTGGTTGGAGCCCCCCTCCCCGCAGTGGACCCCCATATTAAAGGCCTCCCCGTAACCGGCCCAGGCATCGTAATGGGCGTCCAGACGCTCGCGGGTCCAGACCTCATCCCCGGCCAGGCCGCCGGGCCAGAGGGGGTAGGGAAACTTCCCCTCCGTATCCACCCAGGGCGCCCGGTAGTGGGAGACCCCCGCGGGGATATAACCCCGGCAGCTTTGGCCCACGTTTTCCTTTGCCAGATCCCCCAGATCCGCCAGGGGGAAGTTCCCGCCGGAAAGGCCGTCCACCAGGCAAAGCCGGTCGGGACTTATCTCGTGGACAGCCCGGGTGGCCGCCCGCATCACCCGGCCGTGGTCCTCGATAGAAGCCCGGGAACTTTCGTTCAGCATATTAAAGCTGAGGTTTTTCGCGCTTTCCCCCCGGTAACGTTTGGCGAAAAAAACCCAGTGGTGGACAAAGCAGTTAAGAGCCTCGTCGTCCTTCCAAAGGTCAAAGGGTTCCTGGAACCCGCTGGTCCCCCCGGGCCGGTCATGGATACAGTAGCCCGGCCCCCGGTGAAACCCTATGTTTACGTGGATTCCGTATTTCTCCCCCCATCGCAGCGCCTGATCAAGGGGGGCCAGCCGGTCCTCAAAGATTCTAAAAGGCTCACCCTCATCGGTCCAGAAACGATAACTCAGGGGCAGCCGCACAAAATCAAAGCCCCAGTCGGCAATCATTTGAAAGTCTTCCTCGTTGTAATGTCCGGGACTCCGCCCTTTGACATAAACCCCCAACAAGTTAAATCCCCGCCAGCGGGGAAAAACGGTCTGCCGGTACATAGGCGCCTCCTTGTGTCATCGCTCAAATTCCAATCGGGTTTTAGCGCTACCCTGCTTTGAATTTAAATGGATTGCATAGAAACAGTATCAAGGCTTTATGTAAGCTTTGTCAACGTAAAACGCCACGAGAGTAAGGTAAAGGATTAGGTAACTACGCCAACTATTGACAGGGATATACCTGGCATGGTAATGCGTTAACCAACTGGGAAAACCATGAAAACAGCTATCAAAATGAGGGACATCGCCGGGGAACTGGGGGTAAGTACGGTAACCGTCAGTAAGGCCCTGGCCGGGAAGGACGGGGTGGGCAGGGATCTGCGCGACCGGATTCTTCAAAAGGCCCAGGAACTGGGCTATGTGTACAACAGCCTGCCCCGGAATATGCTGAAGGGCCGGCATTATAACATCGGCATACTGATTGCCGCCAAGTACCTGGGGGAAAGTTCTTTTTATTGGGTTTTTTATCAGGAACTGCTCCTGGCCTTAAAACAAAGCCCCTACCTGGGAGTCCTGGAGATCATCAGCCCGGAGGATGAGGCAAAAAATACGGTCCCCGCCCTGGTGGCGGCCCGCAAAGTAGACGGCGTTATCCTGCTGGGACAGATGCCGGCCCCCTATATCACCATGCTCACCACGCAGATCACCGAATGTGTGTTCCTGGATTTTTATTCGGACATCGGTTCCCGCGACTGCGTGGCCTCAAACAACTTTCTTGGTTCCTATAACCTAACCAAACTCCTTATCGACGCGGGGCATAAGAAAATCGGCTTTATCGGCTCTACCGCCGCCACCACCAGCATCCTGGACCGGTATCTTGGTTTTTGCAAAGCCATGATGGAGGCGGGACTCCCCGTGGACCCGGCCATTGAAGACAGGGACTGCCAGGGGATGTATATCAAGCTTATGATCAACCCCGCCGTCCATACCGCTTATGTTTGTAACAACGACCAGATAGCGGGGATCCTTATCAACCAGCTTAGAGAGTCCGGCCTAAAAATACCCGATGACGTATCGATTGTGGGATTTGACAACGAGAGTGAGCTGGTTACCGGAGGGGTAGGCGTTACCAGCCTTGCCCTTAACACCGCCGGCATGAGTGAACTAACGGTTAACCTCTTGATACAGCAGATTGAGTCCCCCGCTTATACCGTCAAGGGAAGATCCTTTATTGATGGCCGCATTGTGATAAAGCAATCCATCGCCGCCCCCCGGAAAGAAGATCGTCCGGCTGCCACGGCCTACCGCCAAGGTTAGTTTCCCCTCCGTTCCGGCCTTGCCGCCTTATGTACCCCCTTCAGGAGAGCTTCCCCCGCCAGGGTGGAAAAAATAAAGCTTGACGGCAGGTAGTTTCCATGATAACATCGTCTTAATAATTACTTAATACGTTAAGTAACTATTAGTGTACAACATAAGGTAGCCTGTATAGTTCCAAAGAATGGAGAACCCATGGCAAACATAGGTTTTAGTACGGTCGGCCAGACATCCCTTGATAGTTTTCCCTTCGGATCTAAACAGTGGTGGGCGCTTTTGGGCAAACTTATCTGGAAGTACAAGTTTGTGTACCTGTTTATGGTGGCCCCTACATTGGCGCTGGTTATTGTATTCCGCTATCTGCCCATGCCGGGTATTTTTTTAAGTTTTGAAAGCTTTAAGCCTATCTTCGGCAAAAAAGGGCTCTACGACTTTCTCTTTTCAAGTCAATGGGTAGGCCTTGCCCAGTTCAGGCGCATGCTGCACGAACCGGAATTTTTCCGGGCCTTTTATAACACCATTATTATTTCCTTTATGAAGCTGGTCATTGGTTTTCCCTTTCCCATTATTTTAGCTCTGATGATCAATGAAGTGCGGCTGCCCAATTATAAACGTTTTATGCAGACCGCCTTCACATTTCCCCACTTCTTGTCCTGGGTTGTGGTGGCCGGTATTGTGCTTAATCTCTTTGGCGACGCCGGAGCGGTAAAAAAAGTAGCGGTAATGTTTAGGCCTGAATTGGTTGACAGTTGGAATTTTCTCTACAACAACGCCTATTTCCGCTGGACCCTGGTGTTTCTGGACATGTGGAAGGAGGCGGGCTGGGGAACTATCCTGTACCTGGCGGCCATCGCCGGCATCGATCCAACCCTGTACGAGGCGGCCACCGTGGACGGCTGCAGCCGGCTTAGACGGATTTGGCATATCACCCTGCCGGGGATCGCCGGTTACATCGTGATCATGTTCATCCTCAACATGGGGAATATCATGAACGCCAATTTTGATCAGGTTTTTAACCTGTACAGCGCCCCGGTTTTTGCCGTGGGTGATATTATTGATACCTACGTCTACCGTCTTTCTTTCCAGTCCCAGACGGTTATGGACTACGGGTTTACCACCGCAGTGGGACTTTTTAAGACCATTATCAACTTTGTACTGCTGATGAGCGCGAATTTTATCGCCCGCCGGGCCGGTTATGACGGCATCATTTAAGGAGAGCCTTATGGGAACCAGAATGGAAAAAAGATTAGCCCAATGGCGGCGCCGGAAGCATTTAGGGGTCCGTCAGCCCATTGAACTGATGGATGTTGTAATTTTTATGTTTCTTACTTTTTTTACCCTTATTATTGTTTACCCCTTTTATAACGTGATTCTGGTTTCTATTGTACCCCAGTTTGATTATGTGCGTTCCCCCTTTATGCTCTGGCCTCCCAGGGTGGAAGGCAACAGCTATAAATTCGTTTTTGAATCTCCCCTGCTCCTCAAATCCATGCGGACCAGCGCCTTTCTTATGGTGGTGGGAACTATCTACAACATGCTGCTTACGGTACTTTTTTCTTATGCCATGACCCGGCCCATACCGGGACGGCGCTTCTTCCGATTCCTTATGGTTTTTACCATGTATTTTGGCGGAGGCCTGGTACCCACCTACCTTTTGATGAAAGCCCTGGGACTGCTGGACACCTTTTGGGTTATGTTTATGCCCAGCGTCATCAGTATTTCCTATATGCTTATTGTGTCCAACAGCATGGGTAATATCCCGGTGGAACTTACGGAATCGGCGGTGTTGGACGGGGCCAGCGAAATGCGGATTCTCTTTCAGATAATCCTGCCCCTGTCCCTGCCCATTCTGGCAACCTTTACCCTGTACTACGCGGTGGAACGCTGGAACGAGTGGTATTCCGCCATGCTTTATGTGAAGGATCAGGCCAAGTGGCCCCTGCAGTACGCCCTGCGGAAGATCATTTCCGACGCCAGCTTTATCGCGGAAAACGCGCCCCCCGGCGAGGTACGGCCCCCCAGTTATTCGGATGGCATTAAAATGGCCTGCATCATTGTAACGGTATTTCCCCTCATGGCCATCTATCCCTTTCTCCAGCGTTACTTCTTAAGCGGCCTCACCGCCGGCGCGGTGAAGGGCTAGTTACCATGGATACAGAGTTACTATTCCCACGGTGGGAGTGGTGATGATTTATCATAGCGGGGGGCTTGGGTCCCCCAATTCAGAGGAGGAAAAGATGAAAAGTAAGTTTCTTTTCACGGGGTCAGTTTTATTACTGGCGGGCATGGTTCTGGTGATAGGCGGCTGTAAAAAGGAAGCCCCGGCGGCGGCAGAAGAAGGCGGTCAATACGCGAAACGCCTTACCATTTCCACTACCGTGCTTGATGCGGAAAAAACCGGCAAGTCCGCTAAGGACAAGTGGTTTTTTGACAAGTTCAACATTGATTATAACTTTATCGCCGTAACCTGGGGGGACTGGAACGAAAAGACCAGGGCCATGATCGCCGGGGATGATATTCCCGATGTGTTGTGGTGGGATATGAAGCTGAACAACACGGCGGAATTTAAAATTTGGGCGGAGCAGGGGGCTTTTAGGGAGATTAAGCAGGCCGATATCGACAAGCGCCCCAACCTTAAGGCCCTGCGGGAACGGCTGGTCTCCGACGACCGGATGCTTACAGTCGATGGGAAACTCTACGGCTGGCCCGTGGCCCGGGCCCTGGAATCCTACATGCACTCCACCCAATATATGCACTATATTTACCGCCGGGACTGGGCCAGGGCGGTGGGCCTTTACAAAGAGGGGGATGTATACACCTGGGATGAGGCCAAGGCCCTGATTGACGCGGTAAGGCGGCAGGACCCCGGTAATAACGGGGCCGGTAACACTATCGGTATCACCAACGAAGGCTGGGCCTTCCCCGGTCTTTATATGCAGCTCCTGGCCTTATCGATAGATAAGGGGGACGGCTACCTGAACCGCAACACCTATATTGAAACGCCTACCGGTTACGTTCCTTATTTTACCACCCCCAATTACCGGGAGGAACTTAAGTTTGTCGCCGATCTCTACCGGAGAAATTATATCTGGCGGGATCAGATGTCCCTGCGGGGTAATGAGGGCATTGACATGTTCCGTTCCGGCCGCGCTTTTATGTACAATCACAACGGCGGCCCTAATTTCCTCAACACCAACATCTATCCCCAGATGACCACCAACGGAGTTCTTACCGATCCCCAGGATGTGGGCCCCATGCTTATTTTGAGCCCCAAGGATAACGCCACGTACATGCTTATCGAGGTGGAAGATTACTGGTCCGTGGCCCATTTCCGTCATGACCTGGAGGATGAAAAATACGAGCGAATCCTGGACATGTGGGACTGGATTGCCACCGATGATGGAAGGGCCTGGAAGGAAGCGGGTATCCCCGATGTGGATTACCGGCGCACCGGTCCCGAGGACATTCAGCGACTCTGGCCCAAGACGGAGGACGGCCGCTGGATTTCACCCTATTCCGATTTCTCCTACCGCTACGCGGACCCGCCAACCCTCTCCCTGTTTTACCAATCGCAGGCGGACCAGGCGGGCTTTATTTCCTATGCGGCGGCCATCGATATCGTGCAGAACAAAAAGTATAACTTTAAGATCCAGCAGTTTGACTGGGACCGGGCAAAATTCGCCACCCCCCTCTACAATCAGTATGGCGGTTTCCAGACTCAAAGCGAGGAATTTGAGCGGCAGGTTCTGGCCTCCAACGAAAATGTGGATACCATGGTGGACCGTTGGCTAAGGGAAATGGAACCCCGCTGGAAGCCGGTGGCCGATGAGCTGAATAGTACCTATTTTAGGAAGTAAGCTGGGCGCAGGAACGCCTGGTTTTTTCAAGCCCCGCCATGCGGCGGGGCACCCTGCCCGTATGGGCGGGGATAATTAAAGGGGCATATACTGCCCTTCGTATTACTGAGTAGGAGGAAATGTATGAGAGGACTTTCAAAGGGATTTGCGGTATTTTTTGTGCTGCTGCTTTGTGCGGGGACCCTTTTTGCCGGTGGCCGGGGACAATCCGGCGGAGGCGGGAAACTGACCCTCACCTATATAACCAACAGGACGGACCGGCATCAGGACGGTTCTTTGGCGGCGCGTATTAAAGCCTTTGAAGACGCCAATAATTGTACGGTCAATATCCAGTCTTACACCAACTACCAGGGCGATGTGGGGACCATGATGACGACCAGGAATTACGGCGATGTGCTTGCCATGATTCCCGCCGCCATCAAAGTTGTGGACTACGCCAACTTTTTTGAACCGCTTGGTTCCTATAGCGATCTTAACAAAAAATACAACTGGCTGGATTCAAGCACTTACAATGATATTGTGTACGGAATCCCCGACATGGGATCCATCAGCGGCGGCCTCTGCTACAACAAACGTATCTGGCGGGAAGCGGGAATCACCAAGCTGCCCACTACCCCGGAGGAATTTATCGCGGACCTTAAACTTATCAAAAAGAATGTTCCCGATGTGATTCCCTTTTACACCCTTTACAACTTTTCCTGGTGTATTACCCAGTGGAACAACCTGCCCCAGTCTGTCTCCGGCAATCCGAATATGGAACGGGATATGCTGTTAAATAAAGTAGCCCTGCTTGATAAAGAGTCCGCCTATTACAAGGTCTTTAAACTGATGTTTGATGTTTTTGCTGATAAGGATCTGCACGAGCCGGACCCCATGACCGACGACTGGGAAGGCAGCAAGCCCGCCATCAACGCGGGGAAAATTGCCACCATGATGATGGGTTCCTGGGCCGTTACCCAATTTAAGCAGGCCGGGGAAAGGCCGGAAGACATTGGTTATATGCCCCCGCCCTTTACGGTCAACGGCAAGCAATACGCCCAATTCGGCGGCGGCGGTTATATGGCTATCAACAAAAACAGCTCCCCGGAAGTCAAGGCCCTGGCTAAAAAGTTTATTATATGGTGGGCTGAGGAATCCGGCTGGGCACAGGCAGAAGGCGGCGTTCCCACCGTTATCGGCGGCCAATTACCCGATTACCTTACCGATTACACTGAGGTTGAACTGTTCACCCAGAACCCTGTTCCTAATGATCTCCTTGGGGTATTTGACGAAATTTCTAAAATTTCCGGCATAAGCCCCGGCACCGATGAAACGGGCAACTTTAAATTTCAGATTGCCGATGCAGCATTTGGCGGCAGGCCCTGGAGCTATGTGGAAACCACCCTTATACCCGAGTGGAATAAGAAGTGGATGGATGCCCTGAGCGCAAACGAAAAATTAAAGGCCTATAGGCCCTAAGTTTTTCACCGCCGGTAAAACCGCTATCCCCTGCGGGGATAGCGGTTTTATTCGTAATAACCTCAAGTCTGGGAGGATGAACATTGAATATACAACAAGACCGGCAGCCCCGTAGCAAGAGCCTGCTGCGGTGGTTAAAAACCTATACCGGGCAAAAGTATTTTACCACCTGTCTTTTTCTGCTGGCTCCGGTATTACTGCTCGTTTTATTTACCGCTATTCCCGCCCTTAACATGGTATCCTATAGTTTCCAGGAACGGGACCAATTCGGCCTTAATGCCCGCTGGGTTGGACTTGATAACTACAAAGCGGTTTTTACCCAGAGCGATATCTTAATGCCCCTTATGACCAGTGTGTATTATATGGCCGGAGCGGTGGTCCAAATAGTTGTGGCCTTGCTTATCGCCAATATTCTTTGTACCAAAATACGCTGGGCTAATTTTTTTAAGGGTGTTATCTTTTTTCCCTATATGATGAACGGCATCGAGGTGGCTATTATTTTCCGCCGTTTTTTTTACGCCAGCGACGGGGTGATCAACAAATATGAGGGAATCCTCAACAGTATTATTCAGCTTTTTGGCGGGGAGCCTCGGATATGGCTTTCCGCCAGCCCGGTGCTGGCGAACATCTGTATGGTTTTTGTTTCCAATTGGCGGTATATCGGGTTTAACATTATTATGTTTATCGGCGCCATCCAGTCCATCAATCCGGAAATTTTTGAAGCTGCCAATCTTGACGGCGCCGGCGAGGGCCAGCAGTTCCGGTATATCATATTTCCCAGCATACGGCCCATTGTCACCCTGCAGATGGTTTTGGCAATCCGGGGGGCCATATCGGTGTATGAAATCCCCTATGTTATCGCACAGGGCAGGAACGGTACCGAATCTTTTGTTATGAAAAGCGTAGATACCGCCTTTAAGATGCAGCGTTTTGGTTTAGCCTCTGCCATGGGCATTGTTCTTTTGTTGATAATTATTTTTGCTACGGTTTTACAGCGGCTGGTGCTTAAAGAAGGGGACGATTAAGGGGGAAGAGGTGAATAAAACACGATATATAAACGTCAAAGACCTGATCCTGCGGATATTCAAATACGCGGTATTGATTGGGGCCTGTATTCTGGTCATTATTCCGATTATGACCGTATTGCTGGGTTCTTTTAAGGAACATCAGGAATTTCTTGAATCCAGCGTTTTTGCCGTTCCCAAAAGCCTGCAATGGGGCAATTATTCCCAGGCTTTTTTTCAGGGCCGGGTTCTTGAGGGTCTTATGAATACCTGCCTTATCTTGATTGTTTCCTGCGTAGGAACCATTCTGATTGGCACCATGACGGCCTTTGTGGTGCAGCGCTTTAAGTCGATTCTTACCACCACGGTAAAAACCGCCTTTCTTATCGCCAATCTGCTCCCCAGCATCACCATTCAAGTAACCGTGTTCCAGGTTATTAACCGCCTGGGACTTTATAATACCATGGGCGCCCCCATTATTCTTTATGTGGGCACCGATATTATCTCAATTTATATCTTTATCCAGTTTATGAATCAAATCTCCACGTCCCTGGACGAAAGCGCCATTATTGACGGCGCCTCCTACCCCCGGGTGTACTGGAACATTATCCTTCCCATGCTGCAGCCGGCGATAGGAACCGTATTGGTCATAAAATTTATCGCCGTCTACAATGATTTTTACACCCCCAATCTGTACTTAAACCGTAAACGGGTGGTATCAACCGCCCTTTACAGTTTTATAGGGCCCTTTAGCGCCAAGTGGGAGGTGATTTTTGCGGGGGTGGTTATTTGTATTATCCCATCGTTGATAATCTTTCTGATTTTACAAAGGTTTATCTATTCAAACCTGGTAAGCGGTTCAGTAAAGGAGTAAAACATGATACAAGAATCTTTGGCGGGTGCATGGAAATTGCGGCCTGAATTTATTGATGTGGGGCCCGAGCGGTTTAACGAGGTGCTTTCCCGGCCGGAGGGGCCCTTTGAATTGCTGCGATCAAAAGAGGGGGGCGCCGCTTTAAGGCCCTTCCCCCAGCGAAAGGGTTTTCTTAAGGCCCAGGTTCCCTGCGATGTTTTAAGCGCCCTGATCGACAATGAGGTCATACCCGAACCCCTGGAACAGGACCATACGGAGCGCCTGGCCTGGGTGGGGGATTTTGCCTGGTGGTTTATCCGGGATTTTGAGGTAAGCGCCGAACTTTTCGCCCACGAACAGGTCCGGCTCTACATCGATATGCTCGATTTTAAGGCGGACATTATCCTGAACGGGATACCCGCCTTTAAGCATAAAAATACCTTTGTCCCCTTTGACGAGGATATAAAACGGTATCTTAAGCCCGGAAAAAACCAGATAGTTATCCGCCTTACCGGCGGCCTTGAGGACGGTTACGAGGCCGCGGACTCCATGTCTTATTATTCGGTCAACGGCAATCATAACCAGCGCCCCGGTATGAGGAAGCCCGCCTATACCTTTGGCTGGGACTGGTGTAAAGCGCTGCCCACCTGCGGCATTGGCCGGGCGATTTACCTGGAGGGCCTTACCGGGGCGAAGATTCAGGCCTTTAGGGCCGATACCCTGGCTATTACCGAAAGCGCCGCCAAAGTGCGGCTCCATTTTGAGATTGACAATATCAGTGTCACCAGCGCCGATGAGGTGATCCTCAAATACTCCATTGCCGAAGAAAAGACCGCCCCGGGTAAGCCGGTTTTGGAAAAGACCGTGGAACTGTACCTTCCCGGGGGGGCCAATTTTTATGAAGAAGAAATAGAAATAAGTTCCCCCCGGCTCTGGTGGCCCAACGGCTACGGGGAACAGAATCTCTACACCGTTTGCGCCCAGGTGGAGTGCCGGGGCTCCGTCTCCAAAATGGCGGAAAAACATATCGGCCTGCGTACCATCACGATTGATCATTCAAAACGGCCCGACGGCACCCGGAACTTCCGCTTTGTGGTGAACGGCGTAGCGGTGTACTGCAAGGGGGGAAACTGGGTCCCCACGGATTCCATTTATATGCGGACTCCCCCGGAAAAATACCGCGTCCTGGTGGAAGAGGCCAGGGAACAGCATTTTACCATGCTGCGGATGTGGGGCGGCGGGGTTTACGAGCCGGATTATTTCTACGACCTCTGCTCAAAAAACGGCATTATGCTGATGCACGATTTTATGTACGCCTGCGCCTACTACCCCGATTACCGGGAAGATTTTCTCTACGAGGCGGAAAAGGAGGCCCATTATCAGGCCCGGCGGCTGGCCCACTTCGCCTGTATGGCGGTCTGGACGGGGAACAACGAGATTCACGAATCCTACACCGACTGGTTCCCCCCGCCCATGGATCCCGCTTATTTTTACGGCTACAAGATATTTAACTATATCCAGCCCCGGGCGGTGCGGGCCCATTCCCCCCTTATTCCCTATATGCCCTGTTCCCCCTTCTTTGGCGCCACCGCCAATGATCCTTTTGCCGGCGATATTCACGCATGGAAGCTCATCTCCAAGATAGAGAACCCGGAAAATCTCCCCCGGTCGGAAGCCATGATGAAGCGGAAACGCTACGAATCCCTGGACACCCTGGCGGGCATGGTCCGTTTTTCCAGCGAGTACGGCTACCACGGCCCCCTGCGGCGCAGTTCCGTTGAGCGCTACCACGCGGGGGAAAAGGTTTCTTTTGAAAGTGTTTCCTGGAAGCACCACGAGTATTTTATGGGCCACTCCAAGGGGAAAAACCTCCTGCTCCACGTGGGCTACAACCTGTTCCCCGCGGAAAGTCTGGACGAAGACGGCTACCTCCTCTACGCCGGGATTCTCCAGGGGGTAAACTACCGGGAGCTGGTGGAGGCCCTGCGCCGCAGGGAGCATACTTCCGGGGCCCTTATCTGGATGTACAACGACTGCTGGCCGGAGACCGGCTGGACCACGGTGGATTATTACCTGACCCGGAAAATTTCGTTCTACTTCCTTAAGCGGGCCTTTGCCCCGCAAAAACTCATTATCCGGGTATTTGAGGGCCAGGCTTATATTACCGTGCTGAACGAAAGTCCCCAGGCCCTGCCCCTGGAATTGGAATACGGCTACATGAGTTTTACAGGTGAAAAGGGGGAGCTAAAAACGGCGGCCCTGTCCCTGGGTAAACATTCTTTTAACGAACTACCCGCCTTTGAAGCCAAAGGGGACCTATTGAAAGGTTTTTACTTTGTCCGCCCCTTAAACAACAACAGCATTGATCCCGCCGCCAGCCTGCGGGGGAATTACCGGTCCTACCATTTCCCCCCATTTAAGGCTTCTATCGTTTCCTCCCAAAAAGACGGGGACGATTACCTGGTCACCCTGCGGGGGGAAACTTACGTGCCCTTTGCCTATCTTACAAGCGCCGATGACCGGACTAAAATGAGCGACAACTATGTCGAGCTTATTCCCGGCGTCGATAAGACCATCCGGGTGTACCACTGTTCCCAGCCGCCGGCTTTGGCATTGGTCAAGGTTGTAAGGGAGTAATATCGTCTGCGGCCCCGCCGGTTGTCGTTGCGGTCTGCGCCCGGCTTGTTCTGATGGGCCGCAGTTCCGCCTCGCTGACCTGGGCGGGATCGTCTATGCCGATGGGCAGTTCCCTGCCGTCCTCGTATTCCACATCCTCTTCTTCATAGGCTTCGCTCTCCGGCAGGGGGGCCGCCTTGTCGTTGTTCTCCAGCCGGGTGGAGATCATCTTGCTTACCCCCGATTCTTCCATGGTGACGCCCAGCAGGGTACTTGCCCCGGTAATGGTCCGCTTGTTGTGGGTTATCACGATGAACTGGCTTATGCGGGCAAATTCCCGCAGGAGCTGCACAAAGCGGCCCACATTGGCCTCGTCCAGGGCCGCGTCAATCTCGTCCAAAAGGCAGAACGGCGAAGGCCGCACCATGTGGGTGGCAAAGAGCAGGGCCACGGCGGTCATGGATTTTTCCCCCCCGGAAAGGAGGTTGATATTTTCCAGCTTTTTCCCCGGCGGCTGGGCGTAAATTTCTATCCCCGATTCCAGCACGTGATTTTCATCCAAAAGCCGCAGTTCCGCCCGGCCCCCGCCGAAAAGACGGCGGAACATATTGTGAAAATTCCGTTTGATTTTGTTGTAGGCGCTTACAAAAAGGTCCTTGGACTCCGAGCGGATCTCCCTGGTTAGGTTTTCCAGGTCCCTGCGGGCCTTGTTCAGGTCTTCCAGTTGGCTGGTAAGAAAATCGTAGCGTTCCTTTACCTCGGCAAATTCCTCCGGGGCCATCAGGTTCACCGATCCCAGGCTCCGCAGCCGCTCCCGGGCCGCCGCCAGCTTTTCCCGCAGTTCCGGCGGGGAAGCGGTAATCTGAAAGGTCCGCTCCTCAAATTCCAGCAGGTCCCTGGAATGGGTTTCCCGGAAGTTGTCCTGGATGTTCTTGATCTCCGTCTCCGACTGGACCAGTTCCAGGTGTATCTTTTCCAGGGTTTCCTGGATCTTGGCAAGTTCCGCCACCCGTTTTTTGATGGCCGCCTGCTTTCCCGCCACATCCCCGTTCCGCTTGGCAATGTCCTTTTCCAGCTTTTCCGATTCTTTGGCCAGGAGGACGCTCCGCCGCTCAATACCGGCGATCTCCTCACCCGCCGCGGCAATGCGGCCGTTGGTTTCCTCAAGCCGCTTGGTGTCCAGGAGAATCTCGTCCCGGATGGTTTTAAGGAGCCCCTCCTGGCCGGCAAGTTCCCGGCGGATCAGCCGGGCCTGTTCCTCCGCGGAATGGGCCTGGGCCTCCACCTGGGCCCGGTTTACCCGCAGGTCCTCCAGGGTCTTACGGTACTCGTTGATCCGCTCCCCCAGCTCCGCATTATCCCGGCGCAGGGCGCTGATAAGGCCGCGGCGTTCCTCTATGCCGTCCTTGGTAAGCCGGATTTTGGCGTCCAGGGCCCGCTTCTGGGTGATGATCCCCTCGGGACTGAGAAAGTCGTCGATAAACGCGGGGGAACTTTTCCGGTAGCTTTCAAAGAGTTCCAGGGCCTTATCGGCGCCCAGCGCGGCCTCCCCCAGGGCTCCCGCCAGGCCGGAGGCGATGTGGGCAAGTTCCTGGGGACCGGGGCTTCCGGCGCCCCCCTGCTCCGCGGCCGCGCCTGCGGCGGCGGCCAGGTCCCGGATCAGGGCTTCCCTGCCGGCCAGCAGGGTCCTCACCCGGCCCAGGGTCTCCGACAGTTCCGCCTCCAGGCGGCGGCGCTCCGCCACGGAATAGCCGGCCTCCCTAAGGCCCGCATCCAGGGCGGCCACAATATCGTCGGTAATGGCCGCCAGGTCCTTTTCGTAGCCCCCCTGCTCCTCCCCCATGCGGCGGATTTCGGCCTCCAGGCGGAGGACCTGGTTTTCGTTATCCCCGATACGGGTACTGGCGATGGTGATATTTTCCTGGAAAGACTTGATATTGCCGTCGATGTCCGCGGCTTTTTTCTGCCGATCCCGGACCACCGCATCCTGTTCACCGGCGTCGGCGCTTAACTCCTCAATCTTGCCCCGGACAGCCTTTTCCCGGCCCTCGTTCTGCCCAATCTTCCCCTGGATCTCCCCCCGCTGCTCGGCCAGGAGCCGCCCTTCCTTTTCCCTGGCGTTCTTTTCCACCGTTAATCCGTAGATGTTCTTCTGGTATTCGACGAGTTGTTCCTCCATCAGGTTTACCTCGTCCATTTTCTCTTCCAGGGATCTATTGGCCGCTTCCATCTCGGCCCGGATAGCATCCCGCTCCCCCTCGCGCTTGGCAAAGGTTTCCTTTCTGCCGCTCAGTTCGTATTTGAACTGCTTAAGCCTGAGAAGCTGAATATCCAGCTCCAGGTTGAAGGTCTCCTCCCGCAGGGCCCGGTATTTGATGGTTTTTTCCGACTGGACCTTGAGGCTGTCGTGGGAACGCCTGATTTCCCCCAGCACCCCCTCCACCTGGCGGGTGTTTTCCTCGGTTTTCGCCAGATTCCGCTCCGCCTCGGCCCCCCGCAGCTTATAGCGGGTGATTCCCGCAGCCTCCTCAAAGAGGTAGCGCCGCTCCTCCGGCTTGGAGGAAAGGATTTGGTCTATCCGGCCCTGTTCCATCACCGAGTAGGCCCCCTTCCCTACCCCGGTGTCCCAGAAAAGTTCCCGCAGTTCCCGCAGGCGCACGCTTTGGGCATTGATGTAATACTCGCTCTCCCCGGAGCGGTAGAGCCGCCGCTTAATCTCGATTTCCGGCACATCCAGGGGCAGGAGCCCCGCTTCGTTGGCGATGGTAAGGGTTACTTCCGCCACGTTCAGGGCCTTGCGGTTCTCCGTGCCGTTGAAGATCACGTCTTCCATCCGCTCGGCCCGCAGCGCCTTGGAGGCCTGCTCCCCCAGGACCCATTTGACCGCGTCCACCACGTTGGACTTGCCGCAGCCGTTGGGGCCCAGCAGGGCGGTGATCCCCTCGGCAAACTCAACCTGGGTCCGGTCGGCAAAAGACTTAAACCCGAATATGTCCAAACGCTTTAAAAACAAGTGATTCTCCGTATAAGGCGGTGTCCGCCAGGCGGCGTCCGCCGCAGTGTTTCCGGAGAGTGTAACATCCAGGGGGTACTGTAGCAAGGTTTGGACGGAGGACCGCCTTGAGGGGCCGGACAAGACCCCTCGTCTGACAGGCAGACTTACCTTGCGGTATACTGAATCCATGCGCCATTTTAACGTTACCGGGCTCTGTGTGCCCGAAAAGCACTACATGGCCGATATTTCGGGCAAACTCGCCCAAATCCGGGCCATGGTGGACCAGGGGCATTACTTTACCATCAACCGGGCCCGCCAGTATGGCAAGACCACCACCCTCAACATGCTCGAAAAAACCCTTGCCCATGAGTATATCGTGGCTCAGATCAGCTTTGAGGGACTGGGGGATGAGAGTTTTGAGACCCCCGCGGCTTTTTGTGATACCTTCATGGGCCGCGTTCAACGGGCCATACAATCCGGCGCTGCGGCGGAGGATCCGGCTTATGCCGCCGACTGGGTTAACCCTTTGGTCATCGATTTCAAGGCCCTTGGTGAACATATCACCAGCATGTGCCGTGGCAAAAAGATCGTCCTTATGATCGATGAAGTAGACAAAACGAGTAATAACCGGGTCTATATTCACTTCCTGGGCATGCTGCGGGATAAGTATTTGGCCCGGGACAGGGGAAAGGATTTTACCTTCCAAAGCGTGATCCTGGCCGGGGTCTACGATATCAAAAATCTGAAACTTAAATTGATAAACGAAGGCGTTTATACCCCAACCGCTGCTGAGGGCGTGGTGCGGAATTCCCCCTGGAATATTGCAGCAAACTTTAAAGTGGATATGTCCTTTAACCCTGCCGAAATTGCCGCCATGCTAATCGAATACGAAAACGATCACCATAGCGGCATGGATATTCCTGCCATCTCCTCACTCATTTATGATTATACCGATGGTTACCCCTACCTGGTTTCTGATATTTGTAAGCTCATTGATGAAGAATTTGGAAAAGACTGGACGGCGGAGGGTATTCAAAAGGCAATACGGTACATCGTCAACGAAGAGCAGAACACCCTGTTTGACGATATCATAAAAAATCTGGAGTCCTATAAGGACCTTTCCGGGTTTATCTATGCCATGCTGTTTTTAAGCACGGAAAAACCCTACTCTATCCGGGACCCTGCGGTGGAATGGGCGCTGATGTTCGGCTTTGTAAAACAGCAGGGCGGGAAGATTCGTATCGGCAATAAAATATTCGAGCTGGTTATAGCCGATTATTTTATGTCCAAGGACGCGCACCACGATGATCAAAAACGGATCACCGGCGTTTTGGCGGAGGATGTCATTGCCGGGGGCCGCTTTAACATGGAACTGGCCCTTCGGAAATTCGCCGAACATTACCGGCAGTTGTACAACAAAAAGGACGCCCCTTTTCTTGAGCGCCAGGGCATGCTGCTATTTTTGTCCTACCTCAAGCCTCTCATAAATGGCCGGGGCTTTTACCATATTGAAAGCCAGCTTGCCGATTCCCGGCGCATGGACCTGGTGGTCAACTTTGGCCGGGATGAATTTATTGTTGAGTTAAAAATCTGGCACGGCGGGGTCAGCCATAAGGCGGCCCAGGGCCAACTGGCGGGTTACCTGAAAAGCCGGGGCGCAGGCAGCGGCTACCTGGTAAGTTTCGACTTCAGGCAGGAGGGGAACCAAAGCCCCTGCGAGGAGTGGGTAGACTGCCAGGGCCTGCGGATCTTTAGCGTGATACTGTAAACGATGCCAGCACACGCATTTTTCATACCAAAAACGCAATAAAATTGACAAAATTGGCACATAACGATATGCTTAGGATATGGAACGGCTCATACTCAAGGACCTGGGGGCCTGGAAAGAGGGCAAGGGGCGGAAGCCCCTGGTCCTGCGGGGAATGCGGCAATGCGGTAAAACCTGGGTTCTGCGGGAAGCGGGGCGGCGTTTTTATGCCGATACCGCCTACTTCAATTTTGAAGGAAACGATGCCCTTATGCGGCGTTTTGAGGGAGATATTGACCCCCGCCGTATTATCGCCGAACTGGGTATTCTGCGGAAAAAGCCGATAGACCCCGCCTTGACGCTGGTTATATTTGACGAAATACAGTTCTGCAACCGCGCCCTTACGAGTCTTAAATACTTCTGTGAAGATGCCCCGGAATACCACATTGCCTGTGCGGGTTCGCTTCTTGGGATAGCCCTGTCCAAGCCTCTTCCCTTCCCCGTGGGCAAGGTCGAGATGCTTACCCTGAGGCCCCTCAATTTTTATGAATTCCTCCTTGCCAATAACGAGGGACCGCTCTGCGGGTATCTTGAAAATCTTGAGGCCGGAGAAAAAGTTTCCCCTCTTTTCACTGAAAAATTGGAACAATACCTAAGGTCCTTTTTTATCTGCGGCGGCATGCCGGAGGCCGCGGCAAGCTGGATTGAAGGCAGGGACCCGGAGAAGCTGGAAGCTGTCCAGCAGCGGATTCTGGACAGTTATGAATTGGATTTTGCCAAACATGCGCCAAGAGGGGATTTCCCCAGGCTGCAGGCTATTTGGCGGGCCATACCCGGCCAGCTTGCAAAGGAAAACAGTAAGTTCATTTTTAGCCAGGTTAAGGCGGGAAGCCGTGGCAAGGATCTTGAGGATGCCCTTGAATGGCTTACCGGCGCCGGACTGGTCTACAGGGTTGCTAAGATCGAAAAACCTTTCTTGCCTCTTTCGGCCTATGCGGATCAAAGTTTCTTTAAAGTCTACCTGGCTGACAGCGGCCTTTTGCGGAAGATGTCCGGCCTTCCCGCCGATACCCTGCTCGGGCAGGATGATGGCGGCCCTTTTAAGGAATTTAAAGGGGCCCTGACGGAGAACTATGCCCTGTGCGAACTGGTACAGGCATACAACACGGTCCCGTTTTTTTGGCGTTCCGGCAACAGCGCCGAGGTAGACTTTGTTATTCAAAACGGTACAGACATAGTGCCGGTTGAAGTTAAATCGGGGAAAAGCGACCGGTCCAAATCCTTGTCGGAGTACATCAGACGCTATACCCCCCGGCTGGCGGTTAAGACCTCATTGCACAATATTGATACGCCCAGGATACGGCAAAATGTACCCCTCTACCTGCTGTGGAACCTAAGGAAAATGCTGGCCCATTACGAAGGATAACACGGACTTTTGACTTGAATTTCCGGTTTCTGTTAGTATATACTCAAGATCATCAAGGGGTCTCAAGTGGGATACGATTCAGTCGATAAACTACAAAATTTACTTGCCACCGAAGTATTTCATTATACGAATGATAAAAAGAAGGCTGCCGGACGGGCGCTTGGTACTTTTGTGGAATTAATAACCTATTATTTATTAAAAAGCTGGAAATTAGAATGTTTTACTGCTATAGAACGCCCATTGCCGGAGTTTGCAAATTCGGATATTACCCATAATGTAGAATTCACATTACATGGTAGCAGACAAATTGTTTCATCTCCATTTGAAATTAACACTTTGCCAATCAGCGGCGCTCTCCTAAAAAAGAAACATTTTGAAATAGATAATAATATAGCCCCTAAAAGTGTTATGCTTATTGACCGGAATAAAGTTATTCGCAATGCCTGTACTATCTTTTCAAAAAGCAATTCATTTGTTAATGTTTACATAGATAGTATTCATAATTCTTATAAAATATGTGAACTCTTAAACAGACCTTTTGCAATGTTTGAATGTAAAAGAGTAGGTGTTGAAGATGGTATGAAAAAAGGTCCGCAGACCATTGAAAAGGCTAAACAAGGTTCTTATGTTGCCCGTACCGTATCGGCGCTTCAACGCATTCGATGTAGTGATGGATCGCTTGGTGGTATACTGCAAAATACTGACGGGACATTTCTAATTAAAGATTATTATGAACTTCTACAGGAAATTATAGATTCCAGAAATTATCAAATATTAAAGAATTTTATTCTCACCTGTGGAATAATCAGCAATCATGGCAATTGGTTTACTGCTGAAAATTATAATAAAGAATTGAGAGTATTGGCGCAGTCTTATGATTGGCTTGTTTTTCTTACGGACAATGGTATTGGTGAATTTATAACTGATTTACTTATTAATCCAAAAAATGAAAACAGGGTGGTTAAAGAAGCATTTGATAAGAGCTACAATGAAAATAAGCATGGCAATATATTTACAAAAGTCAAAATAAATTATGACGCGGACATTGCGTTAACAACATATTTTGAGAAAAACAAGCATAAAATTGCATCATGGTTTAATATAATAACACCTAACAAGAAAGCAATATCAGACTTAAAATCGGAACTTATTCTTTTGTCAAAAAAGAATTGGCAGGAGGTATATAAATGATTTCAAAAGACAGAATAACAGATGCCGCAGGGCGTAATGTAAACTCGCTTTCACAGCATTGGTGTACACCAGAAAAATATGTAAAGGCAATACGAGAGATGTTTAATGGAGAAATAGCATTAGATCCATGTTCCAATTCTCATTCAATTGTCAATGCTCGTGTTGAGCTTATGCTTCCAAAAGATGATGGACTTGCTGCAGAATGGAATTTTAAAACAATATATATAAATCCGCCTTATGGCGCTGATAGAAAACGGGGGACTACTATAAAAAATTGGCTTCAAAAATGTGCCATAATGCACAAAAAATACAATTCCGATATTTTAGCCCTTATTCCGGTAGCACCAAATACTGCTCATTGGAAATATTATATTTTTGGTGAGGCATCTTCAATATGCTTTTTATATGACACACGTCTAAAGTTTATTATTAATGGAAGTACCGATAATAAAGGTGCACCTATGGCCTGTTGCATGGTGTATTGGGGACATAATATAGTTAAATTTCAAGACATCTTTTCAAAACATGGGGCTGTTGTCAATATATCTGATCTCATTGGGAGAAAAATAGGGATTGGAAAGGACGATGATGGTATGCTATTCCAAAAAGAATATTCTGTAGCACAATCCTTCGCCTAAAATGCATTGACAAAACATTGAGATTGTCAGATGCGGATGAGTTTCCCCAAAAATTAACATTTTATGATGATAAAAATGCAATAATTAAACATGGAGGATACACCTGATCGTAGTCGCTGACGTGGCAGGAACACAGCCGCTAAATTCTTTGGGGGGTGGCCGGGAAATAACAGCGGGGGGAACCAAAGGGGGGCCCCGCTGTGAGTTTACCGGCCAGGACCCCAAAGGAAATTAATACACTGTGTTCCTGCCACGCCGGTGAGGGGTGTATCCTCCGTAAGCATAAACGCTGCTGCCCCGGGCTCCCTATTCCTCCCCTCCCAACACAAAGGGAACGGGGAACACCAGGTCCGGGCCCCTAAAGTCGATACGGTAGTCCAGGTCCCCCACGGTCCGGGCCGCCGATGGAACCACATTGGCGGCGTTCCCGGTCAGGCTCCCATTTTCAGACTCCGCACCCTTATTAGTATTCGCATTATAGGTGAGGAGCCAGTCCCCATTATTATAACTGGTAATCGATGGACTAGCCTTGTTGAGCCCGGCGTACTTAATGCTTCCGCTGGGCGAAGCAGTGTAGGAGGGACTAATAACGCTGTAAACCCCCTCGCCGGGGTAAAGCGAAAGGGTAGTTGGCGTCGCAGGGGCGGTCTTGGCATGAACATCCTTGAGTACCGGATCGTTACCATAGCCATAGGGCCCTGACGGGGCATTGATGTAGTTAGCCGCCAGCCAGGTCTTGAGCAGGGAATCCCAGTCTTCACCATCGGTCATCACACTACTCGTCAAGGAGTCATATACAGCCTCAGTTACCGCCCGGTAATCAGCCTTTTGGGAACTGATGATGTTCTTATAGATGCCGTTTGTTCCCCCGGATTGTATCCTAAGCCACTGGAAGAACAGGTACACCGTGGCGTATTCGTCCAACACCGAGTTGGGGCTCCCTGTTTTACCGTTATTTTCCCATCTGAAAAAATTGTTCCCCTTGGCAATGGTTCCGTATAGGTCGGTATTGTACCAGTTTACCCGGTTCGTAACATGGCTCCCCTGGTACACGTATTCGGCCGCGGAGGAAAGGCCCTCGTCAATCCAAAGATCCATCAGGGTGCCATTCCTGGTGGAAGAAAGGTAAGAAGCAGTGAAGTTCAACAGGTGCTGCAGCTCGTGGGCCAGGGTGCTGTTGGAAGAATCCGAGCCCGGGGTCCCCGGATAGGCGTCCACGTAGATCATGTCCTTTTGGTTGGAATTGGGATAGGAAGTACTCCCAAAGAGATTTCCCGGCCAAAAGTACCCGTCCACGTACCCACTCCCCGGCGTCCAACCGTCCTTGATGTCCAGGAGCAGGATACAGAGCTTCCCGTCTCCATCGACATCGGCATATTCCATGGTATTCACCGTAGAGCCGTCTGATATCTGCCCAGAAATGACAAAGTTATCCATCATGGCAGGGTACACCCCGGAGTCATAGGCGGCGGCCACGTTCCGGGCGCCTTGGGCGCTTACCCGGCCCCGGGATTCCCTTTCCACCCAGACCGTGCAGTGGTTCCCTATGGCCAGCAGGTCTGCGGTAAGCTGGTAATAGGTATCGTCGATGGCACTCTGGGCCCAGAAGGTCTTGGTATCAAGGACATCGGAATCCCCTCCCCCTCCGCCCCCGGCACAGGAAGCGGCCAGCAGGCCCCCCAACAAGACCCCCAGCAGGGGTCCGCAATGCATGGATATTTTTCTCATAAGACTCTCCTTAGGGCCTACAAGCCCTAAAACCCCGGAGCCCGGGTCCCCGGCCCCCCGGTTACGTGTACAGTATAGCCCAAAACGGTGGGCGTATACACCGGTTTGCCCTAAAAAATTTTTTTCTTGCTATGAAAGCGTATTCTTATATGAAAATAGGTAGTCTGTTCGGACGGAGGATACATATTTTTCTTGACTTTTCCCCAGGCCGGGCTTATGCTGGCTTTATAAACTAACCTAACAGGGAGGCCATATTATGGCAAAGGTAGAACTGAAAGGTATCTCCAAAGTGTATGAAGGCAATGTCCGCGCGGTGGACAATGCCAACATCGTGGTCGAAGACAAGGAATTCGTTGTCTTTGTAGGTCCCTCCGGGTGTGGAAAATCCACCACCCTGCGGATGGTCGCCGGTCTGGAAGACATAACCGAAGGCGAGCTTTATATCGACGGGGAGCTGATGAACGATGTTCCCCCCAAGGACCGGAATATCGCCATGGTATTCCAGAACTACGCGCTGTACCCCCACATGACCGTTTACGACAATATGGCCTTCGGGCTCCGGATCAAAAAGGTCGAAAAGAGCGAAATTGACCGCCGGGTCCACGAAGCCGCCCGGATCCTGGACATCGAAAAGTTCCTGGACCGCAAACCCAAGGCCCTTTCCGGCGGTCAGCGGCAGCGCGTTGCCGTAGGCCGGGCCATCGTCAGGAACCCCAAGGTGTTCCTCTTTGACGAACCCCTCTCCAACCTGGACGCCAAACTCCGTGTCCAGATGCGGGCCGAGCTTTCCGACCTGCACCACCGGCTTAACGCCACCATGATCTACGTTACCCACGACCAGGTGGAAGCCATGACCATGGCGAACAAGATCGTGGTTATGAAGGACGGGAAGATCCAGCAGATCGGTTCCCCCCTGTACCTCT
Organism: Treponema sp.; assembly: GCA_031274285.1. GTDB lineage: Bacteria > Spirochaetota > Spirochaetia > Treponematales > Breznakiellaceae > JAISFT01. The sequence goes on along the minus strand of JAISQJ010000085.1, from coordinate 2,160 downwards.
ACAACCACCCCATCAACAAGTTTGTCGCCGGCTTTATCGGATCCCCCCCCATGAACTTCCTTACCGTCAAAGTGACGGAAGAGGGGGGCAGTGTGGTCATGGACGAAGGCTCCTTTAAGCTTAAGCCCCATGCCAGCCATGCGGACTATCTTAAAAAGTATGTGGGCAAAGAAGTGTTCTTCGGCATCCGGCCGGAAGACCTCACCTTCTCCCCCACCGGCCCGGTGGACAACAGCTTCGCGGTAAAGATCACCGTGGTTGAGCCCCTGGGCGCCGACATCCACCTGTGGGTAACCACCGCCACCCAGCCCCTGGTAGCCCGGACCGAGCCTCACCACACCTTCAAGGTGGGCGATGAGGTAAGCTTTGTGCCCCACATGGACAAGGCCCGGTACTTTGACAAAGAAACGGAAGAAGCCATCCTTGCGGAGCTGGACCTCGCCGCCGCCAAGAACGAATAGAAAGGCCGCCCAAAAGGGCCCCTGAAACTTAAAAAGCCCCCGTCCAGGGGGCTTTTTTCATGCCGGTGGCGGCGCGCAGCCGCGCCTAATCCTTGTTCCCGATTATCGATTTCACCAGGTGAAGGAATTTGGGGTCCAAATGGCCGGAATTTTCCTGGCTGGGGTCCAGAATCTCGCTGTTTATCAGGTGAACGCCGTTTTGCTCCCGAATGGGTTCCCCCCCCTGATCCGCAATGGGCCGCAGGGCCAGGGGCTTGGCGTTTCCCGGAAACAGGAAAGGCTGGTAGATAAAGGGAAGGCCGCCGTCCCCGGTTATTTCCTCCAGGCCGGAATCGTCACCGGCCTCAACGGGTAGTTTTTTTTTACCCTGTTCCCCGCTTTCCCTGTCTTCTTCCCCCCCATCCCCGCCGGAAAAACCGGGGGATTCAAAACTAAGGGCCGCAAAGGGGGAGGACATATCCAGATTCATAGCCCCCCCGTCTTCCCCCTCCCCGGACTCTTCCCCCAGGCCGAATTCGATCCGGCTGGCAATGGCGTCCAGGTCTTCGGAGGGCTTGGCCGGGGCCTCAGGGGACTTGGCCTCGGAAGACTTTGCCGAAGCCTCGGGGGGCTTGGTTTCAGGGGGATTGGTCTCGGAGGGATTGATTTCGGAAGCCTCTTCCAGGGGTTCCAGTTCCGCTTCCGGTCCAGGTTCGAACGCCGCCGGGGTAACCAGGGTCCCTTCCGGGGATTTTTCTTCGTCCATCTCTTCCAACATTTCCTCATCCTCCACCGGCTCCAGCCCGGTAAGCTCCTCCGGTTCATCCGCCGTTTCCATGGCCTGGTCAAGTTCCTCTAAGGCGTCAAGCTCTTCCAGGTCCTCAGATTCCGCAAGCTCATCGGGCTCATCGGCTTCCGCAAGTTCTTCAAGTTCCTCAGGTTCTTCAAGCTCCTCAGCGGTTTCCGTCCCCGCGGGGCCGTCCTTTCGGTCTCTAGCTTCCGGGTCTCCGGCCTCCGGGGCCCCGGCGTCCGAAACAATGTCCCTAATCATGGCCCGCAGCTTTTCCTCGTCAATTTCCGCGGCGGGGCGGCTGCCTATGGAGGCCACCAGCTCATCCCAGGTAAGGTCGATAAGGGTATCAAGCTCCGCCTGGACCGGGGAATTTTTCCGCCCCCGGCGCAGATCCCGCTTTATTTCGGCCCGGACCTCGGCGCGCCGCTGCTCCAGTTCACGGGCCCAGCGCTTCCAATCCATGTCCCCTTTATGCTCATAATACTGCCGGAGCAGGCCGCTTTGGAGCCGCTTCAGGCGGCTGCGAATCACCGTCATGCTGTCCTGCCGCAGGTTAAAAAGCAGGAACACCAGCAGGAACACGGTTAGGAAGAAGGAGCCCAAAAGGATAAACTTCATGGGCAGGGGAAAGGCAAAAAGGCTTTCCCGCACCAGCCGCCCCACAAATATGCCGGGCCCCGCTTCAGCATTCCGGCCCTGGGACCTCAGGGACAGGAGGACCAGGGGCTCCAGATTTTCCGCCTCCAGGTTGGAAAGGGTAAGGATCCCCTCCCTCCAAACCGCGGCGGCCTGGTCCTTAAGCCCCTGTTTCCCCATGCCCGGAAGGCCCAGCAGAAAGCCCCTGGGGGAGGAAATAACCGAAACATCCTCCCCAATGTTGATCCGCCCCTCCAGGACCAGCCGTTCCGCCACCGCCTGCACGGAAAA
>JAISQJ010000052.1 GCA_031274285.1 Treponema sp. | reverse complement strand
TGTTTTGAGTTTTACAATATGCCCAAAAATAATACGCCGGCCATGGGACGCTGTCAAGTTTGCCCTTGTACAGGCGAAAAATAGATGAAAAAACGGAGGATTGTATGAAAAAGCTATGGGTACTGATGTTTGGATTGTGTTTCTGCGCGGGGCTGTTCGCCCAGGTTCCCCCCAACTGGGACACAAACCCGCCCCGCGACACGGCGGATGTCAAGTACAGCGTGGGTGTTTCAACGCCCCAGGCGACGGAACAGGCCGCCTTTACCGGCGCATGGCAACATGCGCTGCAAAACTTCGCCTCGTCAATAGGCACTCGGGTAGAGAGCCTTACCGATATAAGCGTCCGCGAGGAAGGCTATGACAGCGATATTGCCGATGCGTATACGGTATATGTGGAAACATCGTCTTTTTCCACCCGGGTCCCTTTAAGCGGGGTCCGGGAGCTTGCGCGGAAAATTGAAAACCAGGGCGGCGCCTATACGGCCCGTATCCTGGCCGCCATGGAAATGGCCGACTATCAAAAGGCGCTGCGCTACATCGAAAACGAGGAAGCCGCCTTGCTGGCCTACCGTTTTTTCGCGCAAAAGGTAAAGGGCATAACCCGGCTTTCCGGGAATAAACCCGCCGGTTACGTCGATTATTATGCATGGCTTCGGGACAACTGTGTTACCCTATCCTTTGCCGGAACAAGCAGCCAGGGGGAATACCTGGCGCAGACCGAAAACTTCTGTAAAAAACTGTACCGCGATACGGTTATTTTTGCCGAGACCATAGACGGAAACCCCGCCCGGATCATCTACGATTCGCCGCGTTATTACGACGGCATAGTCCGGGCCTTGCAGGATTTTGGCGTGTTTACCATGGAAAAAGAGGCTTCCGCCCTTGTGCTCACGCCGGCCGGGCAGTCCTCCCTCGCCTCGTTCCGCTCCGCCGTTGCGGATATGAAAGACTCTTCGAAAATCTTTGTTTCGGGCATAGAGGTAATACAAACCGAAGACGGCGATGTTTTAAATTCCGCCAACCTGGTGATAAACCAGTTTAAAACAGCGCTCTCCCGTCAGTTCGGTTTAAGCGCCGTCCAGTTCAACCTGCCTTCTCAGTATGCCAACACTACGTCCCTCGACGAAGCGGCTGTCATGGCCTATATCAACGCGAACATTAAAACCTTTCCCGCCCGCTTCGCCGTCATTGTTTTTGCCGAAACCCGCCTTTCGGGGGCCGTAGCGGCCTACAATATCCCGCCCAATATCACCGCTTCCGTACGTTTTACCCTGTACGATGTGCTGACCGGCGAAACAATCAATTCCGCCGAGGCCGATACCCGGGGTTTTGTTTTTTCGCCGTCCAATTTACAGCGGCAAACCGTCATCGCCGAAAGCCGCCGGGCCCTGCAATTCCTCTACGATGCAAAAAACAGGCCCGGCCTGGCGGGAATCATGGCCGATGTATTTGAGGGACTATAGGCCCCGCCCGGCCCTGACAGGGCGATGCCTCCCCGTGAACGCTCCCTTGACAGCGAACCACAACGTCTGTATAGTGGACTTGTTCGATAACCTGTTTTACTGAACCCTATCGGGTTCGGGTTATCGAACAAGTCTCGCAAAATACTTCATATTTTGCTGTTTTTCAGCGGAGGTTGTTCAAAAACTGAGGTTTTTGAACAACTCTAGTATAAAAAACGACGGAGGTAAGGAGGTATACCAAGGTTGACAAGGGACCGGCGGGGGCTTAAGGTTTTTTTTGTGAAGTTTACCGTTGCCGCTCTTTTCGTCATCCTGGCCCTGGGGGCCTGCTCCCGGGGGGAGATAGACTCCATCGCCCGGGAGGACCTTTTTACCCTGGAGATCGGCCGCATGGAGGATCAGCTGGCCCTCTACAACCTGCAGGGGGACCGGGGTCTGAGCCGGGTGGGCCTTGCCATGCGGGACGGCCTTTTTTATATAGCCGACGGGAACGGGAACAAAATCGTCCGCTACAATTCCTACGGCGACCTGCTGTTTATGATCTACAACGACGAGTCCAACCCCGTCCCCCTGAGCCTGAGAACCAACATCGGCGAGGATGTCACGGTAACCCGCTGGGCCTTTACCTATCCCCTGCGCTCGCCGGGGCGGATCGCCGTGGATTCCCGCAAGCACATCTACGTGGAGGACCGGCTGCCCGACGAGCGCCACGGCTACGATGCGGAGAGCAGGGCCCTGCTGGACAGTATCGTCCTTCACTTTGACCAGGACGGCCGCTTTATAGAGTACCTGGGCCAGGGCGGCATCGGGGGCAGTCCCTTTTCCCGGATTACCGGGCTCTACACCTCCGCGCAGGACGAAGTGGCGGTGGTTTGCCGGGAGGCCGCGGGCTGGACGGTCCACTGGTACTCCTCAAGCGGGGAGATTCTTTCGGTCCTCAACCTGAAAAACAACGCCGTCCCCACGCCCGCGGATTGGCCTTCGGGCTTTGTTTCGGTGGATTCCATCATGGCCGCCCCGGACGCCCGGGAACTCTACATCAAGGTGGATTACTACCGGAATATCTACGACGATTCCACCGGCGCCCGCACCGGTACCGAGCCCTACAGTTCCCTGGTCTGGGTCATGGATATTGAAACCGGTTCCTACACCGGCTGTCTGGAGGTCCCCTTTTTGGAGGAACCGGTCACGGTTAACGGCCGCCGGGAAACGGCCCGGATGCTCTACACCATGATGGGCGTGGTCCGGGGGGGCAGGGTATTCTTTTCATCCCCCGAGGAAGAAGGCTACTCCCTCCTCATCCTCCGCCGGGAAGACCGGGGGGAGAAGTCCCAGGCCGTGACTCCCTCAACCAGTCTGGAACAGCGGCACGGCCTCATCCGGGTGGAGGGGGAGGAACTGTACCTGAACAGCTTCAACCTTTCCGGCGAGGGCATTCTTTCCGCCCTCCTGGTGAGCGAATTTGAGGTCAGACTCGTCTGGTGGCGGACCGACAAGATTCTGGCCGAGGGGGGCTCTTGAGGGCGGCGGGCAGGGAGGTTCTTGTCACCGCAGCCGCATCCCAGGCCATGGATGCGGAAGCCCAGTCCGAGTGGTCCCTTAATCAGTTTGCCCTGGTGGAGGCCGCGGGCCGCCGGGCCGCGGGGTCCCTGCTGGACAGCTTCCCCCGCCTGTTCAGGGAGGCCCCTTCGGGGCCCTCCACGGTGATTCTGGCGGGGGCGGGCAACAACGGCGCGGACGCCATGGTCATCCTCCGCTCCCTCATCTTCCTGGGGAAGCTGGAGGCGGAAAAGGCGGCCCTCCTGGTGACAAAAATTCCCGGCGGGGAGGAGGAGAATCCCCGGTCGCTGCTGTACCGTTCCCTCCTAAAGCTGGGGGTCCCCGCGGCTTCAGCCCTGGACGGGGAGCAAGTCCTCCGCCCCATCCTGGAAGGGGCCGCCCTTATCATCGACGGCCTTTCCGGCACGGGCCTGCGGGGAGCCCTGCGGGGGGAGGCCGCCGCCTTGGCCGCCCTGGCAAACAGCCGGCGCCGGGGTTCCCTCCTGGTTTCCGTGGATGTCCCCTCCGGCCTTTCCGACGACTGGAAGCCCGGCATGCCTCTGGTGGAGGCCGGCGCCACCCTTGCCCTGGAGCCGGAGAAGCTCTGCCTCTACAAGCCCGCGGCCCGGCCTTTCTGCGGCAGGGTGCTCCACACCGGCGGCATCTTCCCCGAAGCCCTAACGGAAAAGTACCGGGCTGCGGAACTGGTGGACTGGGACTACAGCCGTACCCTTATACCGCCGGTTCCCCCGGATTCCTACAAGTACGGCCGGGGCCTGGTTGAAATCCGGGCCGGGGCGCCGGGCTCCTCCGGCGCGGCCGCCATCGCCGCCCGCGGGGCCCAGGCCGCGGGCGCGGGCCTGGTCCGGCTCCTGGTCGATCCGGCCATCCAGAGCGTCCTGGCGGTCGGCGCTTCGGGGATCATGGTGGCGGAAGAACAGGCCGCCGGTCCCCGCTTCAAGGCCGACGCCCTGCTCCTGGGCCCCGGCTGGGGCAGGGGACCGGAAAGGCGGCGTTCCCTGGAGGAGGCCCTGGCCCTGGAGGAGGGGGGAACCCCCCTGGTGCTGGACGCCGATGCGATCCACCTGGCCAAGGATAGGGTTTTTCACGGGAATGCCCTCCTTACCCCCCATCCGGGGGAACTGGCGGCCTATACCGGGCTGCCCAGGGAGGAGATTCTCTCCGATCCGGCCCGCCTGCTCCCGGCCCTGGCCAGGGAAAAGCGGGCGGTCTTTCTTTTCAAGAGCCATGTCCTGTTCATAGCCTCCCCCGCCGGGGACCTGGCGGTGGTGGACGGCATGAATCCCTCGCTGGCCGTCGGCGGCTCGGGGGATCTCCTGGCGGGGCTCTGCGCCGGCATTGCCGCGCGGCGCCGGGCCATGGCCGCCGGATGCCGGCCTGCGGATCTCTACGCCTGCGCCCTGGCGGGGGCCGGCCTGCTCATCAGGGCCGCCGGGGAAATGGCGAACCGCTTTACCGATCCCCTGGAACTGGCGGACCTGGCCGCAGACCTGGCGGGCCGGGCCTGGCTTCCCGGAAGTCCGGGGGGAGGAACCTATGGATGAGGGAGCCCCCAAGGGGAGCCGCCCCAACGAGGGCCTTCCCCTGAACGAAAACCGCCCGGGCGATGAGGGGCCGAAGTTCTATTACTCCCGGGAGCGGCGGCTTGCAAGGGCTCCCGCTTCGGTGCAGGCCCTGTACGGGGAACAGGAAAAGCCCAAATTCAGCCTGCTGCGGCCCCTGCTTGCTTCCCGGTCCAACGCCATCCTCTTCGGTACCATGGCGGCCCTGATCCTCATCACCCTGGTGATAAGCTTTTCCGGCCTTTGGGACGGCCAGGACTTTTACGGCAACCGGATTTCCCTGTCCGCGGTCCGCTACGACGGGGCCGCGGTGGTCATCCTCAAAAAGACCCTCCGGGGGGAAGCGTATACCGGCCCCCTGTATATCAGCGTCTCCCCCCTGGGCGGGGACTCCGAATCGCCCTACCCCTACCGGGTGGTTCTGAGCGCCCGCCAAACGGAGGAATTCCGGTTTTCCGTGCCCTTTGAGGAAAAGGAACTCCTGATTGAGCTCTCCGCGGCGCCGGAAAAAGCCGAAAAAGAGGGCGGTCTTGCATTTAGGGTCAAAACAAAGTAAAATCCCTGGATGATGTATTGCTTACGGGGGTGGGATGATCCAATTTTATTTCCTATCGATTTTGCTTAACGCCCTGGGGGGCTTCCTTCTTTTTTCAAATAGCGAGGAAGGGAAGGGGAGCGCCATAGAGGCCGAGATTCACTTTTCATTACAAAATGAGACGTTTAGGCTGATTTTAGGTGTATTATGCGCCCTTATGGGGCTGCTCAAGCTTCTTTCGCCTATCGAGGGGGATATTCCGGTCATCGGGGACCTGGTTCCCGCAGCCGCGGGGCTGGTTTCCGGCTTTATCCTCCTCTTTGACTACTACCATGGCCGCAGTTTTTTTGAGGAAGGGGACGGCAGGATGCGGGAACTTATCACGGTGAACCGCCGCTGGATTGGGTTCGCCGTCATGGCCGCCGCGGTCCTGCACTTCGTTTTCCCCAGGGTCCTGCTCCTGTAGCCCTCCGGGGACGGGCTTGCCTATGGGGGAAAACGGCGGGGGAGAAAAACCGGCGGTAAAAGACGCCGCCTTCTCGGTGGCGGGCATCGCCCTGCGGGACTCCAGGTTTTTTATTGCCCGCCGGATACCGGGGGGCAGCCTGGGGGGAAAGTGGGAATTCCCCGGCGGCAAGGTCGAGGCAGGGGAGAGTCCCGAAGAGGCCCTGATTCGGGAATTCCAGGAAGAATTTTCCCTGTCCATCCGGGTGGGGGAGGAACTGGGGGTATCCCGCTTCGAGCATAAGGGCCTTGAACGGACCCTGCGGGCCCACCGGATCTACTTTACCGATGACGGTTTTGCCGCGGCCCTCAGCCTGACGGACCATGAAGAATGGAAATGGGCCACCCTGGGGGAAATAGAAACCCTGGACTTTGCCCCCTCGGACACCAAGCTCCTTCCCGCCTTAAAAGCGTACCTCCAGGCCAATCCCTAGGTCCACTGTCTGAAAGCGGCCCCCCGCGATATTGCCCCTAAACTGCCAATCCTGGCCGGCTTGCCGTGAAGAAGTTCTGCCGTGGGGATCCGCGGCCGCGCTGCGCCAGGAACAGCTAAGCCGGAGGGACAGCCGTTCCAGGGGGGAAAAACGGAATTCCCCCCCCCGGTCCAGGGAATAGCCGGAACTCATTTCATCCCGGTATTGGGTAGACGTAACCGGATGCGTGTCCCTGCCCAGGAACTTGAACACGGGACCCGCGTAAAACCAGAGGGACCCGGAGAACAGGCGGTTAGGCCATAGCAAAAGGGAAAGGCCCATGGGCATAAACACCCAGTCCTGGGCGTAGGAGACCACGGTCCCGCTTACAGGTACCCGGGGATCGGAATCTTCCAGGGGTTTATATTTATAGTCGCCGCCTACGCTCTTCCCGTAGCGGAGGTATCCGTCCCGGGCGGTCCAGCCGAAGTGGGCGTAGGAAAGGCCCAGGGAAAGGCGGGCCGCGAAGGAAGACCCCAAGGGCAGGCTCGGCCCCAGCATCAGATCCGCAAGCAGGGCCCCGGCGGTGGCGTTGTCGTGGTGGGAATAGTTGGTAAGCCGCCCCCCGGGCCAAATCCAGTCCCGGTCCTCCATGTTGCCGGATTCCAGGGGGAGGCCGTACTTCACCGACAGGGAACTGAAAAATCCAAAGCCCGCGGTCGGGTCCCGGCGCGCGAATTCCAGTTTCGTCCCCACATACATGAGGGGCTTAATATCCCAAAGGAGTTCGCTCAGCAGTTCATCCGAATCCTCGCCCTTGTAGACCTGTTCCTCCCCCTTCCCCAGGAGCACGCCGAACTGGGGGCTTAGGGACAGGGCGTAGGGACCCTTGGCCGTCTCCGCCCAAAGGAGAGCCTGGAAGCCCGTGCAGACGAAGAAGGAAAAAACCACTATATTTTTCATAGAGCTGTATGAGAATATGTTTAACTAATCCTCCTGGTCAAGGGTTTAATGGTTTCTGTCACTTGCCGGGGCTCTTTTTTATCGTTTCCCTGCTTTTTTTCCCCCTTTCCTGCGGGCAAAAGGAGGAGATCCGCCTGATTCCCCCGGCCGCCCCCCCGCTTTCGCGGGAAGAGATAGGATTTGGGGTGGTGAATGTCTCCTACACCCACGTGGCCCAGAAGCCGGACAGCCAGAGTCTTTCCCTTGGTTACCTGCGGCGGGGCTCGGTGGTACGGATTCTGGAACGCCGTATCCCCTCCGGTCCGGCCGCGGGGAGCCGGGCCGCCTCCTTTGAAGCCTGGGTCCTGGTGGAAGGCCGGGGCGCCGCGGGCTTTGATTCCCAGGGCTGGCTGCCGGAACAGACCCTGGATATTTACGCCGCGGAAGCCCAGGCCCTAACCGCCGCGGAAACCCTGCTCCAATGAAAGAGATCATCCTCTTCTGCGTCCCCCCCCTGGCCGGCGCGGCGATCGGCTTTGTCACCAATGTGCTGGCCATCAGGATGCTGTTCCGCCCCCTCCGGCCCTGCTACTTTTTTCGGTGGAGGATTCCCTTTACCCCCGGAATCCTTCCCAGGGAACGGGCCAGGCTGGCGGAAAGCATCGGGGCCATGGTAGAGCGGGAACTCCTTACCCCGGAGACCCTCAGGGAGCGGCTGCGGAGCCCTGAACTGCGGGAACGGTTCCGCCAGGGCCTTTCGGGGTACAGCGGCCGGCTTCCCGGCCTCTTTGAGGGGACCGCGGAAAAGCTCTACCCCCGGGTCCTGGAGGGCCTCGTTGGGTTTTTGCGGAAACCGGAGACCCGTGACCAGTTGGCGGTCATGGGGCGGGATTTAGTCGATAAGATCGTCCTGGACAGCCTGGCGCCCCTCCAGCGGCTCATCGTTACCTCGGGCCAATTTGATTACAGCATCAAGGAGAACATGCCCGCCATCATCGACAGCCTTATCCAAAGGCTGGAAGACGCGGGGAACCGTGACGATGTGCGGAAGCGGATCATTGCCTATGCCGGGGACGGCCTATTCGACGGCGGGGTCCTCAAGGCGGCCCTGAAGGACCTGCTGGATTCAGAGCAAGGCCCCCAAAGCCCCCAAGACTCCCGGCAAGCCCCCCCGGCAAGCCCCCCCGCCGGGCCGGAGGGCCCTGAAACCCTGGAAAGCCTGATCACGGAAAAGCTGTTTCTCGCCGCGGATTCGCAGATTGAAACTTTTCTGGGGGCCATTGACGTGCGGGCCATGGTGCGGAACCAGATCAACCGCCTGGACATGCTCCGGGTGGAGGGAATCATCCTGGACGTGATGGCAAACCAGCTCAAGTGGATCGATGTTTTCGGCGCCATCCTCGGCTTCCTCATCGGCCTTTTTCAGGCCCTCTTTTCCTGGGGAATGAGGCTGCCGTAAATTTTATAGGGAAAAGCGGGAAACGGGAGTTGGACCCGCGACATCGACCTTGGCAAGGTCGCGCTCTACCACTGAGCTATTCCCGCAAGCTCTCACAGATACCAACCACTTTACCAAAAACACAAAAACCGGTCAAGCGGAGATAAGGGGGGGCCGGCTACCACGGACAATTTTCCGCCGGTGGCTGTGTTGGTTTCGGCCCCCCCTCCGCCCGCACTCCGTTGCGGGCTACCCCCCAACCCATTTCGGCCCTTCATGCCCAATCGCAAAACCGCAAGCCGGGAATGGCCTGAAAGTGGCCGGTATTATTGGTCACCAGGGTAAAGCCGTGGTTCAAGCAGAATGCCGCCGTCAAGATGTCCGCATCCTCAATGAGGCTTTTTTGATCCCTCATTTTGCGCCATCAGTTCGTCCTGAACCCTCCGGATAATCTTCTGATTCTGCCGTATGTAGAATGAAACAATGTTTGAATCCAGGATGAAAACGTTCACAAATCAAGCCCTCGGGAAAAATTAACCCGTTGGGCCAGTATCTCATCAAATTCAGGAGGGAGAGGTTCCGTTTCATTGAGTTTTTCAAAATTACCGTTGATAGCGGCCAGTTGGGCCAGCTTTTTCGCTATGTCAGGGTTTACTGTATCATCTTCACCTATGGTCAGATTAACAACTTTCCCCCTGGGAATATCCAGGGCTTCAATGGGGCAAAAGGTAATGCCATCATAGTACGCTTTTACGGTTGACATACTATAAATTATACCTCATTTTGACGGTTTTGGGACTCGGGCGGTCCCGGAATGTGACGGGAAAAGGGAATTAACGTTTGAGCCGCCCGAGGATCGAACTCAGGACCCGCAGATTAAGAGTCTGCTGCTCTACCAGCTGAGCTAGCGGCCCGTCAAACTATGCTGAAATGCAGTGAAATAAGGGGATCATCACCCTACCGGAGCCATTTATAGCTTCAAAAAAGGCTTTTGTCAAGATCGCGGTCCGGGGCCGGGGCGCTAAATTGCCACGGTCCGCATGTCGATACTATAATGTTGTTGTCTGGGAGGGCGATGAATCGTGGGAAAGGTTATCGTTTTAGTGGTTCTTATCCTGGCCCTGGCAGGGGGCGGGATCGTTTGGTTTGATTATCTAAATGTTATCGATGCGAAAACCGTGCTGGCGCCGGTCTACCGCCTTATCGGCCGGGAGGGCCGGACTCAGGAAAAAACAGAAAGCGAGGAATCCCTCTCCCTGGACGCCGAGCGGCTGGCCATACGGCTGGAAGCCCTGGAACTGCGGAGCCGGGAACTGGATAACCGGGAGCAGGAGATCCAAACCCGCTACGGGGAGATCGAGCAAATGGCCCAGGAGCTTGAGTCCCGGCAAAAAGCCCTGGATGATCGGGAGAATTCCTTCAATGCTTCAATCCGGGAAGCCGAAACTAAGGACAGGATCGTTGAGCAGAACGCCCGGTATCTGACAGGCATGCCCCCTGGGCAGGCGGTGGGTATCCTTACCGCCATGGATGATCAGGACGCCATCGACGTGATCCGGAAGACCGAAGCGATAGCCCAGGCCGAGGGAACCACTTCCATCGTGTCCTACTGGCTGTCCCAGATGCCTGCGGCCCGAGCTGCGGAGCTCCAGCGCAAGATGGCCGGACGGCCGGCCTGGTAAACGCCCCCAAACCGGAGAATCCCGGCGCAGGGGCCTCCGCTTCGATCCGGTTTCCAGAGGAGGCTTGGTATTGATGACGATAGTGCCCCAAAATCCGGGGCTTCCCTTGCTTGCCCCCGCGCCGGAGCCCTTAACCCTTCTTTCTTTCAAGGGAGCCGAGCCGCTCCCGGATGATTCCGAAGAGGCCCCCCCCAGTTTTGAAGAAATAATGCAGGGAATCCTGGGAGAAGGGGAGGCCGTTTCGGAGGTTCCGGAGGAGGAAGAAGCCCCGGATCAGGGCTGGGCCGGGGTCCTGTACTCCGAAATTCCCCTTATCCTGGATCAGGTCCCGCCGGAGGCCGGAGAATTGGGGGCCGGGGACTTGGAGGCCGGGAGACTGTCCGGCCGGGACTTCCCCGCCGTGTATACGGAGCCCTCCCCCGTGGGAAAGGGTCGGCGGGAAGCGGCCATAGGGACCGCCGAAGAATCCCCCCTGGGGGAGGAAGCTTTCTCCGCTGCCGGGGTTCCCGGCCGCTTCGATTTCGGGGCGGCGGCGAAAGCCGCGGCAAGGGCGGTGGAACAGGCGCAAGAGGTGGCAAGAGCGGGAGATCTGGCGCAAGAAGCGGCAAAGGCGGCGGCGGCGCAAGGGGCGGTAAGTGCGGCGGATGCCGCCGGAGAGCCTGCCGCCGGGGCGGATACCCCGGTGAAGGTTTCGTCCTCCGGCGGCCCCGGGGAGGCCTTCATGGAGGCGTCTGCTGAAGCAGCCGCTGAAGCAGCCGCAAAAGAGTCCGCTGAAAATTCCGCGGAAGCATCCGCCGGGGCCGGGGAGCTTTCCCTCGACTTGTCCCCGGAGCTCCCGGAGCCCCCCGCGGCCCGGACCTCCCCGCCGCCGGAGGCCCCGTTCCGGGACCTGCCGGTGGTTCCGCCGGAACATCCGGGGGAAGGCAAAACCGCGCTCCGGCCTGCGGAGGAAGGGGGGGAGGAAGCCCCGGAAGAACCGCGGGAATCGCGCCGGCCCGGCCCGGTCCGGCATCTGGAAGTCCGGGACTACCGGGAGAAACCGGTTTCAGCCCTGGCCCCGGCCGGGGAAGAAAAGGGCGGGGAAAGTTCCCCCGAAGCCCGGCTCCAGGCCTTTGCCTCCACCGAAAGGGGGGAAGGGCCGGCCCCCGCCCCTGAAAAGGCAGGTTCCTTCGAGGACCTCCTGGCCAGGGAACTGCGGCAGAACCTGAACAGTGACATGGTGCGCCAGGCCCAGGTGGTGCTCCGGGAGGGGGGGGAGGGGACCATCCGGCTCTCCCTGCGGCCTGAGTCCCTGGGGAATGTAAAGATACGGCTGGAATTGACCGAAAACAAGATTACGGGCCGAATCGTCGTGGAAAGCGGGGAAGCCCTGCGGGCATTCGAGCGGGAAATCCCCGCCCTGGAACAGGCCTTTAGGGAGTCCGGCTACGAAAGCGCGGATCTGGAGACCTTCTTGTCCCAGGGGGAAGGGAATTCCGGAACCGGCGGGTCCGGGGAGGAGGGGAAACCCTTTTATTCCCCCCGCCTTGCCGTGGAAAAGGCGGCTTCCCGCTACGATGAGACATTGGAAAGAACGGATGCATCCATGCCGGACATACCCGGAAAAGGGCCAGGGAACGGGCATATTCAAGTTAACATGCTGATATAGGAGCAGGAATAATGGCGCTTCAATCGGTACTGAACGCCGGCGAAATGGCCGAGCGCGAACAGATTGTCCGAAATCTCAATCTCCGGATCAACGAGGGGAAGCCCCCGCAGCAGAAGCTTGGGCAGGACGATTTTCTCAAGCTCCTGGTCACCCAGCTTTCCCACCAGGACCCCACCGCCCCCATGGAGGATAAGGAATTCATCGCCCAGATGGCCCAGTTTTCCAGTCTGGAGCAGATAACCGGCATGGCGGGGAATTTCGCCCGGCTTACGGAGATGCTTACCAACACGGAAGCCTCCTCCGCCCTGGGCAAATCGGTGGAACTGAACGTGACCGCGCCGGGGAATGAAGACGAGCAGGTGGTCCAGGGCCTGGTCCGGGCGGTCACCCGGGGAACCAATCCCCAGGTGCTGGTCAACGGGACCTATTACGGCTGGGATCAGGTCAAAAAAGTTTTTGAATAGGGTTCCCGGCGGGGCCGGCCTTTTTTCATTTCCGGGATTTTCGGCCAGGGCTGAAGATCCTACCACAGGAGAGCAAGCGTTATGATGCGGTCATTATTTTCCGGCGTATCGGGACTTCAGAATCATCAAACCAGGATGGATGTGGTTGGTAACAACATCGCCAACATCAATACCTATGGGTTTAAGCGGAACCGGGTGAATTTTCAGGATATCCTGTACCAGCAGCTTCAGGGCGCCGCCCATCCCACCGAAGACCTGGGGGGTATAAACCCCAAGGAAGTGGGTCTGGGGATGACCATCGCCTCGATTGACACTATCCACATCCAGGGGAGCCTCCAAACCACGGGGGTGGGGACGGACCTGGCCATATCGGGAACGGGTTTCTTTGTTTTGCAAGACGGGGCTAAGACCATGTACACCCGGGACGGCGCCTTTAGCGTGGATGAAACCGGTCTCATGGTGAATCCCGCCAACGGCATGAAGGTTCAAGGCTGGATGGCCCGGCAAATGGGCAATGAAAATATTATCGACGTATCCCGCCAGGTGGAGGACCTTATCATCCCCGTGGGGGGTAAGGAGCCGGCCAGAGCCACCACGTTGGTGAATTTTGCCTGTAACCTGGACAAGCGGACCCCCGAAGTGCCGGAAGACCCCACGGACGCCCAGGTTGTCCGGGGCTCCTGGTCAACGGACGTCAAGGTCTACGACAGCTTTGGCCAGGATCATATCCTCCAGGTCCAATTTACCCGGGTTCCCGGAGTCAACAACTCCTGGAACGCCACGGTAGTGGTGGACCCGGAAAGCGCGGACCCCACCAATACGACGGTGGGTCTGGGGGAGGCGGCCCCTGCGGCCGGGGATCCCCCGGTCTTTACGGTGACCTTCTCCAACGATGGGCTCCTGCTTTCCGCGGAGGACGGGGCGGGGAACCTGTCCGGGGAGGAAGGCCAGGTCTTAATGAACGTGGCCTTCGACGTGCTGGGGGCCACCCCCGGCGAGGACGGGGCGCCGGTACGGCAGGAATTCACCCTGGACCTGGGGACCGTGGGGGGTACGAGCAATTCCATCACCCAATATTCAGAACAAAGTTCCTCCAAGGTAGTGGGCCAGGACGGCTACACCATGGGCTACCTTGACAACTTTAAGATCGACCGCAGCGGGGTAATTACCGGGGTCTATTCCAACGGGGTAACCCGCCTGCTGGGCCAGGTGGCCCTGGCCAGCTTCCCCAACCAGGGGGGCCTGGAAAAGGCGGGGGACAACAACTTCGTGGCGTCCAATAACTCCGGCGCCGCCAATATCGGACCTTCCGGTATCGCGGGCAAGGGGGAGATCGTCTCCGGCGCCCTGGAAATGTCCAACGTGGACATGGCGGAACAGTTCGTTGACATGATCGTTACCCAGCGGGGCTTCCAGGCAAACTCCCGGACTATACAGACCGCGGACCAGTTGCTCCAGGAAGTTTTGACCCTGAAGCGGTAATTTGATCCGGGGAGCATAAGGCTGCATGATTAAAGTAACCAGGTTGGACGGTGTGGAGTATTACCTCAACCCCCATCAGATCGAGTCCGTCGAGATCCACCCCGATACCACCCTGGTCATGCTGACGGGAAAGAAGCTGATCGTCCGGGAGCCGGTCCAGGAACTGCTCAAGCGGATTGAAGATTACCGCCGCAGGATCTTTCCCAGCATGGGCGAGGAGTAGAGCTTAATGGACATATCGAGTCTTATAGGCGTCTTTGGCGCCTTCGGCATGGTCGTATTCTCCGTAGTGGTGGGGGGCGGCAGACTCTCCTCCATCATGGACCTGCCCTCCTTCCTCATGGTGGTCCTGGGTTCCTACTTCGCCCTGCTCCTAAGCTCCTCCCTTTCCGAGGGCTTGGGGATCTTCAACCTTATCGGCAGGACCTTCCAGGTCCCGGTTTTTAACGAGCAGGGGATCATCACCAAGCTCATGTCCTTTTCCGATAAGGCCCGCCGGGAGGGACTCCTTGCCCTGGAAGACGAACTTGAGGACCTGGATGACGAATTTATGAAGAAGGGGCTGCGGCTGGTGGTGGACGGTACGGATGCGGCCATTATCCGGGACCTGATGGAACTGGAACTGAGCCAGATGCAGGGCCGCCACGCCGATAAGATCGCCCTTATCAACCAGTGGGGCGCCCTGGCCCCCGGCCTGGGGATGCTGGGCACGGTCATCGGGCTTATCGGGATGCTCCAGAACCTGGATGACAAGGCCGCCATCGGCCCTAACATGGCCCTGGCCCTGGTTACCACCCTCTATGGGTCCATGGTGGCCAACCTCCTGATGATTCCCTTCAGCGCCAAGCTAAGGATGCACGACGCCAAGGAAAGCATGGTCCGGGAAATGGTGATCGAAGGGGTGCTCTCCATCCAGGCCGGGGACAATACCCGGATTCTGGCCATGAAACTCCTGGCCTACCTAAACCCCACGGATCGTAAGGCCGTAGAAGCCGAGGTCATAAAGGACTAAGGGGTACGCAGTGGCAAAGAAGAAGCGGCAAAGCGGCGGAGGTCCCACCGGGCAGGAATGGCTCACCACCTATTCGGACATGGTTACCCTCATGCTCTGCTTCTTTGTCATCATGTTTAACCCCGACGAAGGTACCTCCGCCCAGATGCAGCAGATCTCCGCCTCCATGGCCACCCGGGGCCTGGGTTCCCTGGCCGGGGGCAACACCCTCAGCTCGGGCCGGAATGCGGACCTGGGCAATACGGTCATGTCCCTGCCCTCCATGGAGAAGGGCCGCTCCCTGGGTACCGCCCTGCGAAAGGCGGTAAGCCTCTTTAACCCGGAGATCAGGTCCAACAAGGTCAAGGTGACCCACGACGAGCGGGGCCTGGTCATCTCCCTGGCCTCAGATGCGTTTTTTAACCCCGCCAGCGCCCGGATCAACATCGAGGAAACCAGGGACATCCTGCTGCGCCTGGGGACCATGCTGGCGGGGGAGGAGCTGCGGAACCGCAAACTGCGGATCGAAGGCCACACCGACGACGAAGCCACGGACCCCAACGGCCCCTGGCAGGACAACTGGGATCTTTCTACCGCCCGGTCTATAAGTGTTCTGCACTACCTTACCGATATAGGTATAGACGAGAAGCGGTTTCAGGTAGCGGGTTTCGCGGATACCATGCCCGTATCCAGAAATGATACCGCCGAAGGCCGGGCCTATAACCGCCGGGTGGATGTTATTGTTATAGATGATGGGCACTTGTAGGAGCTATTGGCATGGGTGACGCAGGGGATAATCTGGATCTTGAGGAAGACGGCGGTTCGGAAGGATCGGCGCCGAAAAAAGCATCCGGCATAGGGGGATTACTTCCCAATCTACTCAAATTTATCGCCATCGGCCTGGGGGCGCTGATCTTTATCGTCACCGTGGCGGTGATCACCTTTACCGTTATGAGCAAGGGGGGCGGCAATGCCCAGACCGCGGTGGCCGACCCCACCTCCCCCTATATGCCCAAACGGCCGGAATACGCCAACTACACCCTCATCGGCCAGGTAACCACCCGCACCAGCGACAAGATCGTCACCAATGTGACGGTGGAGATAATCCTTCAATACGATCTGAACAACGCCGCCGCCGCCGCGGAGCTTACCAGCAAGCAGTATGACCTGCGGGACTTTGTGCGCCAGTACTTCAGCGGTAAATTCGCCGCGGACCTGACGCCGGAAAACGAATTGCGCCTGAAAAACGAGATTCGGGAGATCCTCAACACCAGGATTCTGGATACCGCCAAGGTCCGCAATGTACTTTTTATCAAGCTTGACGTGATGGAAATGCCCTAGCAGCCCCCCGTCTTCTTGAATGATTGCATTGCCATAGAAAAAAGGTTATTCTGCTGGGAAAGGGTACTATGAATGACCGAAGTTCTGTCCCAGGATGAAATAGACCAGCTGCTCACCGCCATCAACGCCGGCGATTCGGAGCCCGGGGACTTTACCCCCGCCGCGGACACCCGCAAGATCAAGATCTACGATTTTAAGCGGCCGGATAAATTCTCCAAGGAGCAGATCCGCACCGTCCAGATTATGCACGAGACCTTTGCCCGGCTTACCACCACCAGCCTTTCGGCCCTGCTGCGGAGCATGATCCATGTCCACGTGGCGTCGGTGGATCAGCTTACCTACGAGGAATTCATCCGCTCCATCCCCACCCCCACCACCCTGGCGATCATCAACATGGACCCCCTCAAGGGGAACGCCATCCTGGAGGTGGACCCGGCCATCACCTTTTCCATCATCGACCGTCTCTTCGGCGGCGTGGGGGAGGGCACCAAGTCCCAGCACGAACTTACCGACATTGAACAGTCCGTCATGGAGGGGATCATCGTCCGAATCCTGGGCAACATGCGGGAGGCATGGACCACGGTCATAGACCTGCGGCCCCGGCTGGGCCAGATCGATACGAACCCCCAGTTTGCCCAGATCGTGCCCCCCACGGAAATGGTGGTCCTGGTAACCCTGGAAACCAAGGTGGGGGACGTGGAGGGGATGATGAATTTCTGCATCCCCTACCTTACCATCGAGCCCATTATCAGCAAGCTTTCCGCCCAGTTCTGGTACTCCTCGGTACGCCGGGGGGCCACCACGGAAAACCTCAATGTCCTTAAGGAGAAGCTTGCCACGGTCGATGTAGATGTGGTGGCGGAGATTGGAAAGATCGACGTGCCCATCAAGGACGTGCTGGCCCTCCAGGTGGGGGATGTGATCCGGCTCTACAACACCCGGACCGGCGATCCCTATTCGGTGAACATCGGCCGCAGGAAGAAGTTCCTCTGCCGCCCCGGGATCATCGGCAGGAAGATGGCCGTCCAGATTACCCGGAAACTAGCCGACTTTGACCAGGATGAATTTGAGGAATTGTCTGAAGGAGAAGATTCACTATGATAACCGGAATTTTCCGCGGCCGTCTGGCCGCACTAGTTAATCGAACAGGCGGTGAAACCGAATGATAACCATGATTTCGTGCGGCCGTCTGGCCGCACTAGTTAATCGAACAGGCGGTGAAACCGAATGAGTGACGGCGCCCTTTCCCAGGCCGAAATAGACGCCCTCCTGGCGGGGGTAGATTCTTCGGACTCCGGCGCCGCCGCCATGCCGGCGGGTACGGAGTCGGAACGCAGGGCCCTGCAGGATTTCCTCTCCTCCACGGTGGATGCCCAGTCCTCCAACCTTTCCATGATGACCGGCTCCAAAGTCGCCATCACCGGCCCCCAGGGCAGTTTCACCGGCAGGGACGCCTTCCTGGGCCAGCTTCCCGATACGGTAACCGTGGTAAAGGCGGATTTCAGTTCCGGCTTCCCCGGCGAGCACCTCTACCTCATGGGCGAGGCCGCGGCCAAGAGCATCGCGGGCCTCATGAACAAAGAGGAAAATATCGAGCTGGACGAAATGGCCATGTCGGTTATCGGCGAGGCCGTGGGCACCATCGTGGGCTCCCAGATCACCGCCCTTACCGGGAAGACCGGCAACAAATCCATCGCCAATGCGCCGCCTGAGGCCAGTAATGTGCCCAAGGCGGTGGCCGCCCTGCCGGGGGGCAACTTTTTCGCCGCCGCCTACCAGATGGACCTGGGAGACGGACAGCTTCATCAGATATGGGAGATACTCGGCCCCTCGGTGGCCGGTGATATCGCCAGGTCCCTGGCCGCCCCCGCCTCGGCCCCCAAGATGCCCAACATGGGAACGGCGAACATGGGCGGCATGAATGGAGGCATGTCCGGCATGGTGGGCCAGACCGCCAACGTGCAGCCCGTCCAGTTCCCCAACCTGTCGCCCCACGCCGTGCCCCAGGAAGCGGGGAACATCAGCCTTATCATGGACGTCTACATGGAGATGACCGTGGAGCTGGGCCGCACCCGGAAACTCATCAAGGAGATTCTGGGCATGGGGGAGGGCACCATCATTGAACTGGACAAGCTTGCCGGCGAACCCGTGGATATCCTGGTCAACCATAAACTCATCGCCAAGGGCGAAGTAGTGGTCATCGATGAAAACTTCGGCGTCCGGGTCACGGAGATCGTCTCTCCCCAGGAACGCATGCTGGAGATGAGCTAGCGGCCTGTTGCACTTGCGGATTTTAAAGCCCTGTGGTATAGTGCTGTTTGCTGATCTTCTTACTCCATACGTAAAGGACGGAACCTTCATGCGCGGGATTAATAGCTCTGTTATCT
>JAISQJ010000046.1 GCA_031274285.1 Treponema sp. | reverse complement strand
CATACACAGCAGGCACAGACTGTCAGTCCAGTGCCCGCTGTTCAGGTATCGTAGGGTTAGATTTTTATAGTGAGGCAACGGGACGCTAGGGTTAGAATTTACGATGAGGCATTACGGGGGCCCCTGCGGAATTGAAACCATGACAAGGGGATGGAGGGGTGCTATACTCCCCCCATGCAGACGGTAAACCAATGGCTCTGGGTATTGGGGGGCACGGGTTTCATATTTCTTATGACCAGCCTGGGCGCGGCTATGGTTTTCTTTTTCCGCCAGAGTACGGGCGCGGCCATGCAGCGGGTGTTCCTGGGCTTTGCCGCGGGGGTGATGATCGCCGCGTCTATGTGGGGCCTCCTGGCCCCCGCCATCGAGGAAGCGGAGGCCCGCGGGCAGCCGGGCTGGATTCCCGCGGCCGGAGGTTTCCTCCTGGGGATCATCTTTTTATACGGCCTGGACCGGCTTATCCCCCACCTGCACCCCGCTTCCAACGTGACCGAGGGAATCCCCTCCCAGGCCAAGCGCACGACCCTGCTCGTGTGGGCGGTAACGCTGCACAACATCCCCGAAGGCATGGCCGTGGGCCTCTCCTTCGCCCTGGCGGCCCAGCGCCCGGAGAACGCGGGGCTCTACGCCGGCGCCATGGCCCTGGCCCTGGGCATCGGGATTCAGAATTTCCCCGAGGGCGCAGCCATCTCCATCCCCCTGCGGCAGGAAGGCATGGGCCTCAGGAAGTCTTTCCTCCTGGGCTGTTTCTCCGGCGCGGTGGAGCCGGTCTTCGGGATCATAACGGTATTCCTTGCCGGCCTCATCGCCCCCTACATGCCCTGGCTCCTGGCCTTCGCCGCGGGGGCTATGATGTACGTGGTGGTGGAGGAACTGATCCCCGAAGCGAACCTGGGTTCCCATTCCAACATGGGTACCATGGGGGTCATGGCGGGCTTCCTCCTCATGATGATCCTGGACGTGGCATTAGGCTAAGACGCCCTACTCAACCACCGCCGAGGCGCCGGAACGGTCAAAGTCCATCTTAAAGCGGGGCAGCAGGGGGACCCCCGTGTCCACCAGGGCTTCGCCGGTAAACCGGTAGGGCACCCTGCCCAGGGCGATCACCTCGTCCAGCAGTTCCCGCCGCATATCGATAAAGTTCATTTCCAAATGGAGCCTGGCCTCCGCCTTGCCCTGGGCCGGCACCCTCAGCACATCCTGTTCCCGGCCCCGGGCCCAAAAGCGCCCCCTGCCATAGAGTTCGTAATCAAAGGACGAAAGGGTCACGGGAAAAATATTGGGATTATCAATGGTAAGGTCAACCCTAAAGCGGGTGTTCACCAGTTCCGCCTTCACTATGGCGATGGAGGCGATGGAAAATTCCGGGGCCCTGATCCGGGGAAAGGCCGCGTCCGCTGTCAGGTCCCCCTGGGGCCCAGCCAGGGTCACCGTCAATTCGGAATGGTATTCATCAAAATCCCCCTCCTCCCGGGGCAGTTCCAGGTCCATGCTGAGGAGCAGGGTCCCTTCGCCGCCGGGCAGGGTTTCAAGGACCGGCTTCTGTTCGTCCGGGAGGGGCCTCCCGTTAAGCGTTAAGTTCCATCCCCGGATCTCCGCCTTCCGGGCCTGGGGGTTTTCCGGCCGCAGACGGTACTGCAGGATCACCCGGCCCAGGGACTCCGAGCGGACCTGCTCAAAGATCAGGCTGTAGCGCGGGGCCTCCGGCGGCAATACCGCCGGTTCCTCAAAGACGGGCGGCGGCGGTTCTGCGGGCGGGGCTTCCACGGTTTGGCAGGAATTCCACAGCCATAAGAGGGCCGTAAGGGCAAGGGCGGGGGACCGTATCTTCATGCCTTATGTATCGGCAGTCCGGGATGCCGGGTAAATTCCCAACACGTGACACGTAACACGTGACATAGACACGGACCGGGCCGGCAGCTATGCTGTACCCATGGCGATGACAACAATCCCCTCCCGCGGGGAACAGCGGACCGGAGACACCTGGGACCTTTCAAAACTATTTCCCAATGACGAGGCCTGGATCACGGCCCTCGGTACCTACGAAAAAAAGACGGAGCAGATCCCCGCCTTCCGGGGCACCCTGGGAAAATCCGCGGAAAGCCTGGCGGATTACCTGGACTTTATCCGGGACTTTAGAATCCTGGAGGAACGGCTCAACTACTATGCCGATTTACGGCAGACCGAGGACGAGGGATCAAACGAGGGGCGGACCATGACGGGAAAATTCTTAATGGCCGCATCCAAAGCCCAGGCCGCTTCCTCCTGGGAGGCCCCGGAGATTCAGGGAATCGCCGAAAAGGATATGGAAAACTTCCTCCGCCATCCCCGGCTGGCAGACTATCAGGTGTATCTCAGGAAGCTCCTCCGCTTTAAGCCCTATATTTTAAGCGATGCCGAGGAACGGCTCATCGCCCTCCACGCCGAGGGGGACGGCCTGGCGTCGGAGACCTTCTCGGTCCTCACCAATGTGGACCTGGACTATGGGACCGTCGATACCGGCGAAGGACCCCTTCCCCTGTCCCAATCCACCTGGGCGGTCTTTATGGAAAACCCTGACCGGGAAATCCGCCGCCAGGCCTACGAATCTTTTTACCGCCGTTTCGAGACCCATAAAACAACCCTGGCCAGCCTCTATTCGGGGTCCGTTAAGAACGATGTCATCCACGCCCGGATCCGGGGCTTCTCCTCCGCCCGGCAGGCGGCCCTCTTCCCCGACAAGGTGGACGAGGGAGTCTACGACAACCTCATCAACGTCGTGGGCGCCAACCTAAAACCCCTGCACCGTTACTACGAACTGCGGAAAAAAACCCTGGGCCTGGCGGAACTGCGGCACTACGACGTGTACGCCCCCATCGTTCCCAAGGCCGTAAAGGAGACCAGTTGGGAGGAGGCGGTGGAGCTTGTCTCCGCGGCCCTGACTCCCCTGGGGGATGAGTATGTGGGAACCCTCCGGGCCGGTCTTTTGGGCCGCTGGGCGGACCGTTACGAAAACAGGGGCAAACGGTCCGGCGCCTTTTCCGCGGGGAGCTTTACCGGCGACCCCTACATCCTGATGAACTACAAAAACGACAGCATCCGCGATGTCTTTACCATGGCCCACGAGGGGGGCCACTCCATGCACTCCTGGTATTCCGCCCGGTCCAATCCCTTCATGCACTACAACTACACTATTTTTGAGGCGGAGGCGGCCAGCACCTTTAACGAGGAACTCCTGTTCCGCCGCCTCATAAAAACCGCAGACTCCCCGGAGCTTAAACGCTACCTGGTGAATAAACGGGCCGACGATATTTTAGCCACCCTGTACCGGCAGACCATGTTCGCCGAATTCGAAAAGCGAAGCCATCAGTTGGAAGAGGAGGGCACGCCCCTGACGGTAGCTATACTGCGGGAAGAATACCGGAAGCTCCTGGAAAAATACTTCGGCCCTGCCATGGTTTTTGAGGACTCAAGCGATCTTGAGGGCCTGCGGATACCCCATTTCTACCGGGCCTTTTACGTGTACAAATACGCCACCGGCATTTCCGCCGCCCTGGCGCTGGCGGAACGGGTTATTTCCGGGGGCACAACGGAGCGGGAAGATTACTTCCGTTTCCTCAAATCCGGGGGCTCCCGCTATCCCATCGAAGCCCTGGCCGTGGCCGGGGTGGATATGTCCAGCCCCGCCCCGGTGGAGGCGGCCTGCAAAACCTTCGGCCGCCTGGTGGACGAACTGGAAGGACTTATGTAGAGAGGGTCCCGATATAGTCCCGCAGGGCCCCGACCGTCCGGTCGATGCCGGCCCGGCTCACATCACGGTGGGTGACAAAGCGGTACTTTTCGCCCACCATGCCCCCCACCTTAATATTTTTCCCCCGCATAAAGGCCGTAAATCCATCGGGGGCAAAGCCGGGAATCTCCGGCCGCCAAAAGACCATGTTGATCTCAATCCGGTCCCGGTCAACGACGATCCCCGGAATCTCCGCCAGCGCCTCCCCCAGATAGCGGGCATTTTCGTGATCCTCCCGGAGCCGCCCCGTCATCTTTTCCAGGGCGATAATGCCGCAGGCCGCCAAAACCCCCGCCTGGCGCATCCCGCCCCCCAGGATCTTCCGGTTGCCCCGGGCCCG
>JAISQJ010000012.1 GCA_031274285.1 Treponema sp. | reverse complement strand
ATACCAGGGATCTGTTCAGGAACTTTCCCCGGCTGGATCAGGAAAAATCCTGGGACCGGATCGGTGGCGAGGGCGCCTGCGAAAGCGGCGGCGAAAACGCCGGCAGGGAAGGCCAGGTTGAGGAAGCCTTAGGCAAGGATGCCCTGGGCGAAGACGCCCTGGGCGAAAACGCCTTAGGCAAGAGTGCCCTGGGCGAAAACGCCTTAGGCAAGAACGCCCTAGTAGTCCGCAACCTTTATAAAACTTTTTATTCCCGTCGGGGGCTTTTCGGCAAAGCCCATCCGGTTAAGGCGGTACAGGATGTGTCCTTTACGGTACGCCCCGGAGAGGTGCTGGGCCTTATCGGCGGCAGCGGATCGGGAAAAACCACGGTGAGCCGACTGATCCTGGGGCTGGAAAAACTTGACTCCGGCGAGATCTTTCTGGATGGAGAGGCGATCCACGATCTACGGGGCGCCGAAAGGCGGCGGGCGGCGAAGAAGATACATCTGGTGTTTCAAGACCCCTACCAGTCCATGCGGAATACCATGAGCCTCTTTGATATTGTGGCGGAGCCCATGATCATCCAGGGGGGCTATAGCCGGGAGGAGGTACAGGAACGGGTCCACGCGGCCCTGAAGGACGTGCATCTGCCCCAGGGGGAGCGTTTTTTAAAAAGGACCCCAAATCAGCTTTCCGGGGGCCAGCGGCAGCGGCTTTCCTTTGCCCGGGCGGTGGTGGCCCGGCCCCGGTACATCATCGCCGACGAACCCACGTCCATGCTGGATGTTTCTCTGCGTCAGGAACTCTTAAACCTTATGGAGGAACTCCGGGATCGCTACCAGATAGGCTACATCTTTATCACCCACGATCTTTCCCTGGCCTACCATTTCTGCGACCGTCTCCTGGTGATGAAGGAGGGTGTCGTGGTGGAAAGCGCCGCGGCCAGGGACCTTATCCATTTCCCCGTCCATGACTATACCAGGGAACTTATTTCCGCGGTGGAAACTCCGGTGCTGATACCCAGGATTTCCGAGGAGCTTTCCTCGGTTTATGCGTAGAAGGCTTATGCGTAGAATATGAAAGTCCCGCGTTGTTTCCGGCCCCTCTGCCTTGCCGGGGTATTGCTGCTGGGGGCGGGATTCCCCCTCCAGGGCCACATTGCCGATGAGATTGCCGTAAAGACCGGGATTTTTTTTAACCGGGAGGATGTCAGCTTTAGCTTTGATATTTACTCCGGGATCTTGTTCAGCACCGCCTTTCTTAAAATCCTTGACCCGGATAAAAACAAAACTTTTGAGGAAGCCCATATCCGGGATTTTTCGGATTTCTTTCTGGAATCCCTGGAACTGGAGATCGGCGGGGCGCCGCTGCGGCCGGAGTTTAAAAGCTTCAGCGCCTCGGAATGGGATTTTTTCGCCGCGGGTATTTCCACGGTCACCCTGGAATACCGGCTCCCCCTGTTGGCGGAGGCCCCGGAGCAGTCCTCGGAGGAGAGCGGGGAAGCGCAGGTCTCGGCTCTGCGCTACGATTTTTCGTTTTACCCCAACTCGGCGGTGTATTCCCTGAATATAAAAAATAATGTTCCCGATGCATTGGCCATACTTGGGGAAAGCCGGAACGAATTCCTCCAGGATGAGGTTGAACTCCGGTATACCCGTGAGCCCCGGCTTGTCGCAGCCCATCTGGCGGAAACCGCGCCCAAGGAAATGCCAGGCGTTTTGCCGGGCAAAATGCCCGGCGATCCCGTACCGTCTCCGCTCGGAAGCGCGGCGCGGGTAAGGGCGGGTTTTGGGGAATTTGTACGGAATAGTTTTGAAAATTGGGGAATTATCGATTTTATCCGGGGGGGACCGGGCAGCACCGGGGCTTTGGCCTTTTTGGGACCGTCAAAAAAAACCGCCCTGTTTCTGGTCCTGATCCTGGCCCTGGCGGTGGGCTTTCTCCATGCCTTTACTCCCGGCCACGGCAAGGCCCTGGTGGGGGCCTTTCTTATCGCCAACCAGGGCACGGCCCTCCACGCCTTTTTTCTGGGTCTGGTGATTACCCTGACCCATACAGCCAGCATCTACGGCTTCGGCCTTTTAGCTTCCGTGGCGGCCCGTTTCTTTTTACCCGGTGAATTGATCCCCCTTTTAACGGTAGGCTGCGGGTTTTTTATCATGGGCCTGGGGCTATGGAGTTTTGTCAGGCGTGTCCTGGGGACCGAGCCGGATCATGCCCACCTGCTGCCGAACCTACGGGTCCTGGGCAGGGACACGGTGAATATCCTCATCGACGGACAGGCAGCGGAGGCCAACGAAGCCCTGCTTATCGCCCAGGATGATGAATCCCTCCAAATGTCCCTTAAAGCCGCGGGGGCGGAGGATTTTAATTTTTGTTCCCCCGGCTGTTCCGCCCATACCCGGCTGCCCCGGGCCATACAGGAACGGCAGCATGCGGAATTTTTTAAGATGGCCGTCAAGACCGGGGCGGTGGACGCGGTGGTGGCCCGCTCCGACCGGACCATACGGTACATGGGGAAACTCCGGGACAAGACCTGGGTACAGCCCTCCGCCGCCGCCATGGAACGGCCCCGGGAACTGCTTTTCCGGGCCATTAGAAATTTTTCTTACCGGGGAGCAATCGTCATGCCCAGGGAAAGGCTTTCCTGGGGCCGGGTGATCTCCCTGGGCATAAGCGGCGGCATCGTGCCCTGTCCCGACGCCCTGGCAGTATTGCTGGTGGCCGCGGCAGCGGGGAGGGTGGCCCTGGGCATGGGCATCATTTTTATCTTCAGCCTTGGTCTGGCCCTGGCCCTGATTCTGGTGGGGATGATCATCGTATTTACCAAGGGGCTTTTGGTCCGTCAGAAAAAACTGGGATTTGCCGCCCGGTACGTGCCCTATATAAGTTCCCTGGTGATTACCTTTTTGGGGCTGCTGATGATCCGCAGTTCCTTGAAATTTTGATATTTAAGGAGGTATCCATGAAAAAAATAGCGGTCTGCGGAAAGGGCGGGGTGGGAAAAACTACCTTTGCCGCCCTTTTAACCTATTGTCTGGCGGAACAGGGCGGGGAGATCTACGCCATAGATGCGGATGTTAATCCCACCCTGGCGGAAGCCCTGGGCTTCCCCCCGGAGGTTCTTTCGGAAATAAAGCCCATCGTCGATATGAAGGACCTTATCGAAGAGCGGACCGGGGCGAAAAGCGGGGAATACGGTTCCTATTTCAAAACCAATCCCCATGTTAAGGACATCCCGGAAAAATTCTCCCGGAAAATAGGGAACATCAACTTTCTTATGATGGGGGCCATGCGGGGTGCGGATCAGGGCTGCGCCTGCGCGGAAAACGCCATGCTTAAAGCCCTGGTTACCCATCTGATCCTGAAAGAAAGGGAAACGGTGATCATGGACATGGTGGCCGGCACGGAGCACATGGGCCGGGGTACCGCCAAGGGGGTGGACGCCATGTTCCTGGTGGTGGAACCGGGTATGCGCAGCGTCAAGGCCGCCAGGGAAATACAGAATATGTCAAAGGACCTGGGGGTGAAAAACCGCTACGTTATCGGCAATAAAATCCGCTCCCACGATGACGAAGCCTTTCTCAAAAAAGAGTTGGCGGGTTTTAGCTTTGCCGGTTTTCTCCCCCTGAACGATGAGGCGGTCCTCGCTGAACAGCAGGGCCGGCCCCTCTACGAAATTTCCCCGTTTATGCGGGAGGAGATCAAAAAAATAGTCGCCGGCCTTAATTGGCAGGGCGCCTGATTTTTAGAAAGCCCATGAAGGGCTTAAATCCATGAAGGAGTTTTTTATGAAGAGATTGAAGATTGCGGTTGTGTTGTTTTGTTTTTTGCTGATCTGTTTTTTGCTGCTCCCCGGCTGCGGGAGGGAAAGCCCCCAGGGGGGAGCAACCGGGACGGCCGCGGCGGCCGGGAAAGGCCCCCAAGAGGCCGATGAATTGACCATAGGGATCTATGACGACGCGGGCAGCGTTTCTACCTGGGGCGGCGGCGCCTACAGCCCCTGGGTTCTGGACGCGGTCTGTGAAAAGCTTGCCGGGCCCAATCCCTACGGGGCGGCGCCCAAGCTGATCCTGGCGGAATATATCAGGCCGGTAAGCGACGATTTCAAGGTCTGGGAAATCAAGCTCAAGCCGGGGATCGAGTGGCATGACGGTACCCCCCTGACTTCGGAGGATATCAAATTTACGATAGACTATAACCGGGAAGGCCCCTCGAACAACCGGTATTCCCACCATACCAGTTCCTTCCCCCGGCTCCCCGGAGACGGAATCACCATTATTGACGAGCTTACCATCCGGATAACCGGGGCCTACCCGATGCCCTTTTTTGACCGGGAACCCTGCGCGGAGCTTCCCGTCGTGCAGAAAGCCCAGTGGGAAAACCTTAAGGATCCCCGGCAGTTCACCGGCAAGTCCATAGGCACCGGCCCCTATAAACTGGTGGATTACAAGGTGGGTGAATACTACAAACTGGAGGCCAACGAGGATTACCACCTGGGCGCCCCCCTGGTGAAAAAGCTGAACCTGGTGGTGATACGAGATTTTTCCACCATGTTTACCGCCCTGCGGAGCGGCGAAATTGACGGGGCCGCCCGGAACCTGCCCCCGGAGATGGTGGAGGAATGGTCAAAGATCCCCAATATCACCATCATAAAAACCCCCTATCTCTGGGGGGCCGCCGTTACCCTGGATACTACCAAAAAGCCCTTCGGGGAGCCGGTTTTTAGGGAAGCCGTCAAGTATGTCTTTAACCGGGAGGAGCTTCTGAATATCGTGGCCCTGGGGCACGGCAGCACCGGCGAGGTGGGTTACCCCCATCCCCGTTCCTTTCATACCAATCCCAACAATTCCGTTCCCTACGATCCGGAAAAGGCCGCCCAACTCTTTACCGAAATGGGCTACGTGGACCTAGACGGCGACAATTTCCGGGAAACCCCGGAAGGCCAGCGCATCGACTGGCGCATCCTGGTAGACGCCTCCGCCCCCCTCTACGTCCGGGCGGCGGAGATCATCACCGAGCATTTCGCGGCGGTGGGACTGCGGACCCATGTAGAGGCTCTGGAAACCGCGGCCTACAATGAGGTGGTGAGTGTCCAGGGGAATTACAACATGACCGTCGGGGAATTTGTCCCCCACGGCCTTGCGGATGACGACATGATGCTGGTACTTCAGGCCGGGGAACGAAATACCGATATCGTCCCCTACCCGGAGCGGGATCAGGCCATGATCGATTGGGCCGCCGCGGTCACCGGCGAAGAACGGCTTGCCGCGAGCCACCGCCTCCAGGAACTGATCAACAAGGCCCCCAAACGGATCATGCTCTGGTACCCCGACGGCTACTTTGCCTACAACAATACCCGGTACGACAACTATTCTATCATCATGGGGGAAAATGACATTTTCCATAAATACTCGTTTATCCCCAACGAGGCCCGGAAAGGTTTTGTACTGGAAAATTTCCAATAGGGGAACCACGGACCACACGGACATCACGGACAGTACGAATGCAAGAGTTATTAACCGCGAAGGCGCAGGGAAGACCGCTTGCGCGGTCAATTAAGAGAGAAGAAGGAAAGAAAAAAGAAGACGAGATGTTGCTAAATAAAGCGTATCCCTCTTTCTTCCCCTTTGTGCCTTCCGTGGTTATTCTTCCTCCTATATTCGTCCGTGCTGTCGAACCTACGGTTCGATGTGTGGTCCGTGGTTAAAATAGAGAATGGCGCCTTGCGGTTTTTAGGGAAATAGGGTAATTTTTTATGAAAGGAGGATTTACCATGAAAAAGTTTACCGTATCGGTATTGCTGAGCTTCGCGGCCCTCTCCGGCCTGTACGCCCAGAGCGGGGAAATAACAGGTTTAATAAATAGAAATGATTTGTCCAATTACAATGCTTTCTTTAAAGTAAAAATTGGCAAAGTTGAAGTGGTGGCTGATAAATATACCAGTGCTCCTACCGATGCGGAGTGGGAAAGAATAGCAGTTTTAGGCGGGGATACGACGGATGTAGACACTGCCGAAGAAATAGCATTTTTATCTTATGCGTCTGGCGTGGTAGATATACGCCCGCCGGAAGCGGCGGCCATGCTCCCCAAAAGCCGCGAAAGCGATCTGAAAATCGGCGCGTTGATGTATCAGAATTTACAGACGGC
Organism: Treponema sp.; assembly: GCA_031274285.1. Taxonomy (GTDB): domain Bacteria; phylum Spirochaetota; class Spirochaetia; order Treponematales; family Breznakiellaceae; genus JAISFT01. The sequence goes on along the minus strand of JAISQJ010000012.1, from coordinate 117 downwards.
CGCGTTTTTAAGAACCGCCAATGCCGCCGCGTATGCGACGCTGTTTAACCAATTCTGCGCGGAAAATAATATCAGCAAAGCGGAAGTAAAAACTTATTTTGACCGGAACATCGCCGC
>JAISQJ010000119.1 GCA_031274285.1 Treponema sp. | reverse complement strand
TGGGGCTGGAAGTGCTGGTCAAGGCCAAATGCCACCTGGTCGAAAAACGGTATCCCGCGGCCCTGGCCGCCCTGGCCGCCATGGAAACCCGGAACAACCAGTACGACGCCGGGGACTTTATCCTGGGGCGGATCTCGATGAAGGCCCTGGAGGCGGTGTGTTGCTACCAGAACCGGGACCGGCAGGGGGCCTTCGCGGCCCTGGAAACGGCCTACCGCCTGGCCCAGCCCAACGAGCTTTACATGCCCTTTACGGAACTGGGGAAGGACATGCGGGCCCTGGCCGAGGGGGCCCTGAAAAACAAAGCCCCCGGCCTCCCCCCGGCCTGGCTGGAAAAGATTCGCCTGGGCGCTTCGGCCTATGCGAAAAAACTTTTTACCGTGGCGGAACATTCCCGCCCCGCCTCCGCGGGCTTTTCCGGCCAGGGGATCAGCCTGTCCCGCCGGGAGCTGGATGTTTTAACGGGTCTGTCCCTGGGCATGACCCAGGAAGAGATCGCCGGTCATTCTTCCCTGTCGGTAAATACCGTAAAAAGCGTACTCCGCAGCATCTACACCAAGCTGGGGGCCCTTAACCGGGCCCACGCGGTGCGGATCGCCGCGGCCCTGGGCATTGTGGGAAGCGGAAAACCGGATAAGAACTAAACTTAACCCGCAATTCAAGGTACTAAGCGGTTTTCCTCAGTTCCTGGGATTCCTGGCCGCTTCGCAGCGCCGCGTTGCAGTGTTCCGCTATCCGGGCGAACTGGGACGCCAGGTCCTGGAAGAGTTCCACCAGCACCGGATCAAAGTGTTTCTCCCTGCCCTCAAGAATTATCCGCTCCGCCTCCCGGGTGCTCAGGGGTTTCTTGTAAGGCCGCTCGGCAATGAGGGCGTCGTATACATCGGCCACGGCCATGAGCCGGCCCTGAAGGGGAATACCGGATTTCTCCAGGCCCCTGGGGTAGCCAGAGCCGTCCCATTTTTCATGGTGGGTCCCGGCAAATATCCTTGCATGGTAGAGAAAATCATTTTCCGAGGTGGTCTTCATGATGCCCTCGATGGCCTCTTCCCCGATAGCCGCGTGCCGTTTCATAATTTCAAATTCCTCGGCCGTCAATTTTCCCGGCTTGTTAAGGATAGCGTCGCTGATGGCGATTTTTCCCACATCGTGGAGCTGGGCCGAGGGAATGAGGAATTCCAGATTCCAGGAGGAAACATCTTCCCAGTAGATCTTCTCCGACAGGAGCTTGTCCACCAGGAGCTTGAGGTAACGCTGGGTCCGTTCTATGTGCCCGCCGGTCACGTCGTCCCGGAATTCAACCATCTCCGTTACGGTGTTTAAGATCGCGTTCTGGAGTTCAATCACCTGTTGGGTCCGCTTTGACACCATCTGCTGCAGATTGTCGTTGTAGTCCTTTAGGGCCATCTGCTGGCTCTGGATAAGCAGGTGATTTTCCAGCCGCTTCAAGAGCAACGGCGGGGAGAAGGGTTTGGAGATATAGTCGATGGCCCCCAGGCTTAAGCCTTCAAGCTCGCTGCCGGGATCGGTCCGGGAGGTAAGAAAGATAACCGGAATACCCGCGGTCCGCTCTTCCGCCTTGAGCCTTTTAATCGTCTCGTAACCGTTCATTCCGGGCATCTCGATGTCCAGGAGGATCAGGTCCGGCGTCACCTTTTCCAAAAGATCAAAAAGCCTATTTCCCGAGGGTATGGGAAATATATCGTAGTGGTCTTTTAGCATGGTTTTTCCCGCCGTAAGGTTGGCCATATTGTCATCGACCAAAAAAATAGTCTGCCGTCTGTTCTTCATAATCCGCTCCTTGCATCATACCGTGTAAGCCCCGGGCCCTGGTTTTACAAGGCCCGTAGGAAAAGATTTTATGCCTCCAGGGCAAGCAGTATTTCTACCTGCTCCGGGGATAACAGCCGTTCCGTTATCTCCTCAAATTCCGACTTATCGATCTGGTCCCGCAGCCAGGGCACCAGGTCGCCGTCCGATTCGTAGCTGTACTGTTCCAGTTCTTCCATGGCCCGGTCAATCTCGTTCATATCGTAATTTTCCGCGGCGTAGCGGAGCTTGGCGAGCAGGGCCTTGTCGGGAACAAACCTGAGGGGCTTCTGCTGGTTATCTTCCAGGGCGACCAGAAGTCCCGCCAGGGCGGCGATGAATTCTTCAGCGGCCTCGATGAACCGATCATTTTCCTCCGCGACAAAGGCAAGGTCTCCGGCCTTGGCCGCGTGTTCCAAGGCTTCCGCCCTTTGACCGATAAGCGGGGCCGATATGCCGTAGCTGGACCCCTTGATGCCGTGCACGGTAATGGCGTAGTGCTCCCCCCGGTTCCGGGCCTCCTCCAGGAGGGAGGGGGTATGGATCACGTAGGAACGCAGAGAATCCATATAGGCTTTTCCGTCGCCGCCGAAACGTTCCAGGCCCTTTTCCGCGTCCAGGCCCTCCACCGGATTGGCCCGGATCATATCCGCTATTCTGAGGGCCGCTTCCACTTCCCTTAAATCCTGGCCGGATTCTTCGTTCTGGTCCCCTAATCCCTCCTCCACGATTCTAAGACGGGTTTCCGTTCCCGCCGCGCCGCCGCCTTCCGCAAGCCGGCTTTCCTTATCCAGGCCCAGTTCCTTCTCCAGTTTTTTATCCCGGACCCAGCGGTTAATCGAATCGTTGAGCTTCATAATATCGATGGGCTTGGTAAGAAAATCCTGGAAGCCGCTGTCAAGGAACATCTTTTCATTGCCGATGATCGCGTTGGCCGTAAGGGCGATGATGGGTACGGTTTTGGCGTAATCGCCGTCTATTTCGCCTCTGATGATCCGCACCGCCTCTATGCCGTCCATGCCGGGCATCATGTGGTCCATAAAAACCGCGTTGTACCGGGGTTCCCCCTTCCTGATACGATCGATTGCCGCCTGACCGCTGTTTACGCAGTCCACGGTCATGCCGTAGGGCTTCATGATTCCCCTGGCCAGGTCGAGGTTGGTGGCCACGTCGTCAACCACCAGCACCTTGGCATAGGGAATATGGGTCCGCACCAACTGCTTGTTCCGGTCCTGCCGGGCCATGGTATAGCGGAAATCCCGCAGGTTTTCCGCCAGTTCTTTGCCGATGACCTCGTCGCCGACAAAGCCCTGGAGGAAACGCACGGTAAAGGTAGTGCCCTTGCCGTATTCGCTCTTTACATAAATTGCCCCCTTCATCATCTCTACCATCCGTTTGGTGATGGCAAGGCCCAGGCCCGTTCCCTCGATATGGCGGTTGCTTTTGGTGTCCACCTGGTTGTACTCGCCAAAGAGCCGGTCCATATCCTCCTCCCGGATTCCCATGCCCGTATC
>JAISQJ010000153.1 GCA_031274285.1 Treponema sp. | reverse complement strand
ATGGGGTAGAGCACCAGGGTAGGGCCGGACAGCAGCATGGCGGGAAGCTGAAAGCACAGGGATTTTCCCGCGCCGGTGGGGAGGATAACGATCTGGCTGCCCATGGCGGCCCGGTCCCCGTCCGGGTCCCCGGACGACCTCTCCCTCTGTGCGGCTTCCATGATATTGCTGATCACCAGCCGCTGGTAGGGGAACAGGTAGGGGAGGCCGAAGAGTTCCCTCGCCTTGTCCCCCAGGGGATCGCCCACCTGGGCATTGCCCTGGGCCAATTCGCCCTGGGCCAATTCGCCCTGGGCCAATTCATCTTGGGCCAATTCATCTTGGGCCAACCCGTCCGGGACCGATTCGGCAAACGCTGTTTTTTCCATACCTCTATATGGGCGCGATCCTGCGTGGCGCTTGGGTGTTTGGGAAAATATTTTGAAAAAAGTTTAGCCCGACCTTCCAATCAGGCGTATCCTCCCTGGGAAACGCTGCTGTCCTGGCCCCGTAATTGACAGGTCCCTCCAAACCGGGTAAACTTATGCCCTACAGCGAAAAGGAGCGTCCATGATCCGAATCCAAGACGGTTCCAGCCTCCGGGGAATGGGCCCGCAAGTCCGGGTGGTCCCCCGTTTTCCTGTAACAAGCGTTTACCCCCCCCCCCCAATCCGATAGTTTTACTAGGATATAAGCCAATCCGGGTCCCCGGATCATCTCTTTATAATGCATCTCACTCGAATCTTTCCCAAAACCCCGCGCTTTTAGCTCACCGTCAATTAGTTTTTGGTCCAGCCCTCCTATCTATTATTTCTTACTTCTTATTTCTTATCTCCTTAATTTGTCCGTGGTCAAATCAAGGAGAAACCCTTGCATGAACATGCCGCGTCCCCTTTTCGCCGTCGTTTTGTTTGCTATCTGGTGCTCGCTTTTCTCGCAGGCTGCCTGGCCGCAGAACTTTACTTCCATCGAAAAAGATCTGTCGGCATTAATAAATAATAAATAAGAGGTAAGACTCCCGTAGGGGGGTTACAGTTAGTTTTACTATGGAGGTTCTATGATGAGAACGATGTGGTTTAAGGCAGCATTAGCGGCGCTCTTAGCCGCTGCTCTGGTTTTCACGGCCTGTTCCCATTCGGGGGGCGGCGGGGGACCATACACCTTTAATACCGGTGAACAGGTCACCATCGAGGGCAGTGATACGTATGCCTATGATATGTCCCAGGATTATTATAAGGGAGTATTCATAGCCGGGCGGACGGTAACGTTGAGTCCCTTCACCATTGCCAAGTACGAGACTACCTACGAGCTGTGGTACGAGGTAAAGACCTGGGCGGGAAGCAACGGGTATACCTTTCAGAATCCGGGGCGGGAAGGTAAGGACGGAACCAACGGGGCCGTTCCCACGGATGCCAAGACGGAACCGGTAACGAATGTAAGCTGGCGGGACGTGATAGTCTGGTGCAATGCGTATAGCGAAAAGAGCGGGAAAGAGCCGGTATACACCTATAGCGGCAATGTCATAAAGGATTCCCGCGATGCAAACGCAACGGCCTGTGACGGGGCAGTCATGGATACGTCCAAGAACGGCTACCGTTTACCCACGGAGGCGGAGTGGGAATATGCGGCACGAGGGGGCGGGACGCCTGCTACTAACGGATCGTTTACGAACAAGTGGGCGGGGACCGATGATGAGAACAGCCTGGGGACCTATGCCTGGTATGCTAGTAATTCAGACATCGATACCCACCCGGTAGGGAGCAAAGAAGCGAACGTACTAGAGGGGCCCTATGACATGAGCGGGAACGTATGGGAATGGTGCTGGGACTGGTATGAGAGTCCTCTTGCTGCCACGGCGGTAAGCAATCCCACAGGCGCTACGAGCGGCTCGGACCGGGTTGTTCGGGGCGGTTGCTGGGTCGATCCTGCCGCGAGCTGCGCGGTGGCTAACCGGGGCATCTACGGCCCCGGCAGCATTAGCTATGGCCTTGGTTTCCGTGTTGTCTCCCCCTAGGGGTAAGTAATAAGTAATAGGTCATAAGTAATAGGGCGAGGCTACGGAGTTTTGCCCTGTTACTTGCACAGCTAAGGGTATTTATTATTTCTTACTTTTTATTTATTATTTATACATGGATCTTGCATTGGAAAAGAGTAAGGCGTTCTCGGTTCGGATTGTCAAATTATACCAATATTTATGCGCTGAACGGAAAGAATTTGTTATATCAAGACAGATATTGAAGGCGGGGACGAGTATCGGGGCTAACTTGACGGAAGCGAAATATGCTTTTAGTACAAGGGATTATGCTGCAAAAAAATCTATTGCCTTAAAAGAAAGTGCGGAGACGGTTTATTGGCTTGAGCTGCTCCATAATACGGGGTATCTTTCTGATCCTGAGTTTTCCAGTATGGCGGCAGATTGCGAAGAGATTCTGAAAATTTTAATTGCAACTGTCAAAAAAATAAAAGATAAAAAATAATAGCCAAGAGGGGATTTATTACTTCTTATCTATAACTTATTATTTATTTCACGGCGTCCTAAAGAACCAGCTTGTAAGGCTTATCAAGGTACATGGATGATATGGTCCTATGGCACCAAGATAAACAGGAATTGCAAACCGCACTTGAAGCCATAGACCGCTATACCGGGGAGGTGCTTCATCTGGAACTCAAGAAGCCGGTAGTAGGAAAAACCGCCCAGGGCTTACCCTTTTTAGGTTTTTTGATAAAGAGCGGGGGTATTTATCTACTCCGTGTTTGTTCCCCCCTAAACTCCGCGATGTGTAAGACTTTGCGTGCAAAGCAACGTTACGGAACAGAGCCGTTTCCGGCGGATACCCCCGCAAGGTTTTCCGCGAACCATGCGTAACGCCTTCATGCCGGTACTGCGGGGCACAGGCCCCTGCGGGAAGGTTTGAGGGCGTTTTATTCGATTGGGGGGTAGGCCGGGACCTTGGCCCGGCTGGAGGGGGGGCCAGAGTCTTGCACCCGAGCCGGCGAGGGTGTCCCTAAACTTATGCAACATGGCCTAGGCCAGGGAAACGCTTTAGGCTGCGGAGTAAACGATTCAGGGCCGGCCTAAAGCAAAGGCGCCCCCGCAGGGGGCAGGCTGCGGGCACATTGGCCGTGGTAGCTGGCCCCCCCTTATACCCCCTTATCCCCGTGGTGGACGCAGGCCCGGTCATTTGCTATACTTTACACCGTATGAGCAAAGCCAAGGGTTTCCTGGTACACCAGAAAGTGGTGTACCCCAGCCAGGGGGTGGGGGTCATCACCGCCATTGAGGAAAAAGACTTCAAAAGCGAAAAAGTTCCCTACTATGTGATTTATCTTGAAGTGTCGGATATGACGATTATGGTGCCGGTGGACAAGGCCGAGGGCCTGGGAATCCGCCCCATTGTACCCTCCAAGGAGGCCCAGCGGGCCCTGGAGCTTATCGGCGAGGATTTTGAGCCTATCACTTCGGATTGGAAGGAACGGTACAACAAGAACCTTGATCTGCTGAAAAAGGGGAGTGTTACCGATATTGCCACCATTGTACGGACCCTGTACCACCGCAGTAAGGTAAAGGAACTGCCCATCCTGGAACGGAAGCTCTACGATTCGGCCCTGAAACTGCTGGAGGATGAGGTTTCCTACTCCCTCAAGAAGCCCCGGGAAGAGGTGCAAAACCTGATTTTTACCCGCCTGGAGTCCCGGTAGTGTCCCTGCCGCCCTTTTTCCCCGCCTAAGCCCAGTCCCATGGACGCTTCCTTTGCGGCGGTAATCACCGCGGCCGGTTCTTCCTCCCGGATGGGACCGGCGGTGAAAAAGGAGTACCTGGCCCTGGGACCGTCCTGCCTTGACAAGGGGGGGAGGCCCCTCACCGTGCTGGGGGCCGCGGTTTCGGCCTTTGCCGGCCTGGGGGAAATCGCTTTTATTGTCATTACCGTGCCCGTGGAGGGGGAGGCTGAAGCCCGTTCCGCCCTGCCCCCGGAACTGCGGGCCGCGCCCAGGCCCCGGATACTTTTTGTCCCCGGCGGCCCTTCCCGCCGCGCTTCCGTACACCACGCCCTGTCCCTGCTGGCGGCCTATGGGCCCTCCTGGATACTCATCCATGACGGGGCCAGACCCTGGGTAAGCGAGGCCCTTATCAGGCGGGTGATGGAGGGGGCGGTCCGCCATGCCGCGGCTATCCCCCTGCTCCCCCTGGCGGAAACCCCCAAGGAGCTTGAGGGGGCCTTTATCCGGCGGCACCTGCGCCGCTCCAACCTGGGCCTGGCCCAGACCCCCCAGGGTTTCGCCTTTCCCGCCATCCTCCAGGCCCACCAGCGCGCGGCGGAGCGGGAATTGGCGGAGGGCTACGAATACACCGACGATGCGGAGGTATGGGGGGAATTCTGCGGCCCCGTGGCCGTGGTGCCGGGGGAGCGGGAGAACCGCAAGATCACCTACCCGGAGGACTTGATCCCGTGATCCGCGCCGGCCTGGGCCGGGACCTGCACCGGCTTGTCCCGGGGCGGCCCTTCCTCCTGGGGGGACTGCGGATCGAAGCCGAGCGGGGGGAACTGGGCCATTCCGACGGGGATGTGCTGACCCATGCGGTTATTGACGCCCTGTTGGGGGCCGCGGCCCTGGGGGACATCGGCGCCCTTTTTCCCCCCTCCGATCCCCGGTGGAAAGATGCGGATTCCCTGGAGCTCCTGGCCAGGGCCTGGGCCCTGGTGCGGGGGGAAGGCTGGAGCCTTATCAACCTGGACTGCGTGGTAAGCTGCGAAACGCCCCGGCTGCTCCCCCACCGGGACCGCATACGGGCCTCCCTGGCCGGCGCCCTGGGGGTTTCGCCGGAACAGGTCTTTGTAAAGGGTAAAACCGGGGAGGGCCTGGGACCGGTGGGGGAGGGTTTGGCGGTGGAAGCCCTGGCCCTGTGCCTTTTGGAGCGGAACACGGTGGAAAGGAACCCGTGAAAACACCCATAAAAACGCCTATGAAAACGATTCCCTGGGGCCGCATCGTCAAGGCCCTGGAAACCTGGCGGCGGGACCTGGGCGATCCCTCCGTCACCACCGTGGCGGAACAGTACAGCCGGGACCCCTGGGCGGTGCTGGTCTCCACGATCCTGAGCCTGCGGACCAAGGACGAAGTAACCCTGGCGGCCTCCGCCCGGCTTCTGAAACAGGCGGGCAGCCCGGCGGCGCTGTACCAACTGGGGGAGGAGGCCATAGCCGCCCTTGCCTATCCCGCGGGCTTCTACCGGACCAAGGCGTCAAACCTAAAAAAAATCGCCGCCATCCTGCTGGAACAATACGGCGGCCGGGTGCCGGCGGACATGGAGGCCCTCCTGGCCCTGCCGGGGGTGGGCCGGAAAACCGCGAACCTGGTACTCATCGAAGCCTTTGATCTGCCGGGCATCTGTGTGGATGTCCATGTCCACCGGATCTGCAACCGCGCGGGCTGGATAGCAACCAAAAACCCCGAGGAAACCGAGACGGTCCTGCGCGCCTGCCTGCCCCGCCAATACTGGAAGGGGATTAACGCGCTCCTGGTCCTCTACGGCCAGCAAACCTGCCGCCCCCTAAGCCCCCACTGTTCCCGCTGCGTAATTACCCCCTACTGCCGGCAAAATGGTGTGGCCAAAAGCCGCTAAGGTATTGGTCTTACGCTACCCCCACTCATGGTTTTTCCTATCCGCCGCATTTCCCCCTTACTGGGGCCGTAAAAACCCGCAACAGTCCTGTTACATGCAACCGGCGGGACAAGGAACCTGAAAACAGCCTTAGCCCTGAACTTATGCCGGTTTTGTCAAGGTCTCATTGTGTTTCAAATTCTAAATGCAAAAAGCGCATTAAATCTTTAATTGTTTGCAGCTCAAGGCCCGTAATAAAATTTCCAAAGTCCGTACTGTTATTTCTTTCCAGAATATTATAATAATCCGTTCTTCTTACTATCGGAATAGAAACAGGAAATAATTTATCTTGATATAAAAATGTATTCATTACCAGCCTTGATATTCTGCCATTGCCGTCCGTGAACGGGTGAATATTAACCAATTGCCTATGCGCTTCGGCGGCAAACATAACAGGGTGAAGTGCATTTCTATTTGCGGTAAGCCATGCTATGTATTTTTCCATCTTGGCAGGAACGTCTTTTGCCATTGGGAATATTTTGCTGCTTCCGCTTATTATTACCTCAATATTTCTATATTCACCGGGACTAATAAAATTGGGTATATTGCCGCTAAATAAATTATGGCAAAATAATATATCGTTTTCTGTTATGTCTCTTTTTTGTATTAACGAAAACATAAAATCATAAGCTTTGCCATGGCCTTCAACCTCATAAAATTCCCGCAGCGGATGTCCGCCGACCGTTATGCCGTCTTCAAGAACGGCCTTTGTTTCTTCCAGGGTATAGGTATTACCTTCAATGGCATTGGAGGAATACGTTGTTTCTATCTTAAAAAATTGATTTATTTGCCGTAAATAAATGCCTTCAAAGGGCCTAATTTCATTGATAATTTTCATTCGTTCATTTATTTCTTCCAGTTCATTCATAACCTGTCCCTGATCAGAGTTTAGCCTATTTTAGCATTGCTACGCCGGGCAGGGGGCGGTAGCCCTTGAAGGCAAGGTATTTGAAGGGGTGGATGTCCAGGGCGTTGGGGAACCAGCCGTCAACTTCGCCAGTATCTACAATGTTCAAAGCCGGGCTGTAGGAGATGGGGATCACCGTGCCCCGGTCCAGGAGGAGCTTCTCCGCTTCCGCCAGGGTGGCAAAACGTTCCTTCCCCTCCTGGGTCATGGATTTTTCTATCAGGGCTTCGTAGTCCGCGTCATTCAGGCGGGCGTCGTTCAGGTTGGAATCCCGCCGCCAAATCTGCAGGAAGGTGTAGGGGTCGGCAAAATCCCCAACCCAGGTGGAGGAGCCCACCCCATAACCGTTTTCCTTGAGAGAATCCAGGTACCGGCGCTGGGGGATCACTTCAATCCGTACCCGTACCCCCAGCTTTTCATTCCAGGCCAGGGCCATGAGTTCCCCCACCCGGGCGGACTCCTGGGAAGGGCTTAGGCGCAGCACCAGTTCCGGCAGGCCCGCCCCCCTGGGGAAACCCGCTTCCTCCAGCAGACGGAGGGCCTCGTCTATATCGGTAAGCTCCAGGCCTTCGATCTCGGGATAGCCCATGATGGGGTAGATAAGGGTCTTGGCAGGCAGGTAGTAACCCTCCCGCATACTTTCCCAGGGCAGGGCCAGGATAAGGGCCCGGCGCACCCGGTGATCCGACCAGGGTTTTTCCGCGGAACGGATAAAGTAGTAGTGGGTAGCGAACATGGGATTCACCACAATGCCGGAACGATCCGTCAGGGTTTCCAGGTTAACATTTCCGGCAATCCACCGGGCCTGGCCGGAATTCCACAGGGCGGAGGCTTCGTCATCATCTTCGGTGTAGAGGATGGTGATCCGGTTGAGGCTTACCTGCTGGGAGTCCCAGTACCGGGTGTTCTTGGCCAGGACCAGCTTGTCCGGGCCGTCGCCGGCGGATTCCTGTTCCAGAATATAAAAGGGCCCGTTGGAGATGGGGGGCTCGGCGGACCAGTCCTCTTTTTCCAGCATGGAAGGGTGTACCGGGCTAAAAGAATGATGGCAGAGCATGAGGGGGAAGAAGGCGGCGGGGGCCGCCAGGCGCACGATAAGGGTCTTGTCCCCCTCCACTTCGATGCCGACGGTGGAAGGGTCCGAAGTCTTCCCGGTACGGTAGTCCCACGCGCCCCGGATCACATCAAAGAGGCTTGAATAGGGGGATTCCCGTTTCGGATTCAAAAGGGAAATCCAGGCGGCCCGAAAATCTTCCGCCCGCAGGTTATCGCCGTTCCAGAAGGCCGCGCTGTTCCTGATCCTGAAGGTCCAGGTTTTCTTGTCCTCCGATACCTCCCATCTTTCCGCGGCGCCGGGTACCGGTTCCATGGTCAGGGGATGATAGGAAAAGAGTCCCTCGTAGAGGGCGGTGTAAAGCTGGGCTTCGCTGGCGATGTAGGACTTTCGGGGGTCCAGTTCCAGGTTCCCCTTGCCAAAGGAAACGGTAATCTCGTCCCGCTGCAACTGCCGGGGCCGGGTCTCCGCCGTATCCGGGCTGCCCAAGGGGGCCTCCGGCTGCGCCTGGGGCTCCGGTTTTGCCAACGGGGGGCTTTCCACGGGGGCAGGCGGCGGAGTTTGACAGGCGCCCAGGATCAACGCAAGGATAAGAGCCGCCAGGGGAAACCGGATTCGAAACATATTAATCTCCCGGAGCAATGCCAAGTTTTTTCATTTGCTCCTCTTCTTCTCTGCGGGCGTTGTACTCGTGGCGGATCTGGTTGGCCCGGACAATGGCGTTCTTCATGGCGCCCAATTCCGGTTTAATCCCCTTTATCTTCTCCCGTTCCCCGTCCGCGGCCTCGGCCTTAAAGAAATCGTCCATGGCGCTGAGGATCTTGTGGGTATTCTGCATATCCCGGATAAGCCTATCCAGAATCTGCGTCAGTTGATCCTCGCTCATGGCCGCCAGTTTTTGAGACGACGTTCCCCGGGAAGCGTAAGTTCCCAGGATTCGGCTCCGCTTGTCCAGTTCCGCCCGGAAATTGGTATAGTTGATTTTGTCCCGTACCTGGGTACCCCGGGCGGTGTCCGTATATTTAAGCTCAATAACAACCGGGTCCGGCTCCCTGCCCATGATCTGCTGTATCAGGCGCCGGATCTTCTGCCAGGGACTTTTTTTCCGGTTGGCAAGCAGTTCCTCGTTCTCATCGATCTTGGGGGCAATTTCCTGCAGGGCGCCGCCGGTATTTCCGATAACCTGCAGGCCCTCCAGGAGGATCTGCTTAAAGGAGACCTGCTGTTTCTCCAGCTTGGGCTTGGCTTCCTCCACCTGGAGGCTTTTGAGCACCTTGTCCCGCAGCGCCGGTCCATCGTCGGAGTAGTCTTCCTTGATGAGTTCCTCAACAAGGTCGGAGTAGAAGGGCCTGCCCGGCATGGCGGAGGCAAATTTCCTTTTGATGTTCCCCAGGGTAGCTTCCTCGGCCCGCATGTCCGCCGTCAGGGTGGCCCTAAGTTCGAATTTGTAGGATTCCCGGTGGTAATCGCTGAGTACCTTGAGGTGGCCCATGACCGACCCGGTGGCCCTGGAGATTTTACTGAGGGATTCGTTGAAGAGGCTTAGGGTCATGGGGTCCAGGCCGTTCTTGGCTGACATGGTCAGTTCCATGACGGCCTTGGTGATGGGGAAGGGGGAATCCAGCGACAGGTGGGCCCAGTCGATGAATTTTAAGAGGCCCAGAATCCGCTTGATCCGGTCCAAATTGAGGAATTCCACGTTGAATTGGTAAAAATTGACCAGAAAGTCCAGTTGGTTGTCGTAATTTGCCAGGCGGATACTCAACTTCTCCACCCGCTCGGCCTCGCTAAAGCCGGAGGAATCGGGCACCTCGATCTCCCCGATTCTGGCTTCCTGCTTGTAGGGGTCCTCGCGAATGAGTCCCTTTTTAAGAAAGATATTGTAGAGCGCGGCGTAGGAAGCCTGGAAGGTCCTTAGCTCATCCTTAAATTTGGACAGTTCGGACTTTTCAATCCAATCCGCACGGGCATGCAGGGCTTGGGAAAGCAAACTTGGATAACTATCTTTCGCCGCCATCTTTAGAAAAGTATGCACATATTGAAGGATTTAAGCAATGTGCCAAAAAAAAGATAAAAAATTCCAAAAGACCCAAGCAAAACCCCCACTTCGACCCCTTATAGTAGGTATGAAACACTACGGTTTTGTTTTATGCCTGTTCCTTGCAGGCTGCGCGCTGCAGGATGGGGGAGGCCCCCTGGTTTTGGAGTTCCCCCCCCTGCCCGCCGCATGGACGGACCTTCTGGGGCCGCCCCGCTGGCTTGTCCGGTACCACGCCGAGGGGGCCGGAGAAGGATATGTGGAGAGCGATGGGGCGGCGGAGCTCCCCCTTTCCCCCTCCGTGGTAAGTCCGGTACTTGCCTGGCCCTATTGGCCGGGTCTTGAGCCCGGCGATTTTCGGCCTGCGGGGGGGATTCTGCCCTTCGACGCCCATCCCTCCGCCGGGGCCTCTGACCGGATGGTTTTAAGCTGGCAGGGCGGGGTGGATGCCTGGTTTTACCTGGCCCTGGATGCCTTGGGTTCGGGGGACCTGCGGCAGGGCAGGAATTTTAACTGGCCCAATTTCCGGGCCCTGTTCTCCGATCCCGCGGTTCCCCAGGAAGTCCGGAACGATCCCTGGCGCGTGGACTGGGAGGCTGTGGCGGCGCAGACCGTTGGCTCCGGTTTCCGCAAGCAGCTACTCAAGGCCGGGGAAACCTCAAGGCTCAGGATTCCGGTCTATCCGGGACCCTGGATAGCTCCCTCCCCCTTTGCCCCGCCCCTCCTGTTTAATGATGGGACGGGGGTATTCGAGGTGCAGGACGGTTTCGAGGTTCAGGCCTGGTACTCCGCCGTGGGGATTCTCCACTGCGCGGGGACAAGCTGGCTACTGCTCCCCTGGGAATAGGGAACCGGCTTTTGGTACAATGGGAGGATGAAAGCAGCCGCCGCCCTGTGTATGCTCCTCCTGGTTTCCTGCAGCCGGGCGCCGGAATCCAAGGCTCCGGCCATAGAGCCGCCGCCCGCCGCAGAGCCAGGCCTCTTACCATTTTCCCCCCCGGAAGCCCTGGCTGCGGTGCTGCTGCCCGGGGAACATCCCCTGTGGTTCGAGGCCGCCCCGGAGGAGGGGGCCAGGCCCATCGAATCGCCTGCCGAATCAGCCCTGGTTCCCTTTACCCCCTGGCCCCTGGCCCCCCATGTGGCCGCGGCGCTGCCCTGGGGGGAGGGACTCTACCTGGCCCTGAACCGGTCCGGCCTGCTTGCCCTGATTCCCCTGGAAGGGGGCGGCCTGGGCCTGTACCGTATAAACGACGGCCCCTACTGGGAATCCTACACCCTGGGGAATCTTTTTTTATACGAAGACAGGCCCGCGCTGTTTTTTTACCGGGACGACAGCTTTGCCGAACCTTCCGCCCCGCCGCCCGTTCCCCCGGTCCTTGGGCTGCTCCCCGGCGGCGCGTTTACCGGACTGGGGCCGCTGGAAATTCCCGCCCTGGGGGACATTCCCTTTGCCGAGGGCTGGGAGGCAGACATCCTGCGCGCCGGCGCGGACGGTCTTTGGTATTACCGGGGACTGCGGCGGAAAAACGGCGGTCGGGAACTCCGCTACTTCCGCAGCGCCGATTTATCCCGCCGGGGGGAGGAGATTGATGCGGGAACCTACCGTAACTCCCAGCGGGAAGCCGCCGGGGTCTTTGATCCCGATGCGGCCCTGCCGGAGCTGCCGGAAAACTTTGTCTATACCCATGCGGCCCCTTTGGGGGACTTCATGATTGCCGCGTGGGAGGAACAGGAGGATTACAATATCGGGGCCGCGGGATTCATGGTAATTCGCGCCGGAACCCCTAAGCTCTAAAAACGGTTTCCCCGGCGATCATGGTGCGCCTTACCCTGGCCTTGTGAATCTCCTCGGGGGGGATGGAAAAGAGGTCCCGGTCAATAAAGCAAAGGTCAGCCCAGTAACCGTCCCTGATGCGGCCCCGGCTGGTTTCCTCCCACGCGGAGTAGGCGGACCCGGCGGTGTACGCATCTATGGCCGCGGCGATGCCGACCCGCTCGGCGGGGTAGAAGCCCCCCTGGGGGTAAAAGTCCCGCCGGGGGTCCTGGCGGCTCACGGCCCAACTGATGCCCTGGATGGGGTCCAGTTCGCTTACCGGGGCGTCCGTACCGTAGGACACGTTTACCCCCAGCCGTTCCATGCTTCCCCACGCGTAAGAACTGGAGGCCAGCTCCGGCCCCACCCGGTTTTCCAGGATGTAAACATCGTCGGCCAGGAATATGGGCTGTACCAGGGCCAGAAGCCGGTTCCGGGCCATGCGCTCTAACTGGGGCCGGCTGCTTACCTGGCAGTGGACAATCCCGTGGCGCAGGGGGTTGCTGCCGGGGGAACTGACCTGTTCCATGGCGGAGATCACCGCCTCCATGGCGGCGTCCCCGATGCAGTGGACAATGACCTGGCAGCCGGCGGCCGCGGACAGGCGGACCAGAGTCCGCAGCTTCTCCTCGTCCAGCACCGGGAAGCCGCTGGTTTCCGGCTTATCCCGGTAGGGTTGTTTCATCCAGGCGGTTTGCCCCCCCAGCGTACCATCCATAAAAAGTTTGACCGGCCCCATGCGGAGAAAAACCCCCCGCTTCTTACTTTCCCATAAAATTTTGCCGGTTACCGCCCCCCGTTCCTTCAGGCTGTCCAGGTAACGCTCGTCCGCGGAGATGCCGCATTGCATGGTGATCCTTGGGAATAGCCGGGCGTCCCGGTCTTCTTCCCCCTCGGCGTAGATGCTTTGGTAGACCTCGTTTACATCGTCAAAATTGGGGCCCTGGGAATCGTTGGACCCCAGGGAGGTGATTCCCAGTGAAAGGGCCTTCTCCATGGCCCGTTTATAATCCTCTTTCATCTGGGCCCTGGTTATTTCGGGAATGCCTTCCCGGACCAGGGCATTGGCGTTTTCCCGCAGCACCCCGTTGGGCCGGCCGGCCGCGTCCTTCTCGATGGTTCCCCCCTCCACTTCCGGGGCCCGGTCCGCGATGCCGGCCATCCGCAGGGCCAGGGAGTTGCAGTAGATCGTGTGCCCGCAGTGGCGGGCGATAATGACCGGATGTTCGGTGGAGATCTTATCCAGGTCCTCCCGGGTAAGGTCCCGCTTTTCGGCGGTAAAAAGATCCGGGTTTACCCCGGCGCCCTGCACATAGGTGCCCGGTGCGGGTTTTGTCCGGGCGATCAGCTCCCGGCCCCGGCGGATCACTTCCTCAACGGAGTCGGCCCCGGCGCCTTCGACCATGCCAAAACGCCGCCCCAGCCAGTGAAGGTGCAGGTGGCTGTCGTGGAAGCCCGGCAGCACCAGGGCCCCCGCGGCGTCGATCTTCTCCGCCCCCGGGGGGGCGGCGGACAGCAGTTCCTCGGAAGTACCCAGGCCCCGAATCACCCCGTCCTCGATGCGGATCGCCTGGCAAAAATTATCCCGGCGCCGGTAGAACTTCCCGTTGTAGATGATCTGGATCATTGATTGCCGCCTTATGCCCCACTCTACAGGGAAGCGCGGTACGCGCCCAGATAGTGGAAATCCCTGGTTTTGGTTTTAAGCTCCCCGATGGCGGCCTCAAAATCCTCCACGGTGTCCGGAATGCTTACATCGACGTAGAAGAGGTACTCCCAGGGTTTACCCTGGATGGGCCGGGATTCCAGTTTGGAGAGGTTGATCCCCCGGTCGCTGAGGATTTTAAGACAGCCAAAAAGGGCCCCCGGTTCGTCGGGGACAGAAAAAACCAGGCTCGCCTTGTTCGGGGCCCCGGAGCCCAGGCTGGGGGGTACGGGCGCGCTGTCCCCGTCGCGGCGGGAAATGATCACAAAGCGGGTGTAGTTTAAGGGATTGGTTTCGATCCCGGCCTTGATGACCTTGAGGCCGTGGGCCAGGGCGGCGGCTTCCCCGGCAATGGCGGCCACCTTGACCGCCCCCTCCCTGGCAATGGAGGCTACCGCATCGGCGGTGGTGGTGGCCGGTTCCAGGGTCCACTGGGGATACTTATCCAGAAATTCCTTGCACTGGCCGAAGCCCTGGGGGTGGCTGCGGACAATAGTTATACTGTCCAGGGAGGCCCGTTCGTCTCCGATAAGGCAGTGGACAATCCGCAGTTTAAGCTCCCCCACAATGGCCACGTCGCTGTAACGCAGAAACAGATCGTAGTTTTCATGGATGGACCCGGTTTGGCTGTTCTCCACCGGCACCACCCCGGCGACGGCGGAACCCTCCAGCACCGCATCGAAGATGCCGGGGAAACTTTTTACCTGGAGCCGGGGGGCTTCCTCCCCAAAGGCCCGCATCAGGGCCTGTTCCGCGAAGGCGCCGTTCTCTCCGCAAAAGGCCACCGGCAGTTCCGCCGGGCCTTCCGGGGAGCCGGTCCCAACTTGGGGCTTCGGCCGGGGGGCTCCGGCGGCCCCCAGGCGGGGGGTCCTGAGCAGCTCCTTTCCCACCACCGGGGCCAGGGCTTCGATATCCCGCATAAGCCGCTCAAACTGTTCCGGGTAGAGGGACTGGGGCCCGTCGGAGAGGGCCTCGTCGGGCCGGGGATGAACCTCCACCGTAAGGCCGTCCGCGCCGGCGGCAATGGCGGCCAGGGCCGCGGAACTTACCTTGGCCCGGATGCCCACCGCGTGGCTGGGGTCCACCATAACCGGCAGATGGGAAAGGCCCTTGACCACCGGAATAGCGGAAATATCCAGGGTGTTCCGGGTATAGGTTTCAAAGGTGCGGATACCCCGCTCACAGAGAACCACGTCCCTGGTTCCCGCGGCCAAAAGGTACTCCGCGGAAAGGAGCCATTCTTCAATCGTGGCGGATGGTCCCCGCTTGAGGAGTACCGGTTTCCCCAGGCTCCCCACTTTTTTAAGGAGCTCAAAGTTCTGCATATTCCGGGCGCCAATCTGGAACATATCGATCAGGTCTTTCATCTGCAGCGCCAGTTCCGGGGATACCACCTCGGTGACAATCGGCATACCATAGGCTTCCCCCGCGGCCTTCATAAATTCCAGGCCCTGCATACCCAGGCCCTGAAACGCATAGGGGCTGGTCCGGGGCTTATAGGCCCCGCCCCGGAGCATCACCGCGCCGCTCTCCCGCACCAGGGCAGCGGTCTCCATGATCTGTTCTTTGCTTTCCACCGCGCAGGGACCGGCAATTACGGTGATCCGGGAGCCCCCGATCTTTACCCCCGGAAAAGAAGGGCCGGCCCCCACCGTAACAATGGTGTCTTCCGCCTTGGTCTCCCTGGACACCAGCTCGTAGGGCTTGCTGGTGGCGGCCACCCGCTCTACGCCGGGCAGGAGCCCCAACTCCCGAATATCCACCACCCCTTTACCGGAAGCGCCGATAATCGCGTCGTCCCCCAAAAAATGCTCCCGAATGCTCAAACCCCGGTCCCGCAGATAAATGCGGATCATCTCTTTATCATGGGAACTGACGGATTTGGAGAGTACAACAATCATAGCTTACCCCGGATACTGTTAGAGTAGGCCCATGGTAGTATGTTAAGGCGCCTCTGTGCAATGCCCGACCGGCCTTAACCCAGAAAGAGTTCTGTAGGGATACGGGTTTCTCGTGTGTAGCGGGGATGGTTCAGGGCATGGACATACGCGGCAAAATCGCGGTCGTTGACGGTGATATGATTGATGATATACCGCTGAAGATCGGGAATAGATTCTTTAATCCACACATCATCCTCGGTACCCAGGTAGGCCAGGTGGCGGCTGAAAAGGGCGATAGCTTTACTGTGTTCCGCTTTATGGGAATGATACTCAGGATAACCGGTACGGACGAGAAGCTGTTCTTCCTCAAAGATGTGGAACTGTACAAAGTTGACCAGCACCGAAACGCACTGGCGGAAAAAATCACGGGCAAATTCATCCTGCTTATGGCCATTTATGTACAGATTATTGCACAGGGTGAGCAACTGCTTGTGCTGTTCATCAAGGGATTCGATGCCAATCGAATAGCGTTCATTCCATTGGATAATACGGCGTTCCATGGCCTGCTCCTTGTCTTATGCCGTTTTGCACATAAGCTGGTTTTAAGGATCATGCCAAATCCGCCCCCGGTCTCCTATTCTTTTCTGAAATTCTCTGTTTTCTTATAAAAGTTGGCCCGGCTGCACGGCCCGGTTACACGGCGTCCACTACCCCGGCCAGCATATCCGCGGTCTGCAGGAACAGCACTTCCCGGTACGTTGTCAGGGCCTTGTCCATGGCCATTTTGTCCAGGGGGCTTAGATCGTAGGCCCCCATGTGCCACCTAACCGCATGCCGCCACGGGTCGCTCAGGCTGATAAACCGGGAAAGGCGCAGCAGGGACTCTATGCCGTGGCCAAAGGAAATATAGTCCTGCCTTACGGCGTAGAAGGGCTCTTTTTCCCATTCGCCGGTTTTTTCGTTTTTTACATTCCGGGTTTTTGGTTCATACATATTCACCTTACAGAGATCGTGAAACAGGCAGGATACGGTTAAATAATACCGGTCTGTTTCGGCTCCCAGCATGAGGGGCGCAAGCTTTATCCCGTTGGCCAGGACCATCAGGGAGTGGCGTATCAGGCCGCAGGGTTCCGCGCCGTGGTAGCGGGTGGAGGCGGGGGCGGAGTAGAAATCGGTCTCGTCCTCCAGGTAGGCCAGGAGATTCCAGATTTTGTCATCGGGGGAAAGGCCGGGGGATTCCTTAAAAATACCCCTGACAAATCCCGCATAGGCGGAGGGATTCCCGGGGGAAGCAATAAAATCCGTGATGTCCTCCGCCGGCAGGGAGCCCAGCCTGCCGTTTTCCACGGGCCCTTTCTCTTGTACCGTAATATGCTCCTCCTGTTCCCCGCCCTCTTCACGGGGCCACAATTCAACCTGTATTCCCGCCATCCTACTGCCCGCTCACGCAATCCACCTTGCCGAAAAGAGTTTCCAGTTTTTCCAGGGTCTCCGCCGGCAGGGGCCCTTTTTGAATCGAGGCCAGGTTTTCTTTCAGGTGATCCCTATTCCCCGTGCCGGTCAGGACCACCCCTATGCCCGGCGTGTGGCGGCAAAAACGGTAGGCCGCCTCCGTGAGGCCCGAATCCCCCTGCACCAAAAAGTCCAGAACCTTTTCGTCTTTTACCAGCGCCGGATCGGCCTGGCCCTTTTCCAGAATCCTTGCGATATCCTTTTTAAGCTGGACCGGATCGTGGAGGGCCTGGCGGACGGCGAACATGCAGAGGACCCCCACGTTCCTTTCGACGGCCCCCGGTAGTACCCGCTTGGCGGCGGAGGGGTTCAGGATGTTGTAGCCCGTCATGATCACGTCAAAGATATGGTCCGGCAGGCATAGCTGAAACATGGCGTGGGCCGTGTCAAGGGTAAAAACTTCGGTAATCCCCAGGAAACGGATCTTTCCTTCCGCCCTTGCCTTCTCCATCAGGGGGACAAAGGTATCCCGGACTTCCGGGTAATCCGCCGGCGCTACGCCGTGGAGATGGTAAATATCAATATAATCGGTTTTAAGCTCCCTAAGGCTTTCCTCCAGGGCGGCCCAAAAGTCCGCGGGACCCTTGTCCTTGTAGGGAAATTTGGTGGAAAGGATGTAGCTATTCCGGGGGAACCCTTCCAGGCCCCGGCCCACCGCGGCCTGGGTGCCGTAGACGGCGGCAGTATCAAAAAAGTTCACCCCGGCCCCATATGCGGCCCGCACGATCCCTGCCGCATGGTCAAGGCCGAATTGCCCAATGCCGATACGGGAAAATCCCCCGCAGCCCAACCCGGCGACCGTGGCCCTTAGACCGGTCCGGCCCAAGCTTATGGTTTCCATAACGTCCCTCCTCCCGCTAAAAAATATACCCTTAGTATATCGAAAACCGGCGGGGCGTATAAGGTGAGGGTAATCTTTCTTCAAACTGTCTTCAAAGAGGCTGGACAGGTTTTTTGATAGGTGATACAATTTTATAAAAACATATCGATAAAAATTTATCGATTGAAGGATAAAGCGATGAATACCCTGTTTTTCAAGTATGCCATAGAAATTGAACGGACCCGATCTATTACAAAGGCGGCGGAAAATCTCTATATGGCGCAGCCGAATTTAAGCAAGGCTATTAAGGAGCTGGAGGATACTATCGGGTTTTCCATTTTTGAGCGGAACTCCAAAGGAGCTATCCCCACCAGGAAGGGGCTGGAATTTCTGGTCTATGCCCGGAATATCCTGGAAGAAATGGAGCGGATCAACAGGCTTACGGAGGCCGAAAACCAGGAACGGCAGAATTTCAGTATATCCATGCCCAGAGGGAGCTATATAGCCGCGGGATTTACCCGGTTTGCGGGGGAACTGGATTTTGAAAAGGAAATTAACATCAACGTACAGGAAACCAACGCCCTCTGTACTATCAATAATGTGATAGACAATAAGTTTAATTTAGGGATCATCAGGTATCAGGCCATGTATGAAAACTATTATCTTGATTATCTCTCGGACAAGCACTTAAAACATGACCAGATATGGGAATTCGAATACCTTGCCCTGATGTCGAAAAAACACCCCCTGGCCCTGGATGATGAACTACAATTTTGCCGGCTAAAATCATATATCGAGATTATACACGGCGATACGGTGGTTCCCTATCTTAATGCGGCGGAACTAAGGTATCCATCGCCGGAGGCAATCCCCAAAAAGAGGATATACCTTTACGAACGGTGCAATCAATTTGATCTGCTTTCCGGCCTGCCGTCAACGTATATGTGGGTGTCGCCTATCCCCGGCAATCTGCTCAAGCGCTATGATCTTATCCAGAGGAAGTGTGATATCCCCAACAACCGCTACAAGGATGTGCTTGTCTACCAGAAGGGCTATACCTTTACAGCGCTGGATAGGAAATTCATCGACAGGCTTTCTGAATCAAGAAACGAGGTTTCTTTGAAGCGGTATACATAATTTTCAAAAAAAAAAATTTGCCGGGTATATAAAAATCTATATGATTGATACTGCCTTTCGGCGATGATTTTACGCCGGCTGCCGTGATTCTGCCCCTCATACACCCATGATATGAAGCAATGGCCATAAAATGCCGCCTTCCCATATCAGGATTTATATGACGGTATGCCAAATTTATATTTCACAAAGTTTTTTATAGTTGATAAGTTTTTATCGAATGCGGTGCTGCTGCATTTGTTCTGAACTTATTCTTACGCGGGCAGGGATTTTTTATGGTCAAGGTTATACAGAAAAAGAGCTTGAGCGAGACGGTGACGCTGATGGAAGTATCGGCGCCTTTGGAAGCGGCAAAGGCTGAACCCGGTCAATTTGTTATCCTGCGATCCCATGAAAATGGGGAGCGGATTCCCCTCACGATTGCCGGTTTTAACCGGGAACAGGGAATCGTAACCATTATTTTTCAGATTGTGGGGGCCGCCACCTACCGGCTTAACCAGTTACAGGAGGGGGACCATATAGCGGATTTTGTAGGTCCCCTGGGGAAGGCTACGGATTGCTCGGCGGCCAAGGTGGCCATTGTGGGAGGCGGCGTTGGATCGGCAATCGCGTACCCGGTGGCAAAGAAATTCCATGACCAGGGATCGGAAGTTCACGCCATTATCGGATTCCGTTCAAAGGACCTTATCATTCTTGAAGAAGAATTCAAGAAGGCCAGCGATCAATTTGCCCTTATGACCGATGACGGAAGTTACGGCAGGAGGGGATTGGTTACCGATATGCTTCAGCTTTTTATTGATAACGGAGAGCGGTACGACGAAGTGATCGCCATTGGGCCTTTGGTGATGATGAAATTTGTGGCCGCAGTAACCAAACCGTACCGCATTAAAACAACGGTGAGTATGAACCCCATCATGATTGACGGTACGGGGATGTGCGGCGGCTGCCGTCTCACCGTAGGGGGTAAAACAAAATTTGCCTGTGTGGACGGACCGGATTTTGACGGCCACGAAGTTGATTTTAACGAGGCCATAGCCCGGGCAGCCATGTATAGACCCTTTGAGCTAAAGGCATACGAAGCCTGTAAACTTTTTGAAAAAGACAAGGAAGCCCGAAATTCCACCAGAGGTGTCACCGGAGGTGTGGTCCATGCCTAATTTGAGTTTAATAAAAAACGAAATGCCCGTTCAGGATCCGCTGGTCCGTAGAAACAATTTTTTGGAAGTAGCCTTGGGATATACGAAGGCCCAGGCGGTTGACGAGGCAAAACGTTGTTTAGGCTGTAAGAATAAACCCTGTGTCGCCGACTGCCCGGTCAATATAGACATTCCCGGTTTTATCGGTGAAATTGCCGCCGGAGAATTTGAGAAAGCCTATGAAGTGATTACCCGGTATAATGCTCTCCCGGCGATATGCGGCAGGGTCTGTCCCCAGGAAACCCAGTGCGAGGGGAAATGTATCCGGGGACGCAAGGGAGACCCGGTAGCTATCGGCAGGCTTGAACGGTTCGCGGCGGATTATCATAACATTCATGACGCTTCAATCAATAAAACAGTTGTGGCAAAAAGCGATCATGGCAAATTACAGGTGGCGGTGGTAGGTTCAGGGCCGTCGGGCCTTGCCTGTGCGGGAAGCCTCGCTCAGAAAGGTTATGGGGTTACAATCTTTGAGGCCCTCCACATTGAGGGGGGAGTCCTTTCCTACGGAATCCCCGAATTCCGGCTTCCAAAAGCAATAGTGCAAAAGGAAATCCAGGGCTTAAAGAATATGGGGGTAGAGATCGCGGTCAATACGGTTATTGGTAAGACCCTTACCGTGGATGAACTTTTGGACTCCTACGGCTATAAGGCGGTGTTTATCGGTTCCGGCGCGGGACTCCCCAAATTCATGAATATTCCCGGTGAAAACCTTAATGGTGTTTATTCGGCCAACGAATTTCTTACCCGGATTAATTTGATGAAAGCCTATACCGAAGGAAGCACGACTCCCATATACCGGGGCAAAAAAGCCGCCGTGGTAGGGGGAGGAAATGTTGCCATGGACGCCGCCCGCTGCGCCCGGCGGCTGGGGGCGGAGGTAACGATTGTGTACCGGCGGACGGAAAAGGAACTTCCCGCCCGGCTTGAGGAGGTGGAACACGCGAAAGAGGAAGGCATAGCTTTTATGTTTCTCACCAACCCCCTGGGTATCGGCGGAAACGATAAGGGTTGGGTGGAATCCCTCCGCTGTCAAAAAATGGTTTTAAGCGAAGCCGATGAATCGGGCCGTGCGCGGCCCGTGCCCCTGGAGGGCAGTGAATTTGTGGTGGAAACCGACTGTGTGATCATGTCTATCGGCACCTCTCCTAATCCGCTTATCAAATCAACCACCAAGGGCCTGGATGTTCAGAAATGGGGCGGGATCATCGCGGATGAAAAAACCGGCAAGACTTCCAGGGAAGGGGTATATGCCGGAGGGGACGCGGTTACCGGCGCGGCTACGGTGATACTTGCCATGGGGGCGGGGAAAAACGCCGCGGCGGCGATAGACGAATATATCAAAAAAGAGAAACAGCCCCGGTAATGGTAGGGGAATGAATTACACACTATATTTTAGGAGGATTTTATGAAGGGTTACGGAGTTGTAAAAATTGGCCAGCCGGGATGGCTTGAAAAAGAGAAACCGGTTCCCGGTCCGCTGGATGCGATAATCCGTCCTGTGGTGATCGCCCCCTGTTCGTCGGACACCCATGCCATGCACGGAGGTTCGGGGCCCAAGGAGAATTTGATTCTGGGGCACGAAGCGGTCGGCGAAGTTGTGGAAACAGGCAACCTGGTTATCAAATTCAAACCCGGAGACAAGGTGGTTGTACCCTGCGTAACTCCTGATTGGACCGGCAGGTACATACAGGAAGGTAAATATAACGCCCATGACAATACCATGATGGGAAGTTTTAAATTTCTCCTGGCAAAGGATGGAACCTTTGCCGAATTTTTTCATGTCAATATGGCCGATGCGAATCTGGTGATTCTTCCCGAAGAAATCGCCCCCGAGGCGGCGCTTATGACCGTGGATATGATGTCTACAGGGTTTCACGCGGTGGAACTTGCCGAGGTAGGTTACGGTGAAGTAGTTGTTGTTGTCGGTATCGGCCCTGTCGGCCTTATGTCTGTGGCCGGGGCCCAATTAAGAGGGGCCGGCCGTATCATTGTTGTCGGCACTCGGCCTAATTGCGTAAAGATTGCGAAAGAATACGGCGCCACCGACGTGGTAAGTTACAAGGACGGTGATATTGTTAAACAGATTAAAGACCTGGCAGGCGGTACCGTGGATAAGGTTATTATCGCGGGGGGAGACGGCAAAACCCTTACCCAGGCAATATCAATGGTAAAACCAACCGGTATTGTATCAAACGTCAATTACTATGACGCATCGGATACCTTTACCATTCCGGCTCCTGTATGGGGGCTCGGCATGGCAAACATTGATATCCGGGGCGGATTCTGTCCCGGAGGAGCGGCTAGAATAGAAAAACTGCTCAACAACATCAAATACAAACGCATTGATCCGTCAAAACTTATCACTCACCGTTTTGATGGTTTTGAAAAGATAGAGGACGCTTTCCTGCTTATGGATAAAAAACCGGCGGATCTCATTAAGCCGGCGGTTTTTATTAAATGGTAAGATGGGAAAGCCGTCTCACTTTTTTTACTTGAATAGGAGGATCGTTATGGGAAAAATTTTTAACAAGAGGAATCTGCTGACCTGCGCCCTGCTTCTGCCCCTGATTGCCCTAGCCGAGGTGCTGCTATTTTTATTTAAGCTTCCGGCCTGGCCGGTCATGGTCTGTATGGTTTCGTTCTTTCTTGCCGAACAGGAGAGGGAGAAAACCGGCCATATCGTATTGGGCGGCGCCGTCGGGGAATTGAGCTGCCTTATTCTCAACATTGTTTTTATACCGATGATCTGGCTGCCGCTTTTTGGGGACAAAGCCCGTTTTGCCGGCATTGTGATCTTTGTTTTGATCTTTGTAGGGCTTATCGTACTGCTGCTTGGTGTTCTGCCGAAATTTTTCAACTCCTTTGCCTTTCTGTTCTTTTTGGCGGCTACCCTCGGGTATAAATCCGACACCGTACCGGAGCTCTTTGCAAAACTTCCACTGCCCCTTGTCTGGATGGCTGAAACCTTAGCGGGAGGTACCCTCATCATACTGGGCTGTGTGGGCATTGGAATGATTGTAAAAAAGGCGGTGGAAAAATAGCTCCTTTTGTACCGGCAGGTGAGTTTCTATGGCAGAATACTTAACGCTTAAAACAACAAATTGTAAAAATTGTTATAAGTGTTTACGCCACTGCCCGGTAAAATCCATACGCTTTGAAAATGATCATGCCTTTATTGTACCGGAAGAATGTGTCCTTTGCGGAAACTGCTTTGTCATCTGCCCGCAGAACGCCAAGGAGATCCGCACTGATATTGCCGCGGCGGAGGAGCTGATAAAAGGCGGAAATGCGGTATACGTCAGCCTGGCCCCCTCTTTTGCGGCGAATTATGTTGATGAAATAAGCGGGGAGAGTTATACGGTAAATTCCATGGAACAGGCCCTTAAAAAGTTGGGATTCGCCGGGGTTGAGGAGACCGCTCTGGGCGCCGCTATTGTAAAAAAGCACTATGACGCAATGGTCAATGCGAATGACAAGAAACTTATCATTAGTTCCTGTTGCCACAGCGTGAATCAACTGATACGGAAGTATTATCCCGCGGTGCTTCCCTCGGTGGCGCACGTCCTTTCGCCCATGCAGGCCCATGGCATGGATATTAAACGCCGGTTTCCCGGTGCAAAGACGGTGTTTATCGGCCCCTGTATCGCAAAAAAAGAGGAAGCCGAAATTTATCCCGGCCCGATCGACTGCGTGCTGACTTTTGAGGAACTTTCCCGATGGCTGCAGCGGAAAAACATCAGCCTGTATCCGGTGAAAGAAACAAAAAGCAATGCCCCATTGACGCGGTTTTTTCCTATTCCCGGCGGCATACTTCGTACCATGCGGAAGGAAAATAAAGAATTTACCTATCTTTCCGTTGACGGTATGGAAAACTGTATCAGGGCTCTTGAGGATGCGGCAAGGGGAAAATTGAAAAAATGTTTTATAGAAATGTCCGCCTGTTCGGGAAGCTGTATAGGCGGCCCGGCAATGGATCTCCATGAGCCTAAACGGAATGAATATCATTATTACCCGGTAAGGAATTATATCGCCGTTTCATCATACGCGGGGGATAACGATATTGAAACCGAACCTTACCGTCCCGAGGACCTTAAAAAATATATGGACACCCCTGTGCCCCACAAGGTCCATTTGGGCGAAAATGCCATCGCCGAGATATTACGAAAAATAGGGAAAACAAAGCCGGAACAGGAACTGAACTGCGGAACCTGTGGTTATGATACCTGCCGTGAAAAAGCCCGGGCGGTACTGGAAGGTAAGGCAAATCTCTTTATGTGCCTCCCCTATTTATTGGAAAAAGCGGAGTCATTTTCCGATACTATCATCAAAAATACCCCCAATGGGATCATTGTACTTAATGAAATGCTGGAGGTTCAGCAGATAAACGATGCCGCCTGCAAATTGCTCAACATAAATTTCTCCGATATTTTGGGGGATCAGGTTGTACGAATCCTGGACCCCGTCCCTTTTATGAATACGGTACTGGAAGGAAAAAACAGCCGCAATAAAGGGTTATACCTTGCGGATTATGAAAAGTATGTTGACGAAACCGTAATCTATGATAAGGCTTATCACATCATTATCTGTATCATGCGGGATGTTACCGAAGAAACCCGGCGGCGTGAATCGAAAGACGATTTTAGCAGAAAAGCCATTGATATTACAGACAAGGTTATTGAAAAGCAAATGAGGGCGGTTCAGGAAATAGCCTCGCTTCTGGGGGAAAGCGCCGCGGAGACCAAGATCGCCCTAAGTAAACTCAAAGAGAGTCTTGCCGATGAATAATTTTTGTACCGATATTGGATACATCAGTCTCAACAAACAGGGTGAGCAGCTCTGTGGGGATCATGTTGAAATCGTCCACCTGCCGGGAGGATACGGGGGAGATTCCAAAGATCTGTCTAGCGGAAAAGAACTAACCGTGGCGGTCCTTGCCGATGGTCTTGGGAGCGGCGTAAAGGCAAACATCCTTTCAACGCTTACCGCGAAGATTATCTCCACCATGATGGCTAATTCTCTTTCCGTTGAGGATTGCGTTTCTACTATCGCTGCCACCCTGCCAATCTGCAAGGTACGGCAGATAGCGTATTCAACATTTACGGTTATCAGAATTTCAGGCGGTCTTGACGCGGAGATTATCCAATACGATAACCCCCAGGTCATTCTTTTACGGGAAGGGAAGAATTATCCTTATGTCATGCGGGCCGAAACGATTGATAGCAAGACCATCTACCGGAGCCGCGTCAAGCTGCGGGAAAATGATACCTTTATTACTCTAAGCGACGGCGTTGTTCACGCGGGAATTGGCAAATGTCTGAATTTTGCCTGGCAGCGGGATGACATCATCGGTTTTTTAGAGGATGTCTATGACCAGGGCCTTACCGCAAAAACCTTATCTTCCATACTGCTCAACAAATGTTATTCCCTTTATGGCGGGGAACCCGGAGATGATACCACCGTCTGTACCGTAAAGGTACGCCGGCGGCAGTCCATTAATCTTATGATAGGTCCTCCGGCCAGTCCCGCCGATGTAAACAAGATGATGACCCTCTTTTTTTCCAAGGAGGGGAAACACATCATTTCCGGTGGAACCACCTCAAACCTTGCGGCACAATTTTTAGGGAAGCCCCTGGAAACCTGCCTGCCCCGTTACCCCGATCCCGCCATACCCCCCACGGCAAAAATTGAAGGGGTAGACCTGGTTACCGAAGGGGTTATTACCATACATCAAGTTTTGGAATATGCCAGGGATTATATCAAGGATAATGAAAACTATGTCCATTGGAATTACGGAAAAGACGGAGCTTCTCAAATTGCCCGGCTCCTCTTTGAAGAGGCCACGGACATTAATTTTTATGTGGGTAAGGCGGTGAATCCGGTACACCGAAACCCTGATCTTCCCATTGGCTTAAATATCAAAACACGCTTGGTTGATGAACTGGCCGTCTGTCTTAGGGCGATGGGGAAACAAATAAAGGTGAGCTACTTTTGAAATTTCGCTAAAAAAACATTATTTTCCCTGGAAAGGAATTTTTATAGGCGGAGCGGCCCCGGAGGTATAAACAGGCGTCCGGGGGCATCTCTTTCTTGACTTTCTTATCGATATAGCTTTATCATAGTTTTGTCCTTATAAGGATAATTATGGATAATTTGAAAATATCCGCCGCCCCTTCGATCCGCCGCTTGCCCTCGTATTTGTATATTATCCGTAATATGCAGCGCGAGGGGGAGGAGTATATTTCGGGGACGGCGATAGCCCAGGAGCTTAATCTTGTGTCAGTTCAGGTCCGCAAGGATCTGAGCATTACCGGCATCAAGGGGCATCCAAAAAAAGGATACCCCATAGAGCCGCTTATCGGCGCTATTGAGCATTTCCTTGGCTGGGATTCCCTCCAAGACGCGGCCTTGGTCGGAGTAGGGAATCTGGGATCCGCCCTCTTGGGCTATCAGGGCTTTCAGTTACACGGTCTCAATATCGCGGCGGCTTTTGATGCCAACCCCAAGAAAATTGGGACCACCGTCCACGGAATCAAGATTATGAACGCCAAGACCATGGACATTCAAATTCGTAACTTTGGCCTTAAAATCGCGATTCTCACCGTACCTTCCACTGAGGCTCAAAATGCCGCCGATACACTGGTATCCGCCGGGATTGAGGGCATTTGGAATTTTACCAGTGTAAAACCTAAGGTTCCGGATCGGGTGGTTGTTCAGAACGAAGACCTGTCTTCCGGTTTTGCGCTGCTTTGTATCAAGATGCGTAACAGATAATCATCACGAACAGCATAATCCTAATCCAGGTATACTATACCCATTAGAGAGTTTAGGTTATACTATAAATGACGGTTTATCTTTTTTCAAAGGAGTTTATGGTTATGCGCGTGGAAAAAAAGGCGGTCAAGAACCTGGTCTTTATGAGATTCAACCCTGGGGACGATCTTTTAGCGGCTATTAAGGAAGGGGTAGAAAAAAACGCCATTAAGAACGCCGTTATCCTTAGCGGGGTGGGGTCGGTGATAAGCCACTCTTATCACGTGGTGTCATCATCGGTAAATCCTCCCAAAAATGAATTTATCAAGGGGGAACGGCCCGCGGACATCGTTAACATCAACGGCTTCGTGATCAACGGCCGCATACACGCCCACATCATTTTCAGCGATGCTACGGTCTCTTACGGAGGACACCTGGAAAGCGGGGTAGAGGTACTTACCTTTGCCATCCTTACCATGGCGGAGGTGGACGCCGACTTTGACCAATACGACACCGTGGGAAAGATCGAGGACCTGCTCCCCGTTTAATCGTGTGCGCTATTGTCAAGTATCTAACCGTTTTGAGCGCCTGCGGCCTTACCCCTTCAGACTTCCGGTGGTGATACCTTCAATCAGGTGGCGTTGAAATATGATAAATACAACGAACAGCGGTATCAGCGAAACAATCGACATGGCAAATAGTGAACCATAAGAACTCTGGCCTGTCGCATCAACAAACATTCGTAATGCCAGGGAAACGGTAAATAGTCTGGGATTTGACAGGTAGATCATCTGGGACATAAAATCGTTCCACACGCTGATAAAGGTAAATATGGCAACGGTAACCAGAACCGGTGAAGATAACGGCAAAATAAAACGGATATAGATTTGGAACGTATTACAGCCATCAATGCGCGGCGCTTCCAACAGCTCGTTACTCATGGTACGCATAAACTGTACCATCAAGAAGCAGTAAAATCCGTTGGTGGCAAAGAACGTGGGGACCGTCAGGGGAAGGAAGGTATCTACCCAGTGCAGTGTGTTGTAAATGATGTAAGTCGGGATAAGCTTTACGTGGAAGGGCAGCATCAGGGTTAGTAACAAGATCGCAAACAGCGCCTTGTTCAGCTTAAACTGGAGTTTGGCAAAGGCAAAAGATGTCATGGAACAGGAAATCATATTCCCGATAATTGCGACCACGGCGAGAAACATAGAGTTCACGAGGAAGCGCGCGTAGCTGAAGCCGGCGACACCCTTCCATCCGTTGATGTAATTTTCGTAACCGTTCACCAGGACAATCATGAAAAAGATTATAATTTAGGCATGCAACAATGACGGAGAGGCAAGATTGTTCAAGCCGGAATATACACAATCGTACAAAAAATCGATGACC
>JAISQJ010000135.1 GCA_031274285.1 Treponema sp. | reverse complement strand
GCCGCCATGGGCAGCCAGATCGTTATCCTCCCCACCGGCGCGGGAAAATCCCTGTGCTTTCAGCTTCCCGCCATGCTGCTGTCCGGCCCTACCCTGGTGCTCTACCCCATCCTCTCCCTCATGGCGGACCAGGAACGGCGGCTCCGGGAACGAGGTTTTGAGCCGGTACTCCTGCGGGGGGGCCAGAGCGAGGAGGAGCGGCGGGAAATCTGGGAAAAGCTCAAGTCCGGGAAAAGCCGCTTTATCATCGCCAATCCGGAGGTGCTGCTGGTCCCCAGGGTGATGGACCAGCTCGGCGCCCTGGGCATTGCCCATGTGGTCATTGACGAGGCCCACTGTGTAAGCGAGTGGGGGGAAAGCTTCCGGCCCAGCTATCTACGCATTGGGGAGATCATCGAAGCCGCCGGCACTCCCCTGGTTACGGCCTTTACCGCCACCGCCAGCGCCCCGGTGCTGGCCAAGATACAAAGCTACATTTTCGCCAACCGGGGGGCCCACCAGATCAGCGGGAACCCGGACCGGAGTAATATCCGCTACGGGGCCCAGGGCTGCGTGATCCGGGACCTGGCGGTCCGGGACCTTATCGCCCGGAATGAACTCCCGGCCATTGTGTTCTGCTCTTCCCGTGGGGGAACCGAAAAGCTGGCCCGTTACCTAACCCATGCCTTTGCGGGAGAGGCCCTGGCCCCGGAGATCCGCTTTTACCATGCGGGGCTTTCCAGGGAGGAGAAAACCTCGGTGGAAACCTGGTTCTTCACCCGGGAGCGGGCGGTGTTAGTAGCCACCTGCGCCTACGGCATGGGGGTTGATAAGGCGGATATCCGCACGGTGATCCACCGGGACTGTCCCCCCTCGGTGGAGGCCTATTTGCAGGAATCCGGCCGGGCCGGGCGGGACGGAAAGGCCTCCAGGGCCTTCCTCCTCTGGGGACCGGGAGACGAAGGGCAGTTGCGGCGGGCAAAGGGCGAACGGGAGGCCCGGCGGATACAGGACCTGCTGGACTACGCGAGGAACACCAAGACCTGCCGCCGGGAGGCCCTGCTTGCCCTGCTCGACTACCAGGGGAGCGGGGACAAGCCCCCGGATAGCTGCTGCGATATCTGCGAGGGCAGGGCCCTGGGGGAACTGCGGGAGGAAGGGACCCTGCTCCATTTCTTCCGTCGGAATCCCCGTTCCTACACCCTGGGAGAGGCCGCGGAGATTCTGGGGGAGCTGGAACAGATCGGCTGGTCCGCGGGGGAGGCAAAGACGGCGCTGGAGGAACTGATCAGGGCGGGTAAGCTGCGAATCCTAAAAGCCTTCCCCTGGAAGAAAAGGATGAGCCTCCGCCCGGGCAGGTGTTGAACCGCCCGCGGGGGTGGCCGGCAAGCCCCCGCGGCCTACTCTTCCGTAAGCCCCAGGTCGTCCGTGGTTTCCACATCCGGTTCCCCGGTGGGCGCGGGGCCGCCCTTGGCCTTGGCCATGGTCCGGGCAATGACCCCCGGCCGTTTATGACCCCGGGCCGCATGGGAGACCAGGAAGATATAGACGATCAGTACGCCGGTAACGGCCAGAACCTCCCAGGATTTGACCACCTGGATAAGGACATCTATGAGTTTGGGGGACATACGATCCTATTTTCGGCCGGATGGGGGGATTTGTAAACTGACCGAAAAACTCAGGTTCTTCTTCTTGCAAGAGCCCCTTATATGGCGTATGCTCCATGGGCACCCGCTACCAGTATGGTGGGCGGCGTTGGGGCGCTTGTGTTCCCAGGCGCCGGAGATTTTGGAGGGGACATGAAGATAGCCCGATATTTTACCGACAAGGCCTGCGGGCCCTATAAAGATATTGTCTGGGAGCAGCGGAAAAGCGATATCCAGGGCCCCGGCGGGAAGGTCATTTTTTCCGAGGACTCGGTGGTGGTCCCCGCCTTTTGGAGCCAGATTGCCG
Source organism: Treponema sp. (assembly GCA_031274285.1). GTDB lineage: Bacteria > Spirochaetota > Spirochaetia > Treponematales > Breznakiellaceae > JAISFT01. The sequence goes on along the minus strand of JAISQJ010000135.1, from coordinate 21,408 downwards.
CGGATATTCTAGCCCAAAAATACTTCCGCCGGGCGGGAGTTCCCGCGGAGAAGGCCGGCGAGTGGAAGCGCTGGGTCCCCGCGCTGGGGCCGGAGGATCCGGGGAACACGACGCCGGAAGACGGGGCGGAACACGACGCCCGCCAGGTCTTCCACCGTCTGGCCTATACCTGGATGGACTGGGGCCGCAGCAACGGCTACTTCGATACCCAGGAGGACGAGCGGGCCTTTTACGACGAAACCTGCGATATGCTGGCCCGCCAGATTGCGGCCCCCAACAGCCCCCAGTGGTTCAACACCGGGCTCTACGCTGTTTACGGTATCGACGGCCCTCCCCAGGGGCACTATTATTTTGACGCCGCCCAGGGAAAGCCGGTAAAATCGGACAGCGCCTACAAGCGGCCCCAGCCCCATGCATGTTTCATCCTCTCCGTGGAAGACGACCTGGTGAACGAGGGGGGCATCATGGATCTGGTTACCAGGGAGGCCCGGCTTTTCAAATACGGAAGCGGCACGGGGTCCAACTTCTCCAAGATCCGGGCGGCTGACGAGCGGCTTTCCGGGGGCGGGGTCTCGTCGGGGCTGCTCTCCTTCCTCAAGATCGCCGACCGTTCGGCTTCCGCCATCAAGAGCGGGGGCACCACCCGCCGGGCCGCCAAGATGGTCACCCTGGATGCGGACCACCCGGATGTGGAACAGTACGTCGCATGGAAAGCCCAGGAGGAACATAAGACCGCAAGCCTGGTGACGGGCTCCGCAGTGGTGAAGAAGCGGCTGGACGGTATCAAAAGGGCCCTGCATAATTTCCGGGGTCCCGGAAAGGACCGGTTCAAGGCGGATAAGAACCGGGAACTTGCCCTGGCCCTGCGGGAGGCCCTGACCGACAAGATTCCTCCCGCCTACCTATATCAACTGCTGTGCCGCCTTGAACAGGGGGACGAGTTTGAACCGGCCCTCTTTAGCACCGCCTGGGATGACGAGGCCTACAACACGGTGTCCGGCCAATCCAGTAATAACAGCCTCCGGGTAAGCGATACGTTCCTCAAGGCGGTGCTGGAAGACGGGGAATGGGAGCTTAAGGGCAGGGTGGACGGCAGTACCGTAAAAACCATCAAGGCCCGGGAGCTTTGGGAACAGGTGGCCCGTTCCGCCTGGGCCTGCGCGGACCCCGGCCTCCAGTACCACACCACCATCAACGACTGGCACACCTGCCCGGCGGGGGGCGAAATCCGGGCATCTAACCCCTGTTCGGAGTACATGTTCCTGGATGACACGGCCTGTAACCTGGCCTCCATCAACCTGCTCCGGTTCTATGACAAGGAAAGCCGCCGTTTCGATGTGGAAGGCTACCTCCACGCCATAAGGATTTGGACCGGCATCCTGGAAATTTCTGTGGTCATGGCCCAGTTCCCCGCCCGGCGGATCGCGGAGCTTTCCTACGAGTACCGTACCCTGGGGTTGGGTTTTGCCAACCTGGGCGCCCTCCTCATGGTCATGGCCCTGGCCTACGATTCCGAAGAAGGCCGGGCGGTGGCAGGGGCCCTTTCGGCGATTCTTACCGGGGAGGCCTACGCCCAATCCGCCCGCATGGCCGCAAAGCTGGGGCCCTTTGCCCGCTACGGAGAAAATGCGGCGGCCATGCTCCGGGTTATCCGTAACCACCGCCGGGCTGCCTATAATACGGCCGGGTACGAGGGGGTCCACACTCCCCCCAAGGGCATTGAGGAAAAACACTGCCCGCCCTATCTGCTGGAAGCCGCCAGGGCGGCCTGGGACCGGGCTCTGGAATTGGGGGAGGCCCACGGCTTCCGCAACGCCCAGGTAAGCGCCATAGCCCCCACGGGGACCATCGGCCTCCTCATGGACTGCGATACCACCGGGGTGGAGCCCGACTTTGCCCTGGTCAAGTTCAAGAAGCTGGCGGGGGGCGGCTACTTCAAGATCATCAACCAATCGGTTCCCCCAGCCCTGGAAGCCCTGGGCTACGGTCCCGAGGCCATAGATGAGATAACCGCCTACGCCACGGGCCGGAAAACGCTGGAGGGAAAGGGGAACCCCATCAACCACCGGGCCCTGGCCGCCAAGGGCTTTAGCCCCGAGGCCCTCGGCGCCGCGGAGGAAGCGGTAAAGACGAGCCTGGACCTGGAGGGTATCTTTAACCCCTGGACCCTGGGAAAGGCCTTTGTGGAGCAAACCCTGGGAATCCCCGAGAGCACCTGGTCCCTGCCGGGCTTTAGCCTGCTGAAACACCTGGGCTTTACGGAAGATGAAATAGCCCAGGCGGAGGGCTGGGCCTGCGGGATCATGGGCCTGGAGGGGGCGCCGGGCTTGAAAGAGGAGCACTACCCTATCTTTGACACCGCCACCCCTTCGGGGAAAAACGGCCGCCGTTCCATCCCCTGGACCGCCCATATCGGCATGATGGCCGCGGTGCAGCCCTTCATCTCCGGGGCCATCAGCAAGACCATCAACATGCCCAACGGGGCCGGTTACGAAGATGTGAAGGGGGCCTACCTCCTGTCCTGGCAGTCCGCGCTCAAGGCGGTGGCCCTGTACCGGGACAATTCCAAACTTTCCCAGCCCCTTTCCTCCATGGCCCCTGGAACAGACCCCCTGGCGGACGCCATTCGGGACCTGGAAGGGGGATCCGGTCCGGCCGGTCGGTCCTTGAGCCCGGGACCCCGGGGGCTGAGGAAGCCCCTGCCCAACCGACGTTCCGGCTACACCCAAAAGGGAAAGATCGGGGGCCATTCCATCTATATCCGCACCGGGGAGTACGATGACGGCAGCCTGGGGGAAGTTTTCCTGGACATGCACAAGGAGGGGGCCGCCTTCCGCAGCCTCCTCAACAGTTTTGCCATCGCCGTTTCCCTGGGGCTTCAATACGGGGTGCCCCTGGAAGAATACGTGGACGCCTTTACCTTCAGCCGTTTCGAGCCCAACGGGGTGGTCCAGGGCCACGACTATGTGAAGATGGCCACCAGCGTCATCGATTACATCTTCCGGGACCTGGCAATAAGCTACCTAAAGCGCAGCGATCTGGGACAGGTTAAGGCCGAAGACCTGCTGACCACCGGCACCGGGGAGCCCCCCAAGGAACGGTCTTCCCCGGCCCGGTCCGGCCGCCCCAGGGCCCAGGGGGAGATTCCCAAAACCGGCCTCCAGGGCGGCGTCTTTGGCGGGGGCGGCGGTTCCGGTCCCCAGGGCGGTCCGCCGGATAGCCGCGACTCTCTGGGCGGCCAGATTGCCCAGGCCCGGATCAAGGGCTACGAAGGGGACCCCTGTCCCGCCTGCGGTTCCTTTACCCTGGTCCGCAGCGGCACCTGTATGAAGTGCGATACCTGCGGCGGGACTACGGGCTGCAGCTAAGGCCCCCGCGATAGTTTATAGTTATCCTGAGGAGGATGATTGGTGAAAATAAAAAATTGGGTGCGCCTGCCTTTGAAGAATGCGTACAATGTCCGGGACCTGGGGGGCTATGCCTGCCAAAACGGGGAGACGACCAGGTGGCGCATCTTTCTGAGGGCCGACAATCTAACGCATTTGGATGCCGACGAAATTCAGCTCCTCAAGGACTACGGCGTAAGAACGGTTATTGATCTCCGCAGCCGCGAGGAATGTGCGATCCTGCCGGATCCCTTTTTGGAGGACGCCGGCGTTCATTACCTGAATATACCGCTGATAACGGAAAACGTGGCGGACGTAACAAAAACCATCACCGGCAAGGCCCCCCAGGATTTTCTAAAAAGTTTCTACATCGAGTTGATTGAACACGGCCAGGGGGTGATAAAACAGATCCTTACCGAAATCGCAAGCCATGGGGACGGCTGCCTGCTCTTCCACTGCGCCGCGGGCAAGGACCGGACAGGCATCGTGGCAATGCTCCTGCTCGGCCTTGCCGGGGTGGGCGCCCCGGACATTGTCAGTAACTACGAGGTAACCTACACCTGCCTTCGACAAGACTCTAAATTCTTTGAAGCGGCGGGACCGATTCCCATTGAGGTGTGCATGTCAAAGCCGGAGTATATCGAGCATGTCATGGCCCATATACAAGGGCGCTACGGCGGCATACCGGAGTACCTGGAACGCATCGGGCTGCCCCATGAAACGGCGGAGACGATACGCCGCAGGATGCGGGAATGATGCGGGGGCGGGCCTGAACTACCGGTACTACGGTTCCTTTGCCCCCGGCCTGGAAAACTGCGTTGCGGAGGTCCTGGGGGAGCGTTTCCCGGACCTGCACATCCCCCTGTCCCTTTCCGGCGCCATGGTCTTTGAGACCGCCGTTTCCTATGACCGGCTTAACCTTTTTTGCTTTAACAATATTTTTCAAATGATTCACCGGGCCGCCGGCTCCAGGGGGCTGGAAAAATTTGTCCGGGACACGATTAACCGGGGGGCGGGGCAGGATGTCCTGGAGGACGCGGGCAGGGAGGGGAGCTTCCGGGTAATCTTCTCCCTGGAAAACACTCCCGCCGCGGTGGGCGAAGACCTGCGCCGGGAGGCGGAGTCCTACATCGCGTCCCTTTCGGGGCTGCCGGTTAACCGGAGCAAGCCCGGCACGGAGTTCTGGTTCCTCCTGCGGCGGGAGGGGGCCTTTTTCATGAAACGCCTGAGCCGCCACCGGCCCTGGGACAAACTGCTCCATCCGGGGGAACTGCCCCCTCCCCTGGCCTGGGTCCTCTGCTGGCTTGCCAAGCCCCGCGTCGGCGAAAGAAGCGCCGATCCCTTCTGCGGCTACGGCTCAATCCCCGCGGCCCGGCTCCGCCATTTTCCGCCGGGGGAGTTTTTTGCCTCCGACATCGATCCCGCGGCCCTCAGGTTTGCCAAAAATAAATTCAAGGGAAAGCCGGGGCATTGCTGCCATTTCAACCGGATTGACGCGGGGGACCTGGGGCGGCTCATAGCCCCCGCAAGCCTTGACAGCATCATTACCGATCCTCCCTGGGGATTCTATGGACAGTCCCAATCCGTCGGGGAGAACGGCCTCCGGGACCTTTACGCCCAAAGCCTCAGGGTCTTTTCCCTGCTCCTCAAACCCGGCGGCCTATCAGTAATACTGTGCGGCCGGGGGGACGAATTAAAACAGGCGGCGGAACGCAATAGTTTTACTATTGTCAGGGAGCTGTCCATCCTGCTTTCCGGCAAAAAGGCGGCGGTCTTTGTGCTGTCCAATATACGCGGGGCCCCCAACTTAGTATAATCGGAGAACATCATGCTTCACCGCGGACCGCCGCCCTCCGGGGGCGGACTTTTAGAAAAAAATGATCATGCCGGGTCCAGCCAGGAACGGGAACGGGAGGGCCTGCAGCTCCTCTTTGAGATTTCCAGCCTGCTTTCGGATTCCTCCCAAATGGAAACGGTGCTTAAGCCCGTGTTGGAGCGGATCGCCCGGTATCTGGGCATCATCCGGGGGATGATCACCATCCTCAACCGGACCAGGGGGGAGATCGCCATCGCGGAAGCCTGGGGGCTGGACGATTCCCAAAAACTCAAGGGCCGCTACTCCCTGGGGGAGGGGATCACCGGCCAGGTGATAGAGACGGGGAACCCCGCGGCCCTGCGGCGCATCGCCGACGATCCCCGTTTCCTCAACCGCACCGGCGCCCGCAAAAAGGCGGAGACCAAGGACATCTCCTTTGTCTGCGTCCCCATCCGCCTGGGGCCGGAGGTTATCGGCGCCATCGGGGTGGACTTTCCCGCCCGGGGGGCATCGGAGCCGGGGGCCCCGGAAGCGCGGACGGCGGAAACGCAGATGGCGGAAGTACAGCCGCCGGGGAGCAGGGAAACCCTGGACTACGAGGTCAGGATTCTCAGCATTGTGGCGGCCTCCATCAGCCAGATTGTGCGGCTTCACCAGGTGGAGCGGGAGGAGATGGAGGACCTCAAGGCGGAGAACGTCCGGCTCCAGGAGCAGCTCCGTACCGAACTGCGGACCCGCTACGGCAGTTCCACCTATGTGATTGGGAATTCCAAGATCATGCGCTCCCTATACCAGCAGATTGAACAGGTAAGCGGTACCAACGCCACCGTATTGCTCCTGGGGGAAAGCGGGGTGGGGAAGGAACGGATCGCCCAGGCTATCCACTACGGCTCTCCCCGGTCGGAGCGGCCCTTTATCAAGCTGAACTGCGCCGCCATTCCCGAAACCCTCATCGAAAGCGCCCTCTTCGGCCACGAAAAGGGGGCCTTCACCGATGCGGTGAAGATGCGGAAGGGCTACTTTGAACAGGCGAACTGTGGAACCATCTTCCTGGACGAGATTGGGGAGATGCCCCTCTCCATCCAAACGAAATTCCTGCGGGTCCTGCAGGAGCGGGAATTCGAGCGGGTCGGCGGCAGCCAGACCATCAAGGTGAATGTCAGGATCATCGCGGCCACCAATGCGGACCTGCAAAAATGTATCGCCCAGGGCCGCTTCCGGGAGGACCTGTACTACCGGCTTTCGGTTTTTCCCCTGGTGGTCCCCCCGCTGCGGGAACGAAAGACCGACATCATGCTCCTGGCGGATCACTTTGTGGAAAAATTTTCCGCGGAGCATAATAAGACGATCCGCCACATTACCCCCAGCGCCATCGATCTGATGAACCGCTATCCCTGGCCGGGAAATGTGCGGGAACTGGAAAACTGTATCGAGCGGGCGGTGATCCTTTCGCGGGACGAGGCCATCCACAGCTACCACCTGCCTCCGGGGATGCAGAAGGAGGGGGCCGGAACTTCCGGCAGGGGGCGGGCAACCCTCAACGAAGTTTTGGAATCCGTGGAGAAGGAAATGGTGGAAGAGGAACTGCGGTACACCAGGGGAAACATGGCCCGGGCCGCCCAGAACCTGGGAATCTCCGAACGGATCATGGGCCTGCGGGTGGCGAAGTACGGACTCAAAAAGGACTCCCCTTCCTGACGAATCATGGCGGTCTTGTGCGATCGGCGGCGCCCTGTGGTATACTGAAGCCACACCATGGGTCGCACGGATAAAGAATCTCATATCATCTACCGCTATGTAAAACCCAGCCTTCCCCGGATGAGCTTAGGATTCACGCTTAAATTCCTGGGCACCGTGGCGGACCTGTTCCTCCCCTGGATTCTGGCCTACATGATCGACATGGTAGTTCCCCAGCGGCAGATTCCCCTGATCATCCGCTGGGGAGCGGTGATGGTCTTCTGTTCTGTGTTGGCGGTGGCTTTTAACGTGATGGCCAACCGCATGAGCGCCGCGGTGGCCAGGGATATAACCAGGGTGATCCGGCACGATCTCTTTTCCAAAATCTCCTACCTTAGCTGCGCCCAGATTGACCGCACGACCATCCCCTCTCTTATCGCCCGGCTTTCATCGGACACCTACAACATCCACCGCATGCTTTCCGGCATGCAGCGCCTGGGGGTCCGGGCGCCCATCCTCCTTTTGGGGGGTATTCTGATGACCCTTAGCCTGGACCCCATGCTGACCCTGGTCATGGTCGGGATTCTCCCCTTTACCCTGCTGGTGGTGTACCTGGTGTCCCGCACGGGGATCCCCCTGTATACCAGCCTCCAGGGCGCGGTGGACGCCATGGTACGGGTGGTCCGGGAGAACAGCGCCGGGATCAGGATCGTCAAGGCCCTGTCCAAGGGGGACTATGAAAAACGCCGCTTCGGGGAGGCCAACAAGGACCTGACCAGCCGGGAATGGAAGGCCAACATCATCATGGGGATCACCAACCCCGTCATGTTTCTGTTCCTCAACCTGGGGCTGGTGGCGGTAATCATCGTAGGGGCCTACCGGGTCAATGCGGGGCAGAGCCAGGCGGGGACCATCCTGGCCTTTCTCACCTACTTTACGATAATCCTGAACGCCACCCTTTCGATTACCCGGATGTTCGTCATGTACTCCCGGGGCCGGGCCAGCGGAGACCGGATTGGGGAGATTCTGGCCTTGCATGAAGACCTGGCCCTTGGCCGGCGGGATCATATCGAAAACGGCTGCCACATCAGTTTTGAGGACGTGAGCTTTTCCTACACCGTCAACCCGGAACAGCGCAATTTACTGGAGGGGATCGACTTTACCCTAAGGCGGGGGGAGACCCTGGGCATTCTGGGGGAAACGGGCTGCGGTAAATCGACGATCCTCCAGCTCCTCCTCCGCTTTTACGACGCGGGGGGCGGGAGAATCCGCATCAATGGGGATGATATCCGGGGCATCCCTCCCCAGGAACTGTACGCCATGTTCGGCATTGTCATGCAGAAGGACGTGCTCTTCGCGGACACCATCCGGGAGAACATCAGCCTTGGCCGGGATCTTTCGGAGGAAGAACTGCACCGGGCCCTGGCTTACGCCCAGGCGGAGGAATTCGTAAAGGACCTGGGGCTGGACCACAGCCTCAGTTCACGGGGGGTCAACCTTTCCGGGGGCCAGCGGCAGCGGCTCCTCATCAGCCGGGCCCTGGCGAAAAGGCCGGAGATTCTGATTCTTGACGATTCCTCCAGCGCCCTGGATTACCGCACCGATGCGGAACTGCGGCGGGCGCTGCGGGAACATTTTGAGGATACCACCACTATTATTGTGGCCCAGCGGATCAGCTCGGTGATGCAGGCGGATCACATCATGGTCCTGGAACAGGGCCGAATCTCCGGCTACGGGACCCACCGGGAACTCCTGGCAGGCTGCGCTCTGTACCGGGAGATCTGCGAATCCCAGATGGGCGGGACGACCGCCGGAGCAAGCCATGTCTGACCGGATGCCGGGGATTCCCGGAGGCGGGGCCATAGGCCGCGGGCCCCGGGGCAGCCTGGTGGATCCTCCCCATGCCGCAGGCCGGCGGCCCAAGGTGAATGTCCTCAAGACCATGCTCCGGCTCTGGCATTATCTGGCAAGCTACCGGGCCCTCATCGTGGCGGTGATCATCCTTACGGTCCTCAGCAACTGCCTGGCCCTGCTGGGGCCCCTGCTCTCCGGCCGGGCCATCGACGCCATTGGGCCGGCCGCGGGCAAGGTAAATTTTGAAGAGGTCTTCCGCAACTGCACCTGGATGGCCCTGTCCTACCTCATCTGCTCGGCGCTGAACTACTTCCTTTCGGTGCAGATGATCACCCTAAGCCAGCGTACCGCCCGGCAAATGCGGACCGATGTGTTTGATAAACTCATGGTCCTGCCGGTTAGTTTCTTCGATACCCACCAAACCGGGGACATCATCAGCCATATCTCCTATGACATCGATACGGTGAACACCAGCCTTGCCAACGACCTGCTCCAGATCTGTACCACCGTAGTTACCGTATCAGGGTCCCTGGTAATGATGCTGTCGATCTCCCCCCTCCTGGGCCTGGTCTTTCTCGTCACCGTCCCCCTGGCCGCCCTGTTCATCAAATCCCAGGCGGGGAAGATCCACGGTTTTTTCCGTCTCCGGTCCGCGGCCCTGGGGGCCCTGAACGGCTTTGTGGAGGAGATCGTCTCGGGCCAAAAAACCATCAAGGCCTACCACCGGGAAGAAGTTATCCTGGACCGTTTTGACCGGGTCAACGAATCCGCCTGCGGCGCCTACTACGATGCGGACTACCATTCATCAAGCCTGGGGCCCAGCGTCAACTTCATCAACAACCTGTCCCTTACGATGATCTCCGTCTTTGGGGCCATCCTGTACCTGGCGGGACGGATCACCCTGGGGAACATGAGTTCCTTTGTGCTTTACTCCCGGAAATTCTCAGGCCCCATCAACGAGGCGGCCAACATCCTTTCGGAGATTCAATCCGCCGCCGCAGCCGCGGACCGGATCTTTGAACTCCTGGATCAGGATCCCGAGGCGGCGGACCGGGAAGGCGCCGGGGACCTGGGGGCCGTAAGGGGAGACGTGGAACTCTCCCGCATCAACTTCGGCTACCTGCCGGAGAAGCCCGTGCTGCAAGACCTTAACCTCCGGGCCCAGCCGGGCGCCCTGGTTGCCATCGTGGGCCACACCGGCGCGGGAAAAACTACCATCATCAATCTGCTCATGCGCTTCTACGATCCCCAGTCCGGGTCCATCACCATCGACGGCATGAGCATCGCCTCGGTAACCCGGCGGAGTCTGCGCCTGGCCTTTGCCATGGTGCTGCAGGAAAGCTGGCTTTTTAACGGCACTGTCTACGAAAATATCGCCTACGGCTACCGTCATCCCGGCGAGGCGGAAGGCCCATCGGATAGGGACTATGAAAGCCCCCATGCGCCCGGCCTGATGGAGGATGTGGTGAACGCCGCCAAGGCGGCCCAGGCCCACGGCTTCATCATGCAGCTTCCCCAGGGCTACGACACGGTCCTCAACGAAGATGGGGTTAACATCTCCCAGGGGCAGAAGCAGCTCTTAACCATTGCCCGGGCCATGCTGCTGAATGTGCGGATGCTCATCCTGGACGAAGCCACCAGTAACGTTGATACCCGCACAGAGATCCGCATCCAGGAAGCCATGCGCCGCCTGATGAAAGGCAAAACCTGTTTCGTCATTGCCCACCGCCTCTCCACCATCCAAAATGCCGATCTTATCCTGGTTATGCAGGACGGCAGACTGGTTGAACAGGGTACCCATGCGGGCCTGCTGGAAAAAAACGGCGTCTATGCGGGGCTGTACCGGTCCCAGTTCGGCTGATTGGGCCCCTCGCCACGGGGGCCGATCTTCGGTATACTGTGGTTTCAGAGGAGTCTTGCATGTCAGAAGAGTCAAGCGGAATTCAGGAAAAAGCGCCGTCATCTTTGTTGACGCCGTCAACTTCGCTAACGATGGAAAAGATCACTTCCCTGGCCAAGCGGCGCGGCTTTGTGTTCCAGTCTTCCGAAATTTACGGCGGTCAAAACGGCGCCTGGGACTATGGGCCCCTGGGCGTTGAGTTAAAGAACCGTATAGCCCAGGCCTGGTGGAAGGAGATGACCCAGCTTCACGATAACATCGTGGGCCTTGACGCCGCTATTCTCATGCACCCCCGCACCTGGGAAGCTTCGGGGCATGTGGAGAATTTTACCGACCCCCTGGTGGACTGCAAGAAGTGCAAGAGCCGGTTCCGGGCGGATCAGATCCCCCCGGAAAACCTGGCGGAAAAAAAATGCCCCGACTGCGGGGGGGAACTTACGGACACCCGCAAGTTCAACCTCATGTTCAAGACCCACATCGGCCCCGCGGAAGACACCGCCAGCGTTATCTACCTGCGCCCGGAAACCGCCCAGGGAATCTACGTGAACTATAAGAATATCATCCAGTCCAACCGGATGAAGATACCCTTCGGCATAGCCCAGATCGGCAAGGCCTTCCGCAACGAGATCGTCACCAAGAATTTTATCTTTCGTACCTGCGAATTCGAGCAGATGGAGATGCAGTACTTTGTAAAACCCGGCGGCGATGTGGAGTGGTTCGAAGAATGGCGCAGGCGGCGCTGGGCCTACTACGAAAAACTGGGGATCAAAATGGATCACCTGCGCTGGCATCAGCACGGCCCGGATGAACTGGCCCACTACGCCAAAGACGCCTACGACATTGAGTACCTATTCCCCATGGGCTGGCGGGAACTTGAGGGAGTCCACAACCGTTCCAATTACGATCTTTCCCGGCACACCGAATATTCGGGAAAGGATCTGCAGTACATCGAACAGGACAACGGCAATGAACGGTACATCCCCTTCATCATTGAAACTTCGGCGGGGCTTACCCGGACCCTCCTTATGATTCTCTGCGATGCCTACGATGAGGAAAGAATCGTCCCCGAAAAAAAGCCGGACGGGTCCGAAGAAGCTGCGGATGACTGGCGGACGGTGCTCCGTTTTCACCCCTCCATCGCCCCCGTCACCGCGGCGGTCCTGCCCCTGATGAAAAAAGACGGCCTGGCGGAACTTGCCCAGGACATCCGCTCCGAACTGAAAGAGGACTTCGCCGTGGACTACGATCAAGGGGGGGCCATAGGGCGGCGCTACCGCCGGCAGGACGAGGCGGGCACCCCATTCTGTATCACCGTGGATTACCAGTCCAAGGACGACGGCACCGTGACGGTGCGTTTTCGGGACTCCATGGAGCAGGTCCGCGTGGCCAGGACGGAACTGACCGCCCGGCTGCGGCAGGAAATCAAAAACTATAAACGGATCAAATAGACCGGTATTCCCTATAATTTCCGGACCGCAAAGTGCTGAATCGCCGCGTTCAGCAGGGCAAGTCCCTGACTGTTATGGTCCACCGATTCATGGGCAAGCCGGGAAGACTCCGATACCTCCTGGGTTCTATCCACAATATCTATGATTTTCTTCCGCATGATCCTGCTTTCTTCCGTAAGGTTCCGGGAAACCATTATGGATTCGTCGGATTCCTTCTTTATCTTTTGGGCGCTCTGCTTTACCTCCCCGGTGATACCGTTAATCCGTTCAAGGCTCTGCAGAACTTGGGTTGACCCCTCCGATTGTTCCACCACGGCCCCTTTGATTTCCGCCGCCAGGGCATTGATGGCCATGATAAGGGCATTGGTTTGGGAATAGGATGATTCTATGAGGGCCGCTATCTTCGCAATCTCATTAATCCGGCCCCGGATAGCATGGATGGTAGTGTTGGAATTTTTCGCCTGCTGCGCCGTGGTCTCCGAAAGCTTGCGGATTTCACCGGCCACCACCGCGAAACCCTTCCCCGATTCACCGGCGTGGGCCGCCTCAATGGCGGCGTTCATCGCTAAAAGATTGGTCTCGTCCGCCACATTGGCTATGACCTTGTTCATCTCCGCCAGGGTATCCGAATCGGTTTCAACCTGCTTAACCGTATCCGTCGATTTAGCGATATGATTATGCTCCGCATTGGAACTGCTCACCAGGCTTTCCAACCGGCCGCCCAAGGACTCGATGCTCTTTTCGATGGAACCGATGCTGGCGGTCATCTCCTCAACGGCCGTGGAGGAAATACCCAGCTGATCCGCCTGTTCGCGGATAAGGCCGTTCAGGGAAACGAGTTCCGCGTCAATACTGGTTATCTTCTGTTCGACCACCCCGCATTCTTCCTGAACAAAGTTTTCCATCTCGTCTATATCTCTAACCGAATTACTAATCTCCGCCGTGGCTGTCTGGGACCGGCTAATCACCTGTTCAAGATCATCGCCGTTGCTTTTCATGGTGTCAAAGGAACTGATCACGTTTCTGACCAGGCTGCTGACATTCTCATTGATGGTATTGAATCCCTGGGAAAGCATGGCCGCTTCTTTGGTCCGGTAATCCCGCGAAACCCCGGAGAAATCGCCCCGGGCCAGAAGTGAAGAAAAGGTATTCAGATCCTTCAGCGGTTTCACCATAAGGCTGGAAAAGATGAGGAGGAGGAGCACCGTAACGGCCAGGATAACAAGGCCCAGAATCATGGTATGGAAAAGCAGCCGGTTCACATCGGCAAATACCGCCGATGAGGGAACGGTGGATACCAAGATCCAGTTGGCGTTTGGTATGGTTGAAGAATAGATAAAAACATCATCGTCCGTATCCGAGAACGAAGGCGAGGACAAAACACGCTGCCGGTACCGCTCAAGGCCGGTCTCGGAAAAATAATCCTTCCGCATAACCGCATCCGCATCGGAATGGGTAATAAAAAGACCGCCGCTATTGATAAGGAAGGTCTTCCTTGGGGAATCGGGGTCCGGGTTCAACAGGGGGCCCAGGGTCGTAACCAGCACCTCCACCGAAATAACCCCCAAATCCCGGCCATCCTCGCCAAAAACCACGGTTGACATGGCAATGATGATCCCGCCGGTGGCGGCGTCCACATAGGGATCTATATAGGCGATTTCCCCGGGCTGCGCCTTGGCGTTGATAAACCAGGGCCGCTGGGTTTGATCCCAATCCGCATCGGGGGTCCAGTCGGGAACGCAGGCCCAGAATCCGCCCTCCCGGTTCCAGACCTCGTTACCCGAAAAATAGATAAAGGAAACATCCTGGAGACCTGATGCGGTCCGTTTTAAATAAGCCTCTACTTCGGCCCGGGAAACCATCCCCTGCCGGTAATCAAAGGCGATACCCGCCGCGGCATGCCGCAATAGGTCCTCGTGTTCTTTAAGCAGGGAAATGACCTTATCCTGCAGGCGGGCAATATTTTCTCCCGTATTGGTTTCCACCTGCCGGTAGGAAATATCCCGCAGGTTGATAAAAAACACCGCCGACAAAGACAGGGTAACCGCAAGTACGAGCAAGAGGCAAATTCCGGTAAACAACAGGGAAAAAGACAGCTTTCCAGTTTTCATATAGAAGGATTATACAGATTATTGACCGTTTGGTATATAAACCAGCCCTATTGCCGGTACTTGGCCATAATATCCGCATTCAGGGTTACCGGAGGCTTCGCATCCGGGGGCAGCAGGCACTGGTAGCGCTTGCCGCCAAGCCTTTCCTCCAGCTCGGCCTTTGCCCGGCTGACGATAGACGGATCGCAGAGCAGGTCCACGCCGGTGGCGGCCATAAGGTCCGCGGCCTTGTCCATGCTTTTCCTTCCCATGGAATTGGCCGCGAAATAGGTGATGCTCCAGTGGTGCCAGCCCACATTATCCGGCGCCATGGTTACCGCCGCGGCCACATGGGGCGCGTTCCAGCTATACTCGGATATGTCGCTCACCGGGGCATAACCGCCGTCCAGCGGCATAATATCCGTTGAGAGGCCGGTCTCTGCCGCGCCCATCTCTTTCTGAATCTGCTTAACGGCGTCCTGCTCTTCTTTCGTAAATTCCGGCGGTCCCAATTCCCTAAAGTTGGCGTCCATACATTCCGCCAGGGTCTTGTTGGGAATCCGGTGATTGGTGACGGTGATGATCTCCCGTTCCACTTCGGTTTCCGTGGCCAGCGCCGCCCCCGTTGCGCAGTTGGTGATCCGGCGCAGGGCGTCCAGGGCTTCCTCAGTTGTCACAAAACGGCCCACATACCAAATGCTGGCCTTGTCGGGGACAACACTGGGAAATTCGGGACCCGTATGGCTAAAGGTATAGTTAAAGGTATTGGCGGCAAAGGGCGGTTTACCCGGATTGATATGTTCCCGCAGAAATTCGCTGGCCTGGGCCTGCAGCATGGCGGCGTCCAGGGCGCTTCGGCCGTACCAGGGGGCATTGCCGTGGGCCAGCCTTCCCCGGTAATGGTACTTTACGCTGAAGTAAGCGGGGCAGTCGAGGTAGTTCGCGTTGTTGCTAAACCACGGATGCCAGTCCAAGAACGCGTCAATGCCGGAGAATAAACCCGCCTTCGCCAGAAAGGGCTTACCCAGGCACAGTTCCTCCCCGGGGGCGCCAATCACTTTGATGGTTCCCCCAAGACCGAATTTTTCCTTTGCGTACCGCAGGGCAATGGCGGCTTTTACACCGGCGGTCCCCAAAAGGTTATGGCCGCAGCCATGCCCCGGCGCCCCCTCCATCAGGGGACTCTTGGTGGTTTTATCCGCCCCCTGCGAAAGTCCCGGCAATGCGTCGTACTCACAATTTATGCCGATCACCGGCCCCCCGTTCCCATAGGAAGCGATAAATGCGGTGGGCATGCCCCCGGCCCCTTCCGCAATCTGAAAACCATGTTCGGTAAGAACCTCCCGGAGCACCCAAGAGGATTTAAACTCCTGCATGGAAAGCTCGGGATTTTCCCAAATAGTCCGGGCAATCCGGTAAAAGGCCTCGCTGTTTTCTGCGGCCCATTCACGGGCAAAGCACTTGATTTCTTTGATCTCTTTCACATCCAGCCCCTAACACAAGCGAATTTTAAAACCGTCCTACGGTCTTTCAAATACCGTCTTACCGCCCAGGAACGTACGCTCCACCTTTGTTTCCAGGATTCGTTCCGGCTCATGATCCATCTTCGTTATATCTCCATCCAACACGACCATGTCGGCCAATTTGCCGGGGCTAAGGGTGCCCTTCTTATCTTCATCAAAGGTAAGGTAGGCTCCGGCGGCGGTATAGGAATAGACCGCTTCATAGGCGGTGATCCTTTCCGTTTTTCCGCACTCAAGGCCTTGGGCGGTTTTCCTGGTGACGGCGGAATAGATAATGGGGAAGGGATTCATGTCGGTCACCGGGCAGTCAGAACCGCTGGCCACCACGGCGCCGCCGTCAAGGAGCGAGCGGAAGGGGAATTCCATGGACACCCGTTTTTCGCCGTAATTGCGGACATGGGTCTCGCCAAAATAGTACAAAAACCCCGGATTCATAACCGAAAGGACCTTTTCCTTGATCACCCTTTCGGTAAGAGGCGGAAAACAGAACGAACAATGCTCCAGCCGGTGGCGGGCATTCGGCCGGGGGAGCCTTTCCTGGGCCTTTTTATACGCATCCAGGATCATCCTGATAGCCACATCTCCAATGCCGTGGGCCGCCACCTGATGGCCCCGGGAATGGGCTTCCCACACCATTTCGTCCAACTGTTCCTGGGTAAAATAACTAATGCCGTATTTTCCGTCATGGAGATTGGGGGCCGACATGCGGGCCGTCCCCGAACCGCCGCCGCCGTCCGTAATAAGCTTGCGCCCCTGGATGCGGAACAGATCATTCCCCAGGGGAATAGGGAGGCGGGCATCCAGAAGTTTGGAATACATATCCTGCTGATAATAGGCGGCAACCCTGACGGTGAGCAGTTCATTTTTTAAAATTTCATCCCAAAGGGGAAGATCGTGGTCCAGGCCTACCATACACATTTCCGTAGTGCTGGTAATGCCGTAGGAGTTAAACAGCCTGCTTTGCCGACCCATGTTTTTTGCCAGCTGATCCGGCGGCAGGATAGGAATAACGCTCTTAACTTTGGTTATCGCGGCGTCACAGAGCCGACCCGTGAGCTTACCGTTCTTCTTAACAATTTCCCCGCCCTGGGGATCCGGCGTATCAGGGGTGATACCAAAAAGGGCCATGGCTTTTGAATTGGCCAGACCCACATGCAGACAGGCCCTGGTTACATAAAGAGGATGATTCGGCAGGGCCGCATCGAGTTCCTCAATGGTAGGTTCACGGCCCTCCTTGAAAAGGCCCTCGTCATAACCGGAACCCTCTATCCACTGCCCGGCGGGGGTTTCCTTCGCCGCATCCTTTAGGCGGGCAAAAAATTCTTCCAGGGACTTTACCCCCGCCAGATTCACCAGCGAAAGACCGTTGGCGCTGAGCAGGGGGTGGATATGGGCGTCATTAAATCCGGGCAGCACGGTATGGCCCCGCAGATCCAATACCGTGGTACCGGGGCCTATGACCGATTCAAAATCCTTGTCCTCCCCCACACCGATGATTCTATCGCCGGAAACGGCAAGTGCGGACGCCCGCCCCTCCGCGCCCGGCATCTTCTTTTCCATGGTAAGAATGTTACCGTTCTTTATGACAAGATCAGCTTGATGCATTATGCCCCCCTCCTTTTTTCATTCGCCATTTCCCTGTAGCGCAGATAGTTGAGGAACCATTTATCCAAACCGCCACGGACATAATCAAACATGCGGGTGTCTTCCTTTCCCTTGATCCTGCACTGCACCAATGCCATGGGATAGTAAACCAGATCCTCCCCCGGCAAGATACGGTTGGGCGGCGGGTTAAGGAACTTTTGCGTAGCCCCCAGAATTGCCATACGGGCCTCATCGTGAATTTTTTGCTGCCCATATTCATCATCCATAAAGACGCCCTGGGCCGTGACGGTCTTAAAGGAAAGGACCCCCGCCGTCATTGTACCTCTACCGGTGATGCCATTCACCATTGCCTGGTAAGTCTTGCTGACCATTCCCTTGCGGGGATCCCGAAGGGTCATTTCCATCTGGACGATCCAGAAGGGAATATATACCGGCGCCGAAGAAATCCACTCAACGCCGGTTTTCTTAAACTCCTTGCCGAATATCTTTTTTACGTACTCCACCGAGCGCTTAGCGCTTTCCTCGGTATAATGGGGAGAAAAAATCTTTACTTCCCTAGTCTCAATATCTTTCAAGATTTTTCCTCTAGCCCTGCTTCTCTTTTTCTTTCCCTTTGTCCAGTTTTGCCGCCTTGATCGGCGCGTAGAGTTCGAATGCGCCTTTTATACCCACCAGAAGGGTGGTACCAATGGCGGCGATAATAGCAATCGTCATTATTATCCAAAGCATGATGGACCTCCTTTAATTCTTTGACAGAAGTTTAGAATACAGCGTTCTATTCGAGACTTCCTCGGGCTGCGCCTTTTGAGTCAGGCTGAATATGATAAGAGCGGCCAGGGACGTGAGAAGCCCCATCAGCACAATGGGAAAACCGTTGGGCAGCAGCATGTAAGAACCTCCGTTGTTTAGGGACCAAATACACCCAAAGAGGCCCGTAAATCCTCCTATCCAACAGGCCATGATGCCGCCCCGGGCGGTAGCCCGTTTCCAGAAGAAACATGCCAGCACGGGAATAAGGACGCCGCAGGCGGTAAAAACATTACCCATATTGAACAGAACCACCAGGTTGGGAATAGCAAAGGCTCCGACTATACCAAAAATCGCAACGATCAGAATTCCTATCCTGCCTACCTTAACCAGTTGTTTTTGGGTAGCGTTCTTATTGATAAAGCTTTGATAGACATCACGAACAACCAAGGGTGAGCCGCCCATGAGGAATGCTGAACCGCAGGACATAACCGCTGCCATAAAGGCTACCAGGAAGAAAACCGTGGCCCCTGTGGGTAAAACATTAATGACAAAGTAGAAGAAAACATTGTCACCCCTGATATCGAGGGGAATGGAGATAAGGCCCATCTCCGCTCCGGTCCTCAGCATAATTCCGGTAAGGAAGGGCAAAAAACCAAAGGCCGAACCCAGAATACCGCCCAGGGTAAGGGACTTGAACGCCACCTCCGGTTTGGCCGCAACAAATACCCGCTGGAAGCACCATTGGTCCCCAAGATAGTAAAGCCCCATACAGATGACATAATTGACAATTTGATTAAGGGGAAGATCGAAGGGGTTGAAGGAGAAATTCTCCTTTCCGGCCATCACCGTTTCCGCAACGCCAAAGGCGGCGAAAATATCGCCCTTGCCTACAATGTACATCCCAACCAGCGCCGCGGTAATCATAACAATGCTCTGAAGCAGAGACTGAAACCATTCGACGATAATGGATGCCATCATTCCGCCAACGGCAACGTAGCCAATCAGCATGATCCCGCCGATGGCCATACCCTGGGGCAGGGAAATACCGAAACCTGTGACAAAGATGAGCCCCAGGGACATGATCTGCAACCCGACAATGAAGCCCATGCGGAAGAACACAAACAGGACCGAGGGAACCCTGATGGCGTCTCCGAAACGCACCGCCAGAAAGTCGGGGATAGAGACCAGATGGTATTTGGCCCCTAAGACCGAGAGCCGCTTCGCAAAAAGAATAATGAATATGAGCAATATAACGCTGGCGGGGAAGATGGCAAAAAAGTTCAGCATGCCGGTGGACCAGCCATAACCGGTAAATCCGGCAATTGAAGAACCGCCAATGGCGCCGCCTATGTATGAGCCTATCAGCACCCAAAACCCGACAGCCCGGCCCGACACCAAAAAATCATCGAGATTCTTCGTTTTCCGGTTATAAAAAAAGGCAAGGCGCCAGCATACCACGATAAAAACCGCTACACCAATAAAGGTCAAAACCATCTGCATGAGAACCTCCTTTCCACATTGAAAGATAAACTGATTTTAATGTAGCAAAAACAGTGCCAAGTATGAGGAAATTTCAATGCCGACGGTAATGACGGCGAAATTCTTAGATTTTTTTCAAAAAGGAGGGAAAGCAGCGGGAAATATACGGTCGACTCCCGGCTTTTTCAGATTCCGGTTTCAGGCGATGGCGTCTTACCGTTTAAATATTCTACAAGAATGTATGAAAATACTACAAAACTACATTTTTGTTGCAAAGGGATTGGAGAACGGGGCCCGGTAGCATTTTCCCGGGCTCGTCCCGCAGCGCTAATCGTCAATGGCTAATCGTCAATGGCGCCGTACACGGTCTGGGCAAAACGTTTTGGCAGATTCTCGTTGGCCCCGGGGTAACGCTGGATGAGGAAAACCGCGACCATGTCTTCCGCCGGGTCCACGCAGTACCAGGTGCCCAGCATACCGTCCCAGGCCCATTCGCCGGGGGAACCGTTCAGCCCCGCCGCGGCGGTATCCGTCATGGTGCGTACCCCCAAACCGTAGCCGTAACCGGCCTGGGAGGGAAAGCCGAAACGTTTTAACTGCTGGGAAGGGTCAATATGGTTCCGCCGGATAAGTTCCAGGGTCTTTCGGGACAGGATGCGGGCATCCCCCCATTTACCATTGGAGAGCAGCATACAGCCGTAACGGCCCACATCGTGCAGGGTGGAACAAAGACCGCCGCCGCCGGATTCAAAGGCCGGAGGACTTAAGGGTACCGGATCCAGGTCCGTTTTTTCTTTAAGGCCCGTTTCGGTCCACTCATAGGCGACGGCAAGCCGCGGGCGTTTTTCTTCGGGCACAAAAAACGCGGTATCCGAAAGTCCCAGGGGCTCCAGTACGGCCTCTTGCATATAGGCGCCCAGGGTCTTTCCCGAAAGCACCTCGATAAGGGCCCCCAAAACATCATGGGAAAAGCCGTACATCCAATATTCGCCGGGGTGAAAACAGAGGGGAATCCTGGCCATCATCTCCGCCGCCAACCGGGTACTTCTTTCCCCTTTTAGCTGGGCGATTTGATCGGCGGCGGCCTTGGCGGAGTAACTTCCCGGACCGGGGTAGGGTATACCGGAAGTCATGGTAAAAAGATGTTCAAAGGTGATGGGACTTTTGGCGGGAACAATTTGAACCTGGCCGCGCTCGTCATGGGCGGCGACCGTAGTGTCCTTAAAGGCGGGGATAAATTCCCCAATCGGATCGTGGAGCTTAAAGAGCCCCTTTTCGTAGAGGGTCATGGCGGTCACGATGGTAAAGGTCTTGGACATGGAAAAAATGCGGTAGATCGTATCGTTGGTCATGGGGATACTTTTTTCCCGATTCCGGGCGCCGAAACTTTTACAATAGGCTTCTTCCCCATGCCGCCAAATCAAAGCCCCGGCGCCGGCAACTTCCCCCTGGTCGATGATACGTTTTAGGTAATCGTCCACATTCCGCAGTCTTGGTAAACTAAATCCGCCCTTTGAATCGCCCATGGTACTTCTCCTTTTTGCCGTGTTGAAAATAAAAAAGCCTGGCGGCTTCCTACTTTCCCACGCCTCCGGGGCGCAGTATCATCGGCGTTAGAAGGCTTAACTTCCGAGTTCGGAATGGGATCGGGTGTAACACTTCCACTATAGCCACCAAGCAATTACTTACCGGGTTATCCGGGGTGCGGGGTATGAAAACCCCGCGGGGGGTTTTCAAGCCGAAACGTTCAGGTTCCGGCGGGGGACGATAATATGGTCAAGCCTCACGGCAAATTAGTAGTGGTCGGCTGAATACCTTACGGTACTTAGACCTCCACCCTATCAACCAGGTAGTCTTCCTGGTGCCTTTAGGAGGGTTAA
>JAISQJ010000122.1 GCA_031274285.1 Treponema sp. | reverse complement strand
CCCCCCCCCCCCCCCCCCCCCGACAGCGAATTCTTTATGCTGCAAGGAATTAGATAGCATACCAAACATAATATTACTTCACCCCTTTGGACAACGTAAGAAAAGAATACCATGCTTTGAAAGAAAAGACAAGGTTTTTTTCGAAAAAGAGCCCAGCCCAAAAATCGGACTTTTCGTCTTCGCCGCCAAGTCAGGGCTGCGGGGAGAGGAGCCGCAGAAAATCGCCGGTTCCCCCCTTGTTTCCGCCGGGCCCCACGCAGGAGGGGCAGCCGGATTTGCAGGGGCACCGTTCCACTATCCTGAGCGCGGCGCTAAAGAGTTCCCCGGCCCGGCGGGAAAGGGCCTCCGAAAGGCCGGTGCCGCCGGGATACTTGTCGTACACGTAGAGGGCGGGGATGCCGAAGTGGGGATCCCGGACCCGCTCCGCGACGCCAAGGTCCCTGGGATCGCAGAGGAGGAACACCGGGGCGATGAGCCGGATAAGGGTGCCCATGCCGGAAAGGATGGACCCGATTTCCACCCCGTCCTTTCCTTCCAGGCTCCGCCCCCCCGCGGTCTGTGGGCCGAAGAGCAGGACCAGAGCCCGGGTCTGCATCTCCTCCTCCGGCAGGTCTATGTCGCCGTAACCGATGTTTTCATGGGTGTGAAAGCGGATCTTTTTAAATTTGGCCGCCTGGGAGCGGACCAGCACGTCTCCCACCACGGCGGCGGCCTTAACAGTGTCGGGACCGCCGTAGGATACCTGTTCATCCTCGGAGAGCACCTTGATGTCGGTCTTTACCAGGCCGTCGGTAAAGTAATTTACATCCGCCTCCCGGACCAGGCATTTGCGGTTGGCTATGTCCAGGGACTCCACCAGGTACTGCCGGCCCCGGTGGATATACACGGCGTTCTCAAAGACAAGCTCCTTGGCGCTGGGCCGGTCCATCTCGCCGATAACCTGGTTCCGGCCTTTGGTCGCATCGATGATCACCACGTTGTCCGCCGTGGCGGAACGGAGGCTGATCCCCTCCGCCGGGTAGGAACGGTCCGCCCAGTGCCATTTACCGCCGGCATGGCGCAGGATGCCCTCCTCTTCCAGGAATTCCAGCGCGGGCAGGGCCGCCTCCCCAAAGGGCTCCTTTCCGGATTCGATGTCCGCATCCCGGAAGGGGAGTTCAAAACAGGCGCACTTGATATGATCGCTGAGGATATAGGGATTGGCCGGATCGACGCGGCCCTCCTCGGCGCTTTTACGGAAAAACCATTCCGGGTCGTTCATGATAAACTGATCCAGGGGGGAGGCGGAGGCCACAAAGACCGACACCGAATAGCCCCCCCGCCGCCCTGCCCTGCCGGCCTGCTGCCAAAACGAATTGAAGGAGCCGGGAAAACCGGCCACCACCGACGCGTCCAGACCGCCGATGTCGATGCCCAGTTCCAACGCGTTGGTAGAGACTACCCCCTGGATGCTCCCCTCCCGCAGGCCCCGCTCAATCTCCCGCCTTTCGTTGGGGAGGAGTCCGCCCCGGTAGGGTTCCACCCGGATCCCCGCGTTGCCGGTAAAGATGTTTTTAAGGTCCTCGTTCACGTAGCTGGCGGCCACTTCGGTCTTGATCCGGGAATGGGCAAAAAGGATGGTCTTGATTCCCGCCTTGAGGAAGGCCAGCATCCAGCGGCGGCTTTCGGTAACCACGCTGCGCCGTATCCCCTGCACCGCATCCACCAGGGGCGGATTATAGAGGATCACCCGCTTTTCCCCCCGGGGGGCGCCGTTATTATCCACCAGTTCCACCTGGTCCCCGATAAGGGTCCCGGCCAGCTCACGGGGATTCGCAATGGTGGCGGAGCAGAGGATGAACCGGGGGCGGGCCCCGTAGAATCCCGCAACCCGGCGCAGGCGGCGGACCAGTTCCGCCACATGGGACCCCAGGACTCCCCGGTACGCGTGGGTTTCGTCAATCACCACATACTTGAGGCCGGAAAAAAACTTTATCCACCGGGGATGGTTGGGGAGGATCCCCGCATGGAGCATGTCGGGGTTGCTGATGATGATCCGCCCCGTATCACGGGCCGCGATCCGCAGGCTTTCCGGGGTGTCCCCATCGTAGGTACTAACCTTGACGGGGAGTTCGGCGCCTACCAGGCCGTTAAGCTCCGACTGCTGGTCCTGGGACAGGGCCTTGGTGGGGAACAGGTAGAGGCACCGGGCCTTCTCGTCTTCCAGCAGGGCCTGGAGACAGGGCAGGTTGTAGCAGAGAGTCTTGCCGGAGGCGGTGGGGGTCACCACCACCACGTGCTTCCCCGCCCCGGCCTTTTCCCATACCTCCCGCTGGTGGGTGTACAGCCGCTCTATGCCCCTCCCCCGCAGGGCCGCGGCGATCCTCGGATCCAGGTCCGGGGGAAAGGGTACAAAATTCCCCTCCGTGGGCTCCAGAATCCGTTCCATCACGATGTTAGGGGCAAATTCGGGGCTCCTGATGATCCCTTCCAGCGCTTGGGCCTGAGTCATACTTAGGAGCCTATCACGAAATTATGGACAAAGTAGAGACATTGACAAAGGTTTGCATGAAATATCATCGACAGAAAAGGGGTTTAGGAACTATACTGAAAAGGCATTCGGCGTCAAGGGGACTTCCCCCCTCGAATCACCGCCGGCCGGAGTGTCATCGACAACCCGCAAAGGGGGATAAGCAAAGGAGGGCGAGCATGTCAGAGGTATTATCCATCGTATTGGGTGGAGGCAAGGGGACCAGGCTGTTCCCCCTTACGCAGGCGCGGGCTAAACCGGCGGTTCCCTTTGGGGGCAAGTACCGGCTGGTGGATATTCCTATTTCAAATTGCATCAATGCGGGACTCCGGCG
This sequence comes from Treponema sp., assembly GCA_031274285.1. GTDB lineage: Bacteria > Spirochaetota > Spirochaetia > Treponematales > Breznakiellaceae > JAISFT01. Next base: position 31,223 of record JAISQJ010000122.1, on the reverse strand, counting down.
TATCTATATCCTCACCCAATTCAACTCCGCATCCCTCCACCTCCACCTGGCCCAGACCTACGTGTTCGATACCTTTACCAACGGCTTTGTCGAAATCCTGGCCGCGGAACAGACCTTTGAACATTCGGGCTGGTACGAGGGCACCGCCGATGCGGTTCGCAAGAATTTCCCCCACTTTAGGACCCAGAATCCCTCGTACTACCTTATCCTCTCCGGGGATCAGCTCTACCGGATGGACCTGCAGGAGCTCCTCAAGAAGCACAAGGACTCAGGCGCCGCCATTACCATTGCCTGCACCACGGTGAACCGGGAAAGCGCCAGCCAACTGGGGATCCTCAAGGTGGACAAGAACAACCGCATCGTCGAATTTCTGGAAAAACCGGGGCCCGTCAAGGATATCAGTGATTTTAAGCTGCCCCAGGAATTGCAGAAGGGGCCCAGGGAGGATGTTTTCCTTGCCTCCATGGGGATCTATGTGTTCAATTCCCGGAACATGGAGGACTGCCTGGCCAACGAGCTTACAGATTTCGGTAAGGAGATCATCCCCCAGGCCATTAACAAGCTCAAGGTCAACGCGTATATCTTTGACGGCTACTGGGAGGATATCGGAACCATCAGGAACTTCTACGAGGCCAACCTTGAACTGACCAGCCTGCGGCCCCGTTTCGATTTTTACGACGAGAACAGGCCCATCTATACCCATATCCGCAACCTGTCCCCCTCCAAGATGAATTTCAGCAACATGAACCAGTCCATTGCCGCGGAGGGCTGCATCATTACCAACGCTTCGATTACCAATTCGATTGTGGGGGTCAGGACCATCATCGAATCCGGGTCCAGCCTGAACGGGGTGGTGTGCATGGGGGCCGACTACTACGAGACGGAGATTCAAAAACAGCAGAATGCCGAGGCCCGGGTTCCCAACGTGGGTATCGGCAAGGGGGTGATCGTCAAGGGGGCCATCATCGACAAGAACGCATGCATAGGGGACGGCTGCCGCATCGGCGTTGACAACATCAACCGCAGCGACGGCAACTACGGCCACTACCACATTGTGGACGGCATCGTGGTGATCCCCAAGAATGCGGCCCTGTACCCCGGAACCGTGATCTAGGAGCCGGGCAAGTCCTTAGAAGCTTTACGGGGCGGTCGCCGGGGCCGAGGCAACCGGGGCCGGGGGCACAGGTTTACGCGCTCCCGGGGCGCTGCCGGAGAGCCGCAGCTTCCCCTTCCGGGCTTCGGCGCAGAATACCGTGCCCGCGGGCCACACGCTGTCCAGGATGAGTATGGACAGGGGATCCTCCAGCTCTTTCTGGATGGTCCGCCGCATGGGCCGTCCGCCGAATTTGGGGTCCCAGCCCTTTTCGATGAGCAATTTCCGGGCGCCGGGAAGGATCTTAAGGCCGTAGCCCTGCTCCGCCAGGCGGCAGACCAGTTCTTCGGCCTGGAGATCAAAGATCGCCCCCACCTGCTTTTGGTCCAGGGGGTGAAAGACCACGATATCATCCACCCGGTTAAGGAATTCGGGGCTAAAGAGGCGCCGCAGTTCCCCCAGGGCCTGGGCTTCGATCTCCTTCATGTCCATAATCCCCGAACCTGTGCCAAAGCCAAGCCGGGAATCCCTGGATATTTCCCGGACCCCCGCATTGCTGGTCATGATGATCACCGTGTTGCGGAAGCTTACGGTGTGGCCCAGGTTATCCTTCAGCTCCCCCTCCTCCATGACCTGGAGGAGCAGGTTGAACACGTCCCGGTGGGCCTTTTCGATCTCGTCGAACAGCACCACCCGGTAGGGGTTCCTCCGAATCTTCTCAGTGAGCAGCCCCCCTTCCTCGTAGCCGATGTATCCCGGCGGGGCCCCCACCATGCGGGACACGTTGTGCTTCTCCATGTAATCGGACATATCGATTCGGACCAGGGATTCTTCACTGCCGAAGAGGTAGCGGGCCAACTGCTTGGCAAGCAGGGTTTTGCCTACCCCGGTGGGGCCCAGGAAGATAAAGGTTCCCTGGGGCCGGCCGGGATGGGCAATCCCCGCCCGTGAACGGCGCACCGCGTTGGCGATCCGGTAAACCGCATCATCCTGGCCAATAACCGATTTATGGAGTTCTTCCTCAATACCCAGGAGCCGGCGGGATTCCTGTTCCTCCAGATGCTGCAGGGGAATCCCCGTTAATTCCGCCACCACCCGGCGGATATCCCCCTCCTCCACCTGGGCTACCTCGGTCTGGGAGGCCCGTTCCCAGGCCGCCTGTATGGATTGCAGTTTGGATCGCAGCCCCTGTACCCGGTCCCTCAGTTCCGCCGCATGTTCGTAGTCCTGGGCCCGTACCAGGGCCCCCTTCTCTTCGGTAAGGAGCCGTATTTCCGCCTCGATGCCGGAAATTTCCGGGGGCTGGCTTGCCTTTTCCAGCTTACGCATGGCCCCCGCCTCGTCCAGGATATCGATGGCCTTATCGGGCATGAAACGGCCGCTGATGTAGCGCTGGGCCAGGTTCACCGCCTGCTCCACCGCCTCGCTTGAATAGGCAACATGGTGGCAATCTTCGTACTTTTTCTGTATGCCCTTGAGAATCTCCAGGGTATCGGCGGTCCCCGGTTCCTCCACCAGGATCGCCTGAAAACGCCGTTCCAGGGCGGCGTCCTTTTCAAAATGCCGGCGGTACTCCCCCAGGGTGGTGGCGCCGATGCACTGAATCTCCCCGCGGGAAAGGCCGGGTTTCAGCATGTTGGACGCGTCAATGGTCCCCTCCGCCCCGCCCGCGCCGATAATCGTGTGTATTTCGTCGATAAAGAGGATCACGTTCCCGGCCTGGGAAATTTCCCGGATGATCTTCTTGAGCCGCTCCTCAAACTCTCCCCGGTACTTGGTGCCCGCCACCACGGAACCCATGTCCAGGGAGAGGATGCGCTTCCCCGCCAGGGCCGCGGGCGCGTCCTCCCCGGCCAGAAGCTGGGTGATGCCCTCCACAATGGCGGTCTTGCCGACCCCCGGCTCCCCCACCAGGACCGGGTTATTCTTGGTCCTGCGGGCCAGGATCCTTACCGCCCGGCTGATCTCTTTCCGGCGGCCCACCACGGGGTCCATGTCCCCCCGTCTGGCCAGTTCCGTAAGGTCCCGGGAAAATTCGTTTAAGGTGGGGGTAAGTACCGGGTAGGACGCGGGCCTGACGCGGGGGCTGTGGGACTTATGTTCCCCCTCCCGGTGGAAGGACCAGCCCGGACCGCCCATCGACGGGACGCCCATGGGCGAAAGCTCCGGGGCCATGCCGGCCCAGGACGATCCGGAAAGCTCCCCCCGGGAAGGCCGGTTAAAGGTGGTCTGGACCACCACCCGCAGCATCTCCGTATCCACCCCGTGCCGGGCAAGGTAGCTTTGAACCGCGGCCCCCTGCTCCTGCATACCGGCAAGGAGGAAATGCTCGGTCCCCACATACTCGCAGCCCATGTTACGGGCCTCTTTGGTGGCGGCCTTCAAAAGCAGGGAGGTCCGGTTGGAGGGGAGTATTTCGCCATGGTAAGGGGTTCCCGGCCCGCGGGGAAGGCCCGTTTCCAGGGCCTGGCGGAATTCCAGCAGGTCGATTCGCAGAAACATCAGGGCTTTACAGGCAATCCCCGCCCCTTCCTTGAGGAGGGCAATGATCAGATGCTCGGGGAGCAGTTTTTCCGCATTGAGACGCTGGGCTTCTTTATTGGCCGCGGTGTATATCCGCTGAACCCGCTGGGTCACACCCTTGAACAAGTCCGCCCTCCCAAAGCTGAGTATACCATCAAAATCCGTCCAACAACAAGCGATCCCCCGCCCTGATCCCCGCCTCCTCAAACCAGCCTTGGGGCACTTCCAGGGCATAGCGGACCCCCCTGGAGGAACGGACCGGGGTTTGGTCCAGGGGGCTCATGTCCCGTATCTCCAGGAGGGTCCCGTCGGACTTGATGTAGGCGATGGAGAGGGGGATAAGGGTGTTCTTCATCCAAAAGGACAGGATCTGATCCCGGTCAAAGAGGAAAAGCATGCCCCGGCCCTTGTCAAGACTCTTGCGGTACATAAGGCCCCGCTGCTGTTCATCCGGGGTACGGGCGATTTCCGCCCTCAGCCTTACCGGCGCCCCCTCCGCCCGCTCGATGGTAAGCTCCCGCTGTTCCAGGGACCCGGCCTGGCAGGCCCCAAGCAGGAAGAGGATCCAGAGGGCCGGCAGACTGCCGCGCTTCCCCCTAAAGGGCATCGATAAATTCCTGACGCCGCAGCAATTCCCGGGTTTCCTGTACCCCGGACTCCCCCAGGATTCCGTTGAAGATCTCCATATCGATATACTTTACCGTCAAGGGCCGTTCCAGGGCCAGCCGGGTACTGCCGTTTTCCCAGATCGACTGCCGGGGGCTTAGATCCCCCGGTTCCCCGTACTTTTCCGTCAGGGCGGTAAAAACCGAGTAGTGATCGATAAGGTCCGTATTCATCGTAAAGGCCATGATAAAAAGCCCGTCCCCCTGGAACTGGAAAAAGGCCCGCTTGATAAAGGAGAGGCCCGTGGTCTCCACCAGGCTTTGCGGCGGGTTATGGAGGAATGACACGTCCCGGTCCCCCCGGAAATTAAAAAGCCCGTCCTCCGCCAGCGCGGTTTTGAGTTCCTCCAGGGACATGCCCAGCCGAATCTCCCGGAATTGCCGGGGCAGTTCCCCGGAGGCATCCGCCAGATCATCCGCCGCGGCCGCCGGCCCTTCCCCCGGCCTTAAGCCCTGGGTTTCCTGGGCTCCCAGGGCCGCCGCCAGGGCCGCCAAACAGAGAACCCGCCATATCGGTATTCGCATACTAGATTATCGGATTTTCCTCCCCAATGTATCGGGGATTTCCGTCCCCCGGCCTCCCGGTTAAAATGTAAGCCAAAAGGCCCTCTTTTGCACAAAAGATGAATGTGTTAGCATCCAAGAAAATAGGCCCGCGGCGGAGCGCTTCCTAGCCTGCCGGGCTTTATACCGGGGGCGTGGGATGATAAACAGGGTCGATTTTATCTCCGACAGGGAGTGGGAGCATTTTCTTGAGTTTTCTCGGGAGATCCCCACCCCTTGCATTGTCTTTAACCTTGATACCGTTAAATTGAACTACCAGCGGCTCCGGGGCTTATTTCCCTACAGCCAGATCTACTACGCCGTAAAGGCAAACCCGGACAAGGAGATCATCTCCCTGCTGGCGGAGTTGGACTCCAACTTCGATATCGCCAGCCGGCCGGAACTGGACCTGGTCCTCTCCCTGGGCATCGGGCCGGACCGGATTTCCTACGGAAACACCATCAAGAAGCTCAGTGACATAGCCTACTTTTATGAAAAGGGGGTCCGGCTCTACGCCACCGACAGCAAGGACGACCTTAGGCATCTGGCCAGCCATGCGCCGGGGAGCAAGGTCTATGTGCGAATCCTCATCGACGCATCCTCCACCGCGGACTGGCCCCTGTCCCGCAAATTCGGCTGCCACCCCGACATGGCCTACGACCTTTTGATTATGGCCCGCGACCTGGGGCTTGTCCCCTGCGGCATCAGTTTCCATGTGGGGAGCCAGCAGCGGGACATAGGCCAATGGGACGATGCCATAGCCAAGACCAAGTACCTCTTTTCCTCCCTGGAGGAGGACGAGGGAATCCGGCTTTCCATGATCAACATGGGGGGCGGTTTCCCCGCCCCCTACACCCAGGCCACCAACGACCTGTCAGAATACGCGGCGGAAATAAAACGTTACCTTATCGACGACTTTGGGGATGATCTCCCCAAGATCATTCTGGAACCGGGCCGCTCCCTGGTGGGGAACTGCGGCATCCTGGTTTCCGAGGTGGTCCTGATCTCCCGGAAAAACAACACCGCCCTGAACCGCTGGGTCTACATGGATACGGGAAGGTTCAACGGCCTCATGGAAACCCTGGACGAATCGATCAAATACCCCATCGTCACCAGCAAGGATGCGCCGGGCTGCAAGGAGGCGGAGGTGATCCTCGCGGGCCCCACCTGCGACAGCATGGACATCCTCTACGAGGACTACAAATACCGCCTTCCGGTGGACCTGAAAATCGGGGACCGGCTCTACTTCCTCAGCGCCGGGGCCTACACCGCCACCTACGCCTCCGTGGGCTTTAACGGATTCCCGCCGATTAAGACGTATATTTTGAAGTAGAGCCACTTCTCCTCTCTAGCGGCCCATTTCTTGATTAAAATAGTCAAGTACCCTCGGTTTTGCCGGGCGCATCAGGCTATTTTTTTGTTGACAAGCCCCAAGCGTCCGGTTATGATATGTCCGTATATTAAAATTGTTGTTCCAATAATTAAAACAGGGGGTTGTATGAACTATACACGGATGGGCCGTACGGGACTTTTTGTCAGTAAAATTTGTCTTGGCTGTGCGAATTTCGGGATGGGTACTTCCCGGGGCTACCATGATTGGGGAGTGGTGGCCGAACAGGAAGCCTTCAAGATTATGGATTATGCCCTGGACGTGGGCATCAATTTTTTTGACACCTCGAATGTGTACGGCCCCCTGGATCACCGGGGCATGTCGGAAGAGATCATCGGCCGATGGTTCAAAACCGGCGGGAACCGCCGCGAAAAAACGGTTTTGGGTACCAAGGTGGGCAGAATTTACGAGATGGATCAGGTTGACGGCCCCAACAACCGCATCGGCTATTCCATCTACAAAATTCGCCGCCATCTGGAAGCCTCCCTGCGGCGGCTCCAGACCGATCATGTCGAACTCTACCAGATGCACCAGCGGGATAATGAAACCGGCTGGGACGAAATTTGGGAGGCCTTTGAGAGCGCGGTACGGGCCGGTAAGGTGGATTATATCGGCTCCAGCCAGCACAACGCGTGGCAGATCATGAAGGGGCAGATGGCGGCCAAACAGCGGGGCTTCATGGGGCTGGTCAACGAGCAGCACCTGTATACCCCCTTTAACCGGCTTGCCGAGCATGAACTTTTACCCATGGCCCTGGACCAGGGGATCGGCATTACCATCTACAGCCCGCTGTTCCGGGGTGTTTTGGGTATGGATGCCCTTAACCCCAACAAGCGGAAGAGTCAAAATGCGGAGAAAAAACACAACTTCGAGTATCTGCACGACACCGTTTTAGCGTACAGCAAGCTCTGCCGCGAAATCGGGGAATCTCCGGCCAACGTTACCCTGGCCTGGGAACTGCGGCAACCGGCCATTACTTCGGTGATCATCGCCCCTAATTCTATCGACGACCTGAAAGAGCTTCTGCACTGTGTTGATATACGCCTTGATGAATCAACCCTCAAGCGTATGGATGAAATTTTCCCGCCCCTTATGGAGCAGAATCCCTACCCCGATATGCCCAACCCAACGGCCGTAACATGACGAATAAGGGAGACCCTATGGATATCACCATCAAGAAATTATCGCCGAAGGCGGATCGGTTATTTCCCGGCACGAATCTCCGGCAGCTTACCACGGGGGATTATCTCTTTACCGAAGGGCCGGTATGGGACAGCGGGGAAGATTGCCTTTACTTCACCGATTTCCAGAAATTAACGATTTGGAAATGGACGGAAAAAAGCGGGGCGATTCTGTACCGGGAAAATTCGAATCGGGCTATCGGCTTGTCCATGGATGCCCGTGGGCGGATTGTTTCGGCGGAGTCGGGGGCGCACCGCATCGCCTACGCGGATAATCAAGCAAGTATTCCCATCGTCAGTGACTTTAACGGCAAGCAACTGAACAGCCCCAACGATGTGGTGGTCTCAAAAGAGGGGTACATCCTCTTTACCGATCCCTATTCGGATATGCTCGGCGGCCCCAGGGTATTGGGTTTTAACGGGATCTTTTCCGTCAGCCCGAAGGGGGAAACGCGGTTGGTGGACGATGTCTTTGAGCGTCCCAATGGCATCGCCCTTTCGCCGGACGAATCCGTCCTCTACGTGAACGATACCAAACAGCAGAGTATCTATGCCTTTAGTTTTGGCAAGGACGGAAAAACATCCAGGATCGGCCTTTTCGCCAAGGTCGATGAATCCTACGGCAAGGGGGCGGTAGACGGGATGAAAGTGGACACTCTGGGCAATGTATATGTGACGGGCCCCGGAGGGATCTGGGTGTTTGACAGCGCCGGCACTCCCCTAGCCGTCCTCTTTATTCCGGAACAGGCGGGCAATTTTTGTTTTGGCGGAAGGGACGCCAAAACCATCTACATCACCGCAAGTACCTCCGTCTATGCGCTGGATGCCGGGGTTCCCGGGGTGGTTCCCTTTCGGAGGTAGCCGTGCCGGAAGTTCCGGGGAGTGAATCGAATAAAAAAAGATTTTTGTTGACAGCTTGAATTTTCCATGTTAAAATCTTATTTTAATAATTAGAATTCCCCCCGGTTTGGGGGAAAAAATTCAGCGGGTGGAGGAAAGTATGAAAAAGGGATTTCGTTTCGTTATGGCGGCCGCTCTTATGCTGGCCCCGGCGTTCTGTCTTTGGGCAGGCGGCGGCAGGCAGGCACAGAGTTCGGCAAGCGGGGAACGTACCTTGACGGTGGCGGTAGGGGTTGAACCCCAGTACATGACCAATATGGGTGCCCAGAGTTCGGGAGACAATGATCATGTCCTTTTTTACAACATCTATGATACCCTGGTGTACCGTGACGCCCAGGGCGAAATCAAACCGTGGCTGGCCCAGGACTGGACCATTTCACCGGATGGGAAGCAGATAGCGGTTACCCTTCGCGACGATGTGTATTGGCACAACGGCGAAAAACTCACCGCCAGTGATGTAAAATTTACCTATGATAGCCTGAAGGACAAGCCCCTGGGCATTTCCCTGTTGATCAACTACGACTACACGGAAGTGGTGGACGCTACCCATCTAATTATCCACATGACCAACGCGTTCAAACCGATTATGAGTTCCTTTGCCAGCCGTATTGCCATCGTGCTTAACGAGAAATACTACAACCAGGTTGGCAATGAAGGTTACACCAGAGCTCCCATTGGAACCGGCGCGTACAAATTTGTCAGTTGGGCTTCCGGCCAGATTGTGATGGAACGTAATGAGAACTGGTGGGGCGGCAAGGCTCCGTTCCAGCGGGTCGTCATAAAGGTTATTCCCGAGGTAAACACCCAGCAGATTGCGCTGGAATCCGGGGACGTGGATGTGGTTCTGGCAATTCCTATCGAAAATCTTGAGCGGACCAACGATAGAAACATTTCCTGGGATTATGTTGAATCGAATGCCATGAACTTCCTGCAGTTTAATATGTCCCTGTCAAACTGGGCTACCAACGATTTGAACTTCCGTAAAGCCGTACAGTACGGTATCGATAAGAACGCCATTAACCAGGCTGTGTTTTCCGGCAAGGCAACCCTTATTGATATGTACGGGTCTCCCATGTTTACCGGAAAACCACGGGCCGGCACCTATGACACCTACTCGTTTAATGTGGCCAGAGCGAAAGAATACCTTGCCCAGTCCAAATACGACGGCCGGGAGTTTAACGTAGTCTGCCAGGCGGGTACACCGAACCAGAAAATAGCAGAAGTCATCCAGGGCTCTCTCCACAATGTCGGCATTAACATGAGGGTGACGGCTGTGGACGCAGCGACCTTCTTTGATACGGTTCGTAACACCGGCGACTTTGACGCCGAAGTGGTTATCAACACCAGTTCAATTATGGACATGGACACCCTGAGCAACTACTTCTTTATTTCCCGTTACGACTTTAAGGATATGGGGCATCCCCACGGGCCGCGCATGGATGAGTTGATAAAACTTGGCCGCCAGCAGCCCGATGACGCACAGCGCATTGAGTATTACCGCGAGTTCTCCAATCTTCTTAACGGGGATGTCAACCACGTATATATCCTTATGGACATCAACACCATCGCCTACCGGAATGACCGGGTAAAGGGTGTTAAGGCCAACGCATTTAAGTACTACCGTTTCTCGGAGTGGAGTTTCTAGTTTTTGTTTGTGTGTCCGCCGTGCCCCCGGGCGCGGCGGACAAAACATTCCTAATTCTACAAAGAACCGCAGGTTTTTATGCTTAAATACATTATTAGGCGTATAGTGTTAATTGTTCCGGTAATTATCGGGCTTACCCTTTTTATTTATTTAGTACTGTCTTTGGCCCCCGGTGATCCGGTTACCCTTATCATGGGACAGGATGCCACCCAGGAACAACTGCAGGCCAAGCGTATTGAGCTGGGCATGGATAAGCCGGTGCTGGTACAGTATGTTAATTACATGAAAACCATTCTGCGGGGAGACTTTGGAAATTCCTGGGTCACCGGCAGGCCGATAATAACGGAATTTCAACAGCGCGCTCCCCACACGTTGTTATTGGCAATTGTTACCCTTATGCTAACGGTTATTATCGGTATCCCCTTTGGCGTACTTGCCGCGGCGAAACAGAATAAGCCCGTTGACAACGCTACCCTGGTATTCGCGCTTATATTCTCCAGTATACCGGCGTTTTGGCTTGGTATGCTGATTCAGATTCTATTCGCCCTGCGGCTCCACCTGTTCCCGGCCATGGGTGTCGGATCAATACGGCACATTATCCTCCCCGCTCTTACCCTCAGCATGGTAAACCTTGCTTCCCAGGTGCGGATGACCCGCTCGAGTATGCTTGATGTAATAAATCAGGATTATATACGGACTGCCCGGGCCAAGGGATCCGGTGAGTTTCGTATAATCCTCCGCCATGTCATGCGTAACGGTTCTCTGCCTGTTATTACCAGTCTGGGTATCGCCTTTGCCAATGCCTTCGGCGGCGCCGTGGTGACCGAAGCGGTATTTTCCATTCCCGGCATCGGCAGCTACATGATTAACGGCGCGAAAACCCGTGATATACCCATTGTGATGGGCATCATTATCTTTGTGGCCATTTTCGTTGCTCTGGTAAATCTGGTGGTAGATTTAATCTACGCCTTTGTTGATCCCCGAGTCAAGCTCGGATATATGGCCTAGCGCAGCAAACCAGCTCTTAAGGGAAGCGTATGAAAACGAAAACACGAGTCAGGAGTGAAAGCCGGTCGCAGTTGGGGCTGATCATTTTCCGTTTCAAAAAAAACAAGCTGGCTATTTTCGGGCTTTGCGTTCTGGGGGTCCTCCTTTTAATTGTGTTATCCGCTCCCCTATACGCGGATTATGAGAATGCTATACGCCAGGATATTCCCCACGCATTCCAGAAACCTGGCGTGGACGGACACATCCTGGGCACCGACGCTTACGGCCGCGACCTCTTTACCCGTATGGTTTTCGGCGGTAGAATATCCCTCCTCGCCGGGCTTTCTGTGGTGATCCTGGCCTTGACCGCCGGGGTGACGGTGGGCGGGATTGCCGGTTATTTCGGCGGCTCAATTGACACCATTATCATGCGGGTGGTAGATATTTTTATGGCCGTCCCCGCCCTGCTCTTGTCCCTGGCTATTTGTACCGCCCTTGGCGAAGGCGCCCGTAATATGGTTATCGCCCTCATGGTAGCCGATATTCCGCGCATTGCCCGCATTACCCGCTCCTCGATTTTAACCCTCCGTGACCAGGAATTTATCGAGGCGGCAAAATGCTGCGGTACCAGTACCTTCCGCATCATCGTGAAGCATATCCTTCCAAACGGTATCGGCCCGGTAATCGTTACCGCCACCCTTACCCTGGGTTCGGCCATATTGAATATTGCGTCTCTGGGATTTTTGGGGGTTGGCATAAACGCGCCAACACCGGAATGGGGCACCATCCTTTCCGATAACAAAGCCCATATCCGCTATTATCCTTATCTGGGTTTGATTCCCGGTATCGCCATAGCAATTTCGGTGATGTGTGTTAACTTTGTAGGCGACGGACTCCGTGACGCGCTTGATCCCAAAATGAAAAAGTAGGGGAAACGTATGTCGAAACTCCTCGATATTAAAGACCTGTATGTTCAGTATAATACCGATGACGCCGTGGTCTATGCCCTGAACGGCGTTAGTATTTCACTTGAAAAAGGTGAGACCCTGGGGCTGGTCGGGGAAACAGGGGCGGGGAAAACCACTCTGGCCTTAAGCATACTCAGACTGCTTCCCGGCCAGGTGGGGGAAATAAAGTCCGGCGCCATTGAGTATGACGGGAAAAATCTACTAACCCTTTCAAAGTCGGAAATGCGAAAAATACGGGGTGAAAAAATCTCGATGATTTTCCAGGACCCCATGACCAGCCTAAACCCTACAAAAACGGTTGGGCTCCAGATTAGGGAAGTGCTTGACCTGCATTTTAATAATTTTTCTTCGGCGGAAAAGCAAAAAAAAGTGGACAATCTTTTCCGTATGGTTGGTATTCCCCCGGAACGGCAGCACGAACACCCATTCCAGTTTTCAGGCGGCATGAAGCAGCGTATCATTATCGCCATGGCCCTTGTTGGAGAACCGGAATTAATCCTGGCAGATGAGCCGACTACAGCCTTGGACGTAACCATTCAGGCGCAGATTTTGGAACTGATGCGGAACTTACAATCCGAGTTTAATACGGCAATGCTTTTTATCACCCACGACCTGGGGATTGTGGTGGAAATTTGTTCCAAGGTGGCGGTCATCTACTCAGGGCAAATTATGGAAATTGGAACAATCGAAGACGTGTACCGCAAGAAAAACAACCATCCCTATACCGAAGGGCTGTTTAAATGTATTCCTGATTTAAAAACAGAGACGGTCCGCCTTACTCCCATAAAGGGTAATATGTCAAACCCGGAAGAACTTCCCTTGGGCTGCAAATTTTGTGACCGCTGCGATTACCGTATGGATATATGTGCGGAAAAGGAACCTGATTTTTATACCGATGGCAGCCACAGCGTAAAATGTTACCGTTTCCGTGAAAAGTGGGGAAAATAATATGGGCGTTCCTATTGTTGAAACAAAAAATCTCAAAAAATACTTTAAGGTTCCCAAGGGCTTGCTGCATGCGGTGGATGATGTCAGCATGGTGATCAACCAAAATGAAACCCTGGGAGTGGTTGGGGAATCGGGCTGTGGAAAATCAACCCTGGGGCGTGTGCTGCTTGGTCTTTTGGAAGCGACATCGGGGGAAATGCTCTTTAACGGGGAAAGCATCTTTGACGGGCGGGGCAGAAAAAAGACGAACATCTATAGTGAAATGCAGATGATTTTTCAGGACCCCTTTACCTCACTTAATCCCCGTCTTTCCATCAGGGATCTTATAGCCGAACCTATTATCGTTCGAAAAATAATAAAGGATCCAAACCAAATCAGGGAACGTGTTTTGGAATTGATGGATGTAGTAGGGCTTTCACGGCGCTATGTAAACACCTATCCCCATGAGCTTGACGGCGGGCGGCGGCAGCGTGTGGGTATTGCCCGCGCCCTTGCGCTTGACCCAAAGTTTATCGTTTGCGATGAACCGGTTTCCGCGCTGGATGTGTCTATTCAGGCGCAGATTCTCAACCTGATCATGGATTTACAGGAAAAAAACGGCCTGGCCTATATGTTTATTACCCATAATCTGTGTGTGGTTAAACATATCAGTACCAACATAATGGTCATGTATATGGGGAAGGTGGTGGAATATTCTGATAAGCGTCAATTATTTGAAAAACAGCTCCACCCCTATTCTCAGGCCTTACTTGCGGCAATTCCGATTCCGGAGATCCAGCCTAACCGGGAACGTACTATCCTAACCGGCGAGGTCTCCAACCCGATAAACCCAAAACCGGGCTGCCGTTTTGCCCCCCGCTGTAAGCATGTCACCGAAAAATGTACCGCCCGGGACATACCGCTGATTGAAGTTGAAACGGGCAGAAAAGTTGCCTGTACCTTATACATGTAAGCAAAAGGAGTATCACCATGGAGTATAAGAAATTCGGGCGGTCAAATATCAGGGTAAGCCGCCTCTGTTTGGGTACCGGGAACTTTGGCTACAACAGCAACTTTGCCGGCAATTGGGCAGCCACCGGTGAAAAAGAGGCTTTCAAAATAATGGACGCGGCCCTTGAAGCGGGAATCAACTTTTTTGACTGCGCCAATGTTTACGGGAACCACGGGGAAGGTACTTCCGGCGATTCCGAGCGTATCGTGGGCAAGTGGTTTAAGCAGGGCGGCGGCAGGCGGGAAAAGATTTTCTTCGCGACCAAGGTCGGCAGGACCATGCTGAACAATGATTACGACGGCGTTAATACCAGCGATGCCTATTCGCTGTGGAAAATCCGCCGCCATGTTGAGGGCTCCTTTGAGCGCCTCCAAACCGACCATATCGAAATGATCTCCATGCACCATGTTGACCGGGAAACATCCTGGGACGAGATTTGGGAAGCCTTTGAAACCTTTGTTAAGGCCGGGCGGCTGGACTATGTTGGTTCCAGTAAGTTTACCAGTTGGGAAATAATGAAGGCCCAGGAGGCCGCCCGGAGCCGTCACTTTATGGGTTTAATATGTGAACAGCACCGCTACGATATGATAAAACGGGGCGCGGAACTGGAAGTCTTTCCCTGCTGCACAGACCAGGGCATCGCCGTAACACTGTTTAGTCCGCTGCAGCGCGGCGTCCTCGCCGTAGACCTCCTTGCGCCGAACCAGCGTCCCATCGAGGCGCTATCGGCGCCTCTGGTGGAAAAATACCGGCCCCAGCTTACCGCCTACGCCAAACTCTGCCATGACCTGGGCGAAAAGCCGGTTAACATAACCCTGGCCTGGGAGATGGCCCATCCGGCGGTAACCTCTCCCATTATCGGGCCGGCCACTCTTGATGATCTTGAGGAGATGCTGCATAGTACGGAAATAAAACTTTCTCCCGATGTTCTCAAAGAGATAGACCGTATCTTCCCCCCTCCGGAGCCTTTGTTTTACGATGAAGGACCTGCCGTTGTACGGCCCATATCATGGAGCTAAGGGTATGAAGCATACAATCCGTAACGAGGCGGTTTCATTTGTATCCGACAGCTTTAATGTGGAACCCTGGGATCTGCATTTTAATGAAGAATCGGTTAATTATTTTTGGCGGCCCCAGGAGGTAAAAAAACTGGGGACGGCGGTCTGTTTCCCCTTAATGGGGACCGTGCCGGGCGGTAAATATAAATTTGACGGGAAAGAATATTCCCTTGGCATGCACGGGTTTGCGCAAGACCGGGAATTCGCCGTCGCCGAAAAAATCGAAGACCGCATTGTGTATGAATTGAACGATGACAAGGATTCGTATACCCGGTTCCCCTGGCATTTTAACTTCCGTCTTGCCTACACGATCCGGGGGGCGGGGCTTAAAACCGAATACCTCATAAAAAACCGTGACGAGAAAGAGATGTACTGTACCGTCGGAGGCCATCCACGCTATGCCTGTCCGGTTGGAGACGGTAGCCGGTTTGAGGATTATTTTTTTGAATTTGAAAATTCTGAGCGTATAGAAAATATTTATAAAAGCTACGGGCCGGTGGAAGAAATAGCAAAGTGTTTAAGCCCCGACGGGAAAAAAATCCATCTTGATTACCGTATGTTTACCAAGGGATGTTTTTGTTTTCACCCAATCAACTCAAGGTCCGTTGTATTAAAAAATAAAAAAAACGGCAGGGGGCTTAATATTAATATTGGCGATGCAAGCCACCTGCAGTTTTGGACTGAGCCGGGGGCTCCGTTTATCTGCATAGAGCCGATTTATGGTTCCACCAGCCATCTTCCCCTTCTGCCGGAAGACGCCGATTGGAAAGAAAGACCCGGTACACTTCGCGTAAAACCAGGGGAGACAAAAATATGCTCCTTTTACACAGAGATTACCAAAGAAAATGTTAAGGAACAAAAATAATTAAACGGAGTATAAAATGAGCGGACAATTTATCGAAGAAACACTGAAAACGCCGGTGGCATACGAATGTGACGTACTGGTGGCGGGGGGCGGAACCGCCGGTGTAACGGCGGCATTGGCGGCGGCGCGGAACGGAGCAAAAACCATTTTGATTGACCGATACGGATTCCTCGGCGGTTCCATGATCAACGGAGCGGGGCCTCTGCACAGTTTTTTTAATCTGTATAAGGCTTTTCCGGGGGTAGAAAAAGTCCAGGTGGTAAAGGGGATTCCCCAGGAAATTATTGACCGCATGGTAGCGGCCGGCGGTTCGCCGGGCCATCTTGAGCAGGACAAGGGAGGCAGTTACGATTCGGTCATTACTATAATTGACTGGGAAATATTTAAGGGCGTCATCTTTGACATGATGGAAGAAGCCGGCGTCCACGTCCTTCTCCATGTGATGGCTGTGGAAACCGTCCGCGAGGGAAATACGGTAAAGGGCGTCATCATTGAGGGAAAATCCGGACGGGAGGCCATTCTGGCAAAAACCGTTATCGATGCCACCGGTGACGGCGATGTCGCCGCTAAGGCCGGCGCCAACTTTATTAAGCGGCACGGCGCCCAAAAGGTGGGGATGCCCTTTGGTATGACTAATGTGGATATGCCGAAACTTGTTGCCTATCTTGAAGAAAACGACATGGTCAACCAGATTGTGCACAGCGACAAGGGCAGCAAGATTGACGATATTATCCGCCTTGGTTTTGAACTTCGCAAGATTCCGCTTTTTAAGGAGTACATGGATAAGACCGGTATATGGGGCCCCCTGGGCGTTTCACTGCACGAAAATAATTACAACTACATAAACGGTACTTCCATCAGAGATATTGACGCCACCGACACAGAGACGCTTTCCAAAGCGGAACTAACCCTGCGCAAACAGGTGATGACCCTTTCGGAAATGCTAAAAAAACATATCCCCGGTTTTGAACATGCCTATCTTTCCTGGACGCCGACTTGTATCGGCATCCGTTATACCCGTGTAATTGAATGTGAACACGATATGAGCCTGGATGAAATAATCAACGCCGCCCGTTTCAACGACGAGGTAATGCTCTACGGTTTCCACGACATGGCCCCAAAACTGATGATAAAAAACGGCGCCTATTACGGCATCCCTTACCGGGCGTTCATCCCGAAAGGCATCGAAAATTTACTGGTGGCGGGCCGTCTGATTACCAGCACCTACGAAGCCCATATGTCAACCCGCAACACGGTTTCCTGTCTGGCCCAGGGCCAGGCAGTGGGAACTGCCGCAGCGCTCGCCGCCGCAACCGGGGTAAGCGCCCGCAAAATCGACACCGCCCGCCTTCGGGATGTCTTGAGGGAACAAAAGGTTTTCCTGGGGTAAAGCGGGCCGGGCCGGAGATTAGCCCCGGAAAATCCTCTCTGGCGGCAAAAGCATGCCCATTGATGGGGATTTTTTGCATATTTATGCAAAAAATCCCCAAGTGCAATCGGACACGAAGTGTCCGCGGCTGCTAGAACAATGCGTCGTCTCCCTCGCCGGGCGCGGCCTTCCGGGGCCGGCCGGGGCCCCGGTGCGGGGAAACCGGCGGCGGCACGGGGGCCGGCCGGGGGGAGTTCGCCGGCGGCCGGCCGGGACCCCGGTGGACCTCGGCGGAACCGGCGGCCGCAGAGCCTGGCCGCGGAGCCTCGACCGCGGGTCCTGGCCGCGGAGCTCCGTAGGCCTGCGCGGGCGGACGGCCGGGGCCCCGGCGCAGAGGGACTTCCGCGGGACCGGGGGCCGCGGGGCCTGGCCGCGGAGCTCCATAGGCTTGCGCGGGCGGACGGCCGGGGCCCCGGCGCAGGGGGACTTCGGCCGCAGGGCTCAACCGCGGAGCCTCCGCAGGTCCTGTGGCCGCGGGACCGGCCCCTGCGGGGCCTGGCCGAAAGGTCTCGGCAGGGTCTAGGGCCGCCGGCCCAGGGGCCTCCTCCTCCGGGAGATCGTCGAAGCCGGAAAAATCTCCGGCGGCCTGGAAATCCGCCTCCGTTGAATCCGGGGGAAAGGCATCGGCCTCCTGTGCCGAGATTCCGGCTTCCGAGATTCCGGCTTCCGAAGTTCCGGCTTCCGGCACTTCGGCCCGGTCCGGGGACGGAATGGAAACCGAGACCCCGGCCGCCGGCGGGGAAGATTTTGCTGCGGGTTTGACCGCGGACTTTGCCGCGGGGAATTCCCGGCCGGGGAATATGATCTTCCTCAGCTTGGCTTCCACATCGGCGGTAAAATCGGGATTCTTCTCCAGGTATTCCTTGGCGCTGTCCCGGCCCTGGCCCACCTTCTCTTCGCCGTAGGAGTACCAGGCCCCCTTCTTGTCGATAATGCCGTACTTAACCGCCGCGTCCAGCAGGCTGGCGGTGGCGGAAACTCCCTTGCCAAAGATGACCTCCAGTTCCGCCCGGCGGAAGGGGGGGGCCACCTTGTTCTTTACCACCTTGACCCGGACCCGGTTCCCCACCGCATCCGCATCCTTGCTCCCCCCCTCAATGGTTTCGGTCTTGCGGACTTCCAGCCGCACGGAGGAGTAGAATTTCAGGGCATTGCCCCCGGTGGTGGTCTCCGGGTTCCCGAACATCACCCCAATCTTCATACGAATCTGGTTGATAAAGATAAGGATGGTCCGGGACTTGCCGATGATGGCGGTAAGTTTCCGCATGGCCTGGCTCATGAGCCGGGCCTGGAGCCCCATCTGGGCGTCCCCCATATCCCCGTCTATTTCCGCCTGGGGGGTCAGAGCCGCCACGGAGTCCACCACGATCACGTCCACCGCCCCGGAACGGACCAGATTCTCGGTAATCTCCAGGGCCTGTTCCCCGGAATCCGGCTGGGAAACCCAGAGTTCATCGGTGTTGACCCCCAGGTTCTTGGCGTACACCGGGTCCAGGGCATGCTCGGCGTCCACAAACGCGGCGATGCCCCCAAGCTTCTGGGCCTCCGCAATGGCGTGGAGCGCCAGGGTAGTCTTCCCCGAGGATTCCGGGCCGTAGATCTCGATGATCCTGCCCCGGGGGTAGCCCCCTATGCCCAGGGCCTCGTCCAGAAGGATGGACCCCGAAGGGACCACCTCGATTCCCGTCATATTGGTAGCGTTCCCCAGTTGGATGATGGAACCGGCCCCAAACTGCTTGTCAATCTGGAGCCGGGCGGCCTCCAGAGCCTTCTTTTTGTCCTCCGTAGAGGCCAGGGGATCCCCCCTGGTTTTTTCTGTCTCGCTGGTCTTTGCCATATTTATCCTCCCCTTATATAGGGCGCCGCCCTGCGTGGTGGTTGCTTGTTTTGAAAAAAATAACCGTTTTTTTTAAATTTTTCTACCGGTCCCCGCTGCCCCTCCCCTGCCCTCCCCTCCGCGGGCCTTATATTTTAGGCCCCCTTTGTGTAAACTTCCGGTTAAGGGGACCCGGGATGAAAGACTTTATCGTTGCCGCCACCAGATCCATGCGGGGTTACGCATCCCGGGTCATGCGGCAGCTTTCAAAATTCACCAGTTTTCAATCGTCCGCTGAGGAAATAAACGGGGTAGACCTGCTGGAGACCGACCGTTTTGCCGACGGCGAAATGGAAGTGGCGCTCAACAGGTCCATCCGGGGCAAGGACGTGGTGCTCTTTACAAGCTGCGCCCGGAATGAGGCGGGAATTGGGGTAGAGGAGGCTAAAATCGAACTCTACCACACCCTGGACGCGCTCAAGCGATCCCAGGCGGACCGGATCATCGTGTTTGAACCCTACGTATCCTGCGCCCGCTCCGACCGTACCACCCGCCGCAGTTCCGTGGGCCTGTGGGTACACCTGAAGATCCTGTCCAGCCTGGGAGTCAGGCACTTTGTCACCTACCAGCTTCATTCCGACAAATCCCGGTCCATGGCGGACCCCACGGCCTGTACCGTGGATGACGTGCCCGCCCTTACCCTGCTGAAGCGGCACCTCTGCGACGTGTATATCCGGGACCTGGATACCCTGGAAAAGCTGGTCCGTCCCAACTGGGCCTTCTGTTCCGTGGACGCGGGGGGGGAAAAGCTGGCCCGTGACTTTGCCAATTCCTTCGGGGCCCCCCTGGTGGTGGCCCATAAACAGCGGGACTATTCCAAGGCCAACGCCATCGAATCGATCAATATCCTCTCCGCCGATTCCCTGGAGGGAAAGGTTCTGTGGATCGTGGACGACATGGTGGACACCGCGGCCTCGGTGGAAAGCCTGATCCGGGCCCTGGGACCCCATAAGCCAAAGGAAATCAACATCATCGCCGTGCATGCCCTCCTCTCCCCGCCCGCGGCCCGGCGGCTTATCAGCCTTTCCCGCGAGGGGCTCCTCCACCGGATCATGGTGAGCGATACGGTCCACTGCCTCTCATCCCTGGCGGAGGCCGGCGAAACCGCGGGGAACGGCGGCAAGATCCCCCGCCTGGAAGTGGTCCCCTCGGCGGAGCTTTCGGCCCGCATTGTCATGACCATTATGACCAACAACTCCATGACCAAGATGCTAAGACCCTTTGACGCCCAGGCCTATTTCCGGTCCCCCAAGCTGTTTAACCAGCCCGGCCCGGTATAAACTTCACCGCCCCTCCACGCCAAGTTCTGCAAAATATTTGTAATTTTTTCTTACACCACTTTACAAGGCTTTCAATGCCTTGTTAAACTACCGCTGTTTACCGGGCGGTTTCGTTCGTGTTTGTGTGTGGTTGCTTGTGCTTGTGTGTGCCGCACCTTCTTTTTGGGGAGCAGGTAACCGGCAAGTTCAGCGCGGGCAGCACATTGTACTTGTTTCCCCAAAAGATAAGGAAAGTGAAAGCTATGAAGATTTTTCCCTTTTTAACCGCAGCACTTTTTGTATTCGCCGGCTGTGCCTCAATGCAGGCCAACAAAGATTTAAATGAATTGTCTGAAAACCTTTTAAGAGGCGATCCGGACAATCCTATAAAAGTAAAAGAATATTTGCAAAGTGTTTTGTCTTCTCCTGACGGGCGGGAAGTCAAGGCATACGAGCGGAGGGCATATTCAACTAAAAACAAAAAGAATCTTTTTATGGTGCATAGTTATTATGTCTTTTTTAAAAACACGGAAATAGAACATACCCTTGTTTTTACCGCAACACCCAGGGGTTCTAACTCAGATGGAAGCTGGATGCTGGATGCAGCCACTGATGTAGATTCTTACCATTTGTTTTTGGACCCGTCTTCGGGAAATCCGTGGGAAGTAGTAGAGTATCGGGGGCCTAATGGTGAATTGACGTTAAACCTCTTACAAACAACACAAAATATTTTGGATAGACTGGATAAGGGTTACACATTTTTTGGCCCTGCTAATGTAAGGAATCTGGCGTGGTACCACCACGTATGGATGGCTCTGGTGCCGCCTCCGGTCTTAACTTGGGCGCCGATGTTGATTTTTGGTATACATACCGATAACTGTACCTCAGCCGTACTTGAAACCATGGCGTGGGAGCTGTTATGAAAAATGTCAAGCGGCTCTCGCCGCCCGTAATCGTTTCATTAAATTGATTATACTTCATCTCCTGGGGGAATTGAACCCCCGTTGTCGGGATGAAAACCCGATGTCCTAACCACTAGACGAAGGAGACATCAAAACCGCCCGGTAAGGGCGGTTACCATCGATGGGCTACATCGATAAGCAGAGGAAACTATAACAAATTTGAGCCCCATTTGTCAATGGCCAAGCCCCGCTGTTTAAGCCGGGCGGCCGTTTAACGAGGGCTTGTCCGCCTTCTAAGGGCGCTCTGGTCCGCCTGCGGCGGCTCACTGACCCCGGTCGTTGGCCCTGGGGTTGTTGTTGAACAGCCTGGTCAGCAGATCCCTGGCGCGGTCCCGCACTTTCTTCTGATAAGGACCGATCATGATGTCGGAAATGGCCCCCAGGGTATACTGATCGCTGATGCCGCCGTTTGCCTGGGCAAGCTGCTCATAGGCTTCCAGGGCATTGTAGATCAGGTATTCATCCGGTTTATTGGCGGCCAGGGCATTGTAGTGCCGCACCACGGTGGTGATGGCGTTGACCGTCTCGTCTCTTTCGTTGATACCAATCTTGGCCAGGGACTTAAAGGCTTCCGCCAGCACCATGGATTCGTTATCGGCCCTGAGAATCTTGATCAACGAGTCCTTTGCCTCCGGCGTACCCAATTCACCCAGGTAGGCCACCGCCTGCCTTCTTACCAGAGTATGGTTGTTGACAATCCGGCCGTTCTCCCTGGTCACGGCAACGGTCCCTTCGGTGGCGAGGTATTCCAGCGCATCCCGGACTTCCCTGCGGTCATTTCCGCGTTCAATGGCGTCCCTGATGAATTCCAGGGCCAGCAGCTTCTGTTCCTCGGTCTCGCCCCGGGACTGCTCCCTGATGATCTTGATCTCATTGGATTCCTGCAGGTAGGACTCCTCAACCGACATCTCCCGGCCTGAAGAATTCTGACCCCATGCCGCTAAGGCAAGGACAAGCATCCCAAGCGCCATAAAGGTCCTTACGTTCACCATAATCCCGTTCTCCTTATCGAATTCGATTTTTTGGGGGCTGAAACTGAAGTGTCAACATCAACCCGGTTATCCGGTTAGTCCCGGTTACCTTTCAATTCACTGGGCATTAGTCTAAGTATAGCACCAACAAAGAGATTTATCTGGATAAAAGAAGCTTAATTGGCTATTTTCCAGACTCCTTCGGCAAATTTAAGCTCATAAAGCCGCAGCCGATCCCCGTTAGGGATGATTCGGAAGGCAAACACCTTCTCCTCGGCGGGATCAAATTCGATATCGATATCGTCTACCCGGTCCCCTGCCCGGGAGGGTACTACCACGTTGGTAAAGTAATCCCGGGCGCTTTTCAGGACGATCTTCTGGGATTTAAGCCGGGGCTGCTGGGAAATATTGTCGAGAAATTCCTGGGAGCTGATCCGGTCCAGGTAAGACTTATCCAGGTTTTCGACCCAAGCCCTGTAGTTCCCGCTCCTGATGATCTCGTTAAGCTTTCCCACAAGCTGCTGAACCTCGGCCCTGGTATGGATGACGACTTCCTCGGTTATATTGGCATAGTCAAAGGACGGGGCCTCCTCGGGGGGAGGATCTTCCCGGGCCAGGGAAGGTTCCGGAGGGAGCTCAGCGGGAGGCTCGGGAGGGGGTTCCGGAACAGGGAGGGGATCGGGAACAGGGGGAGCCGGACTTTCGGGGACCGCCGGCGCCTGGCTAACCGGGAAGGCCGCCGGAACAGGTTCTTCACTCCGCGCCTCCGGCTGGGACACGCAGGAAACAAATCCAAAAAGGCAAGCGCCAATGAGCAACATGAACCGCTTCATGTAAAATATAATACCGTAAATTCATATATACGTCAAACAGAGTCTGGCGGGACCTGCCGGGGACCCTCCCGTGCTACGGCTTGACCGGCCGGGGCAATCCCTTTAGGGTAAACCTATGCTGAAGGCGGCCTTTCCCGGGTCCTTTGATCCTCCGACCCTGGGGCATATCAATATTGTAGAGCGGGCGGCCTCGATCTTCGACGCCTTGGTGGTGGTCGTGGCGGAAAACCGCCAAAAGAAGTACCTCTTTTCCGCCGGTGAACGGGTTTCCATGATCCGGGAACTGGTTAAGGGCCATAAGAATGTGGCGGTGGAAACCTGCGATACCCTGATTGTGGAGTTTCTGAGGCAGCGGGGCATCAGCCTCCTGGTCCGCGGCGTCCGGGGGCCCGCGGATTTTTCCTACGAATTCGAAATTTCCATGATGAACAAGGCCCTGAACCCCCGGATCGAAACCATTTTCATGACCACCGATCCGGAATATTTCATCCTCCGCTCCTCTTCTATCAAGGAACTGGCCTCCTTCCACGGGGATGTTACCGGCATGGTCCCTCCCCTGGTGGCGGAGGCCCTGAGGGCCAAGTACGGCCATCCATCTTGACAAATAGGGCGGTTTTTGTTAGGCTCATAACATCCTGTAGATGAGGTTTATCAAATGGCGGTACCCAGATTCAAAACATCGAAGGCCCGGACAAGCCGGCGCCAGTCGATCAACATGAAACTTTCTCCCCCTACCATGGTTGAATGTAGTAACTGCGGAAACCGGGTTTTGCTGCACCGGGTCTGCCCCAAGTGCGGCTTTTACCGGGGAAAGCAGATGATCGTACCGGATTCGAAGGTATAATTACGTTTTTTCAGAAGGAAATGCAAGATGGATGAATTATTCGAAAAGATGAAGAAGCTTATCGCCGAAAAGCTAGAGGTTGATGCGGGAAAAATCACCATGGACGCTTCGTTTCGCCAGGATCTCGGCGCCGACAGCCTGGATACCTACGAACTGGTTTACGCCATTGAAGAAGAAATGGGTATCTCCATCCCCGATGAAAAGGCCAATGAGTTTGAAACCGTCCGGGATGCTTACGAGTACATCAAGCAGCAGCAAAAGTAGCCCATGGGTCCCTCAGGACCGCCGGGCGGGTTTTCGGTGGGGAAACGTATAGGGGCCGGGCCGCCTGACCTTCCCCTGCCGGAGCCGGGAAGAAAAAAAGAACTTTCCGCCTTTCTCAAATCCTCGGGACTAAGGTTTAGGAGCCTGGAGCTTCTGAACCTTTCCTTTACCCATCGGTCTGTTTCCAATGAAAGTTCCCATCGAAGCAACAACGAGCGGCTGGAGTTCCTGGGGGACGCGATCCTGGGGGCGGTCTGCGCCACAGTGTTGTACGAGCGTTTCAGAGAAAAGAGCGAAGGGGAGCTGGCAAAGATAAAATCGGTGGTGGTCTCCGAGGATATCCTGTCGTCCATTGCCAGGGAGTTGCAGATCGACAATTTCCTGGTCCTGGGAAGGGGGGAAGAGCTTTCCGGGGGAAGGAAAAAGAACGCGATCCTGGCGGACGCCCTGGAGGCCCTCATCGGCGCCCTGTACCTGGATTCCGGCTTTGCCGCGGCCTTTTCCTTTGTGGATCGCTGTCTCGGCCCCGAGATTGACCGGGTTGTCGAGGAAAACTACCACGGGGATTACAAGTCTTTGCTGCAGGAACTAAGCCAGCGTCAGTTTAGGGTCTACCCCCAATACCGGCTGCTTACCTGGTCGGGCCCGGAGCATGAACGGCTGTTCAGGATAGAAGTCCAGGTAAAGGACAGGGTATACGGTCCTGGAATCGGACGCAGTAAGAAACTGGCCGAACAAGAGGCGGCCCGGATGGCCCTGGAACAGCTCAGGGAAGGCTCTGGTACTTCTCGTTGAATTTAAGGGCAATGTTCAAAAGGGTTTCCCGGTTGTTTGAATCCGGGTCATCCACCACGGTTTCCAGGAGTTCCTTGAGGATGATCCCCATGTATCTGCCGGGCCTGATTCCCTGGGCAATCAGATCGTCGCCGGAAACCGCCAGGTCCTTGAGGGACAGGGCGTAATTTCCCGCCAGCGTCCGGTCTACCCTGCTTATCAGGGCGGCCAGGTTCTCCGCGGACCCTTCGACCCCCGCCATGCCGTAGGTGTCGGCCCGGCGCAGCCGGTAGAGGTTTTCCAGGTTCTCTTCCCCCACCCGGATGATGAAACGCCGTACCGCCCCCTCGCTCCAGCAGTCTTCGTAGTAAAACATGTGGCAGCTTATGAGACGGCAGACCTTCTCGATCTGGGAGTTGGAGTAGCGCAGCCGGATCATGAGCTGTTTGGCCTTCTGGGCGGAATACTTTTCGTGCTGATAGAAGGTCCAAACCCCCCTATCGTCCTCCCGGCGGGCGGCGGGCTTCCCGATATCGTGGAATAGGGCGGCCAGCCGCACTTCCATGGGGAACTCCCCGGCCGCGGCGTAGTCGCAGGACAGCAGGGAATGGTCCAGCACATCGAATCGGTGGTAGCCCTTTTGCTCGACGCCCCGGCAGACGGCCAGTTCGGGGAGCAGGAGTTCCAGGAGCCCCGTCTCCTCCATAAGGCGGAACGCTATGGACGGCCGGGGGCTGGCGATGATCTTGTCCAGTTCGTCCCGAATCCGCTCCTGTGAAACCTTGGCCGTTACCTCTAGCGAGGGGCGGATGGCCCGGAGGGTGGGGCCGTCCACCTGATAGCCCAACTGGGAGGCGAAACGGACCGCCCGCAGGGGCCGCAGGCCGTCTTCCCCGAAACGTTCCAGGGGATTTCCCACACAGCGGATAAGGCCCTTCCTGATGTCCCCGATCCCCCCGAAGGGATCCGCCGTTTCCCCGCCGGGCAGGGCAAGGGCAACGGAATTCATGGTGAAGTCCCGGCGGGAGAGGTCTTCCTCAATGGTCTTGGCAAAACGGACCGATTCGGGATGTCGGCCGTCCTGGTAACCGGATTCGCTGCGAAAGGTGGTTACCTCGTAGTTTTCGCCCCGGTAACGGACCGTCACGGTTCCGTGCTTTATCCCCGTGGGGATAACCGAGGCCCGGAACTTTGCGGTCCGAAACAGGTCGATCACTTGATCCGGGGACGCATCGGTGGCAAGGTCCCAGTCCTTGGGGGTTTGGCCCCGGAAAAGGTCCCGCACCGCACCGCCCACCAGGTACAACTGCCTGCCCCGGCACCTGAACAGGGCGGCGATCTCCCCAAGCTTCCCCGCCGGGCCGCCGGAGAAGGTTGGGGAACAGGCAACATTGCTCATAGGGGGGCACTATACTATAATGACAGGGCTAGTCCAAGATCGGACCTAAGGAAGTAGGGGAACTATGCGGGGTATTGCCTTCATCGGGGGAGACGGACCCCCGCCGGATCTCTGCCGCCTCCTGGTTGAGGAAGCGGGGCGGCCTTCCCTCCTGGCGGCCGCGGATTCCGGGCTTATTGCCGCAGAGGCCGCGGGGCTGCGGCCCGATTGGGTCCTGGGGGACATGGATTCCCTGGGGGACCTTTCCCGGCTGGAGGCCTACCCCCCGGACCGGGTCCTGCGCTGCGAGGCGGATAAGGATTATACCGATACGGAACTGGCCCTGAACCTGCTCTGGGAAAAGGGCTGCGAAGAAGTCTGGCTCGCCGGCGGCGGCGGGGGCCGGCTGGACCATCTGTTGGCCATCCGTTCCCTCTTTGAGCGGGAACGCCGCCCCTCCCGCTGGATCACCGCGGGGGAGGATGTCCGTTCGGTGGAGGCTCCGGCGGACTTAAACCTGGCCGGGGCCGCGGGCTCCCTGGTTTCGGTCTTTCCCCTGGGGCCCGGACCCTGGGAAGCGGAAAGTTCCGGCCTCAAGTGGCCCCTTGCGGGCCTTCCCTGGGACCGGGGGTTCTTCGGGGTGAGCAACGCGGCGGAGGCCGGCCCCTTTACCCTGCGGGCGATACGGGGGCGTTTTCTGGTGATTATGCCGCTGCCGCCGAGTCCGGCAGCCGGAGGGGGTAAGGTGATAATCGACGGCAGGGCGGCGGCCCGGAAGATTCAGGACGGGGTAAAGGCCCGCTGCGCGGCTTTGCGGGAAAGGGGAACGATCCCCTGCCTGGCGGTGATTCTGGCGGGGGAGAACCCGGCCAGCCTTTCCTATGTGGGGGCCAAGGAAAAAGCCCTGGCCGAGGCGGGGATGGCGAGCCGGGATTACCGGCTGGGGGAACATGTTTCCCAGGGGGAACTGCTTTCCCTTATCGAAACGCTGAATGCCGACCGGGAGGTCCACGGCATCCTGGTTCAGCTCCCCCTGCCCTCCCATATCAGCGTGGATTCGGTGATCGGCGCCGTGGACCCTGCCAAGGATGTGGACGGTTTCCATCCGGTTTCCGTGGGGAACCTGGTCCTGGGCCGCCCCGGCTTTCTCCCCTGTACCCCCCACGGGGTGGTAGTATTGCTGCGGGAGTATGGAATTCCCCTGTCCGGCGCCCATGCGGTGGTTCTGGGCCGGTCCGGCATCGTGGGGAAGCCCCTGGCCAACCTCCTGGCCCGCCGGGACCTGAACGCCACGGTGACTCTCTGCCATACGGGGACCAGGGACCTGGCCGCCATTACCCGGCAGGCGGATATCCTTATCGCCGCGGCCGGAAGGCCGGGCCTGGTAAGCGCGGATATGGTGAAGGAAGGGGCCGCGGTCATCGACGTGGGGGTGAACCGGGTACCGGACCCCTCGGCGAAAAAGGGCTACCGCCTGCGGGGAGATGTGGATTTTGAGCCGGTGGCCGAAAAGGCGGGCTACCTTAGTCCCGTGCCCGGCGGGGTGGGGCCCATGACCATCGCTATGCTGCTGCAGAACGTGCTCCAGGCAGCGGAGGGGGGATTGTATGTATGAACCGGAAAGACAGAACGCCCCGGTTCCGGTGCGGACTCTGGAAAAACAGGGTTTCGCCGCGGTGGCCAACCTGGCGGGGGGCCTCTTTCTCCTGATTCTCTCCGCCCTGGGGGGCCGTCTGGCCATCGTGGGCATAGGCCTTGGGGTACTTGCCGCCATTGCCGGCCTTGTTGCCCTCGCTTCCAAGGACCGCGCTGACCGGAAGCCCGGATTCATCCTGACCGCGGGGGGCATCCTGGCGATCCTGTCACGGACCGGCGCCGCCTTTTTCCGGCCCCTCGCGGGGACCCTTTTGAGCGTCGGCGCCTTTGGGCTCATCGCCTTAGGTATCTGGAACGGCATCAAATTCATCAAGGGGCTGAGGAGCAGGAGTTAAGGGCGGCGGATCGCCTCAAGCTATGACCTACTTTTTTGAAACCTACGGCTGCCAGATGAATTCCGCGGAATCCGCGGCCCTGGAACTGGTGTGCCGGGAGCGGGGCTGGTCCGCCGCGACCGGGGGGGAGGATGCGGACCTGGTGCTCCTCAACACCTGCTCGGTAAGGCAGACCGCGGAAAAGCGGGTCCTGGGACGCATTGCCCTCTACAGGGCCCTCAAGAAAAAGCGGTCCTTGCAGCGGCGTCCCCTGTGCCTGGTGGCGGCCGGCTGCATGGCGGAACGGCTGGGGGAGCGGCTCAAGGAGAGGGGGGTGGATTACGTGATGGGCACTTCGGCCCGCTCCAGCTTCCCCCTGATCCTGGAATCCGCGGAAAAGGGGCCGGCCGGGACTTCGGGAAGGTATCCGGCCCTGTACGGCGGGGAAAAGCCGGCCTTTGCCTTCTCTTCCTCCCATCTTGAGGAGGGCCGGTTCCGCAGCTTTGTGCCCATCATGCACGGGTGCAACAATTTCTGCTCCTACTGCGTGGTACCCTATGTCCGGGGGCCGGAGATCTCCCGTGACCCCGCCTCGATCCTGGCCGAGCTGCGGCTCCTGCGGGAACGGGGGGTAAGGGAGATCACCCTGCTGGGCCAGAACGTTAACTCCTACCGCTGGGAAGGGGGGTCCGCCTATCCGGGGACCCTCGATTTTCCCGGCCTCCTGGACCTGGTCGCCGGGGCGCTGGAAGGGGGCCCCATCCGCTGGGTCCGTTTCCTTTCCGCCAATCCCAAGGACCTTTCCCCCAGAACCATCCGGGTCATGGCGGAGCATCCGGCCTTCTGCCGCCACCTGCACCTTCCCGTTCAGCATGGGTCCAACCGGGTCCTGGAGGCCATGAACCGCCGCTACACCAGGGAGCAGTACCTCGATCTGGCCGGGGAGATCCGGGCCGCCATGCCGGGGATAAGCCTTTCCACGGATATCCTGGTCGGTTTCCCCGGAGAGACCGAGCGGGATCTGGAGGAAACCCTGACCCTTATGGACGAGGTGAAATTCCTCTATGCGTACATGTACCACTACAACCCCCGTGAGGGGACCGCCGCGTATGCCCTTCCCGGCAGGATTGACGAGACGGTGAAGCGGGCCAGGCTGGGCCGGGTCATCGCGCTGCAGAAGAAACACAGCGCCGAACTGCTCCAAAAGCGGCTGGGAAGCCGGGATCAGGTGCTGGTGGAGGGGATTTCCCGCAAAAATGCCGATGAATTAATAACCCGTACTGAACGGGATGAAATGGTGGCGGTCCCCGGAAAAGCCTCCCTTATCGGGAGTTTCGCGGAACTTACCCTTTCCAGCCTGCGGGGGAATACCTTCCGGGCAAAGGAGCTCTGTCTATGCCCTGGCGGCTCGTAATATTCATACTGATCGGTGTGGTCTGCCTGGCGTTTACCGGCCTTAATCTGGAAAACCGCTGTGATATTTCCTTTGGCTTCGGCATTACCTTTTCCCAGGTTCCGGTTTTTCTCACCGCGTTTTCCGCCTTTGTGCTGGGAATGCTCCTGGCCCTTCCCCTGGCGGTCTCCTTCCGGTCCAAGCGGCGGCTAGGCCGTAAGCCGGGGAAAAAGTCCTCCCCCGCGCCGGGAGCCGGCGGCGGCCCGGAACCGGTTATTGAATAAAAACTACAAAAACCACAAAGGCGCCGAAGGCGCACGAAGGCGCACAAAGGAAAATCAGGAAGTATGCTGCAATTCTTTATAGTACGTATACTACATGCCCGTTCTTCTAGCTTTGTGTTCCTCGTCCTCTTTTTTTTCGCCCCGTTTCCCCTGGCCGCCCAGACCCCGGAGGGGCTGGAAAGCGAGCTGCGGCGGCTGGAGAGGCTCCTCAATGCCTCCGATACCGCGGGGCGGCGGGAGAACCTCAACCGGCTGGCCTACCTCCGGGAGCTTTCCGGGGATATTGAGGGGGCCGCGGCGGCCTGGGAACTGGCCGCCCTGGCGGAGCCCGGGGTTTCCGCCTACCGGCCCCTGCTCAGGGGGGCCGCCTGCTTCATGGCCCTGGGGGAATGGGAGCGGGCGGACGCCGCGCTCAAGGGGATTCTCCTGGACAGCCGGGTGGGGGAGATCCGGCTGCAGGCCTTTTTCCTGGCGGCCCACCTTGAGGCCCTGCGATCCGGGGGGACCAATACCGCCGCCCTGGTTTCCCTTTCGGGGGAGGAATCCTATGCGGAGTACCGGCCCCAGCTCTACTTTAGCCTCTGGAAGTTCACCGGCCAGGAAAGCTGGCGCCGGAAGCTGGTGGAAGCATTTCCCCGCAGCCCCGAGGGCCGGGCCGCCGGATCCGGGGGGCCGGGAAGTCCGGCCGTACACGCGGCCCCCAGCCCCATGTGGCTGCTGTTCGCGGGCCGGTCCGGGGCCGGGTCCCCGCAGGGCGGGTCCGCCCCGCGGGACGGCGCCGCAGGCGCACCACGAGATAACGCCGCTACCGTAAGCAGTGCATCGCGGAATAACGCCGGGACGGCGGCCCCCGGACAGACCGTGTTGCAGGCCGGCCTTTTCAGCCGGGAGGCCAATGCCCAAGCCCTGGGGGGAAAACTGCGGGCCGCGGGCTTTTCCGCCCTTATCAGGGGCCAGACCCGCGCCGGGGGCGACTACTTCGCGGTCCTGGTGACGCCGGGACCGGACATCAACTCGACCATCCGGGAGCTCAAGGCCGCCGGCTTTGATTCATTCCCCGTCAGCTACCAGTGACGAACCCCGCCGCAGAGCTCGAACCTTCGGTTCGGCGGGGTATCGTCGGTCGAGAAGAAAAAAGTCCTTCGGACTTTTTTCGGTTTGTACGGGGGAGGTTTCTACCCCGCCAACTTGCCCGGAGGGATTCTGAACCGCCCCAAGGGGCGGGGTAT
>JAISQJ010000077.1 GCA_031274285.1 Treponema sp. | reverse complement strand
GCCTTGACCAGCTTGTCGCCGTACACGATGGTGCTGCACATTTCCAGGTCCTCACCGTTATTCGCGCCGGCCACGGTGTCCTTTACCCCCCAGATAAAATCGCTCATCACAAAACCGTCGAAATCCCATTCTTCCTTGAGTACCTTGCGGAGCAGGTAGTCGTGGTGGCCGCAGTGAACCCCCTTGTAGAGGTTATAGGCGCTCATCACCGAGGCGGCGCCCGCGTCAACACATTCCTTAAAGTGGGGCAGGAACACTTCCCGCTCGGTACGGCGGTCGCAGTCCACGCTCACCTTGAAGCGGCTTATCTCCATGGAATTGAAGGCGTAGTGCTTTACGCAGGCCATGACGTTTTCTTCCTGCACCCCCCGTACCAGGGCGGCGCCCAACTGCCCCAAGGCGAAGGATTCCTCGCCGTAACTCTCCTGGCTGCGGCCCCAGCCGGGGTTTTGGGGCAGGTTGATACAGACCCCGGCAAAGAGATTTCCCCCGTAAGCGCGGACCTCCCGGCCAATCGCCCGGCCTATCTCCTCCTCCAGGGCGGGATCGAAGGCGGCGCCCCGGAGCATGGAAACCGGAAAACAGGTGCTTTTGCCGGTGCCGCAGACCACCCCCCGGGGGCCGTCGCAGAACCGCATGGAGGGGACCCCCAGCCGCTTGTTTTCCCCGTTGGGATAGGGGATATGGTTGTAGTGTTTGGTGGAGTCCTTTGACATTTCGGCAATCTGCTCCGGTCCAAAACTTATCTTGCCGCTCATGAGATCCACCTTTTCCTCCAGGCTCATTTGCGCCACCACCGCCTTTGCCTTTTCCGTATAGGAAAGGCGCTTTTCCTTCGTACATTTCATGCCGTTACCATCCTTCTGGTTTTTCACCCGGTGATCTAACCCCGCCTTTAGGTCGGGGAGCTTTCTTTAATCTAATCTGCCTTTGCGGTCCGCGGGAACAGAGCTCACCGCAAGGAACCCGGGGACAGAGCTGCCCGGTACCCGCCTAAAGCACCTCCGCCTGGGCATAGAAGCCCCGTTTGGGGCCCTCAATCTCGGCGCTGTTTTCAATGCGGAAAGCCCCGGTAAGCCGGATGTCCTCGGAGGAAGCGCCCACCAGGACGGTCATATCCCCCTCCTCCACGACCCACTTCATGTCCTGGTTCAGGAACGCGAACTGGCTGGGCCGCAGGGTAAAGCGCAGCCGCCGGCTTTCCCCTGCTTTGAGGGGGAGGCGTTTCGCGCCGGCGAATTCCTTGTAGGGCCGGAGCATACTTGCCAGCTCGTCAACCACGTAGAGTTGAACCACCTCCTCGCCGTCCCGGTTCCCGGTGTTTTTTACGGTACAGCTAATCTCCACCGTTCCGCCGGTGCTTACCTTCGGGCTTACCTGGAGGTCTCGGTATTCAAACTGGGTGTAGCTCTGTCCCTCCCCGAAGTAATAGAGGGGCCGCGGGGTGCCTTCGGCGTATCTGCTGAGTACCCCCCGGATCTTTTGGGTGTAATAGCTGTTCCCGGCTTTTTGCCCGGTATATACGGGTATTTGGCCGGCGCTCCGGGGGGCGGTAATGGGCATCCGGCCGGCGGGGTTGTAATCGCCGAACAGTACGTCCGCCAGGGCTTCCCCTCCGGTGATGCCGGGGTACCAGTTTTCCAGGATGGCGTTGAGGTTTTCCTGGGCCCAAGGGCTAGAAAGAGGCCGGGCGTCCATGTGGACCAATACGGTGGGTTTTCCCAGGGCCGCTATCTCCCTAGCGAGTTCCTCCTGGACCCCGCCGAGGCCTATATCGTCGCAGTCGATCCCTTCCCCGATGGTGCAGTTCAGCCCCCAGCCGTATTTGCCCCCCAGGGTCATGATAACCACATCGGCCTGGCGGGCGGCCTCCAGGGCTTCGGCAAATTTGCTCCGGTCCGTACCGGCTACTTCACAGCCTTCGGCATAGAGAACCCGGGCATTGGGGCATTTTGCCTTAATCGCCGCCAAGATGGTCGGCGTTTTTTCCCCAAATTGGGCTTGGATAGCCCTGGTAACATCCGGGTGTTCCCGGAGGACCTCGCAGCCCGGCATGGGTTGGGACTGCACAAAGCCGTCGTCCTGGGGAGGGCCGCCGAGGGCGTCGGCCATGGGGTTATCCGGCATGGTGTCCGCCATTCCGGCCATATCCCCCATGGCGCGGCCCAGGGACATTTCTATGGAAGCCGGGAAGGTGTAACAGCCAAAAAGGAGCCGCAGGCTGTCCGCGTGGGGACCCACCAGGGCTATGGTTTTAAGGTCCCTGGAAAGGGGCAAGAGGCCGTCGTTTTTAAGGAGCACGATAGATTCCCGGGCGGCTTTGAGGCTGTGGGCGCGATACGCTGGGTTCCGGTAGGCTTCCTCCGCCAATTCGGCAAAGGGATAAGGATTTTCAAAGAGCCCCAGCTTGAATTTGGTTTCCAGCACCCGGCGCACCGACCGGTCAACCAGGGCTTCGTCCACCTCCCCGGCCCGGACCGCCGCCGCGAGTTCGGCGGTGTACGCCTGGGGCACGGGGCACTCCACATCGAGCCCCGCCTTGAGGGCCTTAACCCCGGCGTCCCGAAAGCCCTTGGCCATGCGGTGGTTAATCAGCCGGTCTATGGACATATAATCGGAGACCAATATCCCCTCAAAGCCCATCTCCCCCCGAAGCAGGCCGGTGAGAATCTCCCTGGACTGGATGACCATATCGTTATCGATGGTCCCGTAGGAATTCATCACCGATTGGAGGCGCCCCTCGGTAATCGCCGCCTGAAAGGGCTTGGCGTAAACCTCCCGCAGTTCCCGTTTGGTGAGGGGATTGCTGGCCATGTTCAGGCCGCCGTCGCTGACGCTGTAGCCCAGAAAATGCTTTCCGGTAACCACCGCGCCCTGGCTCAGGTCATCCCCCTGAAGGCCCCGGGTAAAGGCGACGCTCATCGCCGCGTTCAGGGTGGGGTCCTCCCCGTAGGTCTCCCCGACCCGGCCCCAGCGGGGGTCCCGGGCCACGTCCATCACCGGGGACAGAGCTTGACGATACCCCACGGAAACCATCTGCTTCCTGATGATCCGGGCCATCTCCAGCACCGTATCCGGGGAGAAGGTGGCCCCCAGGGCAATGGCGGAGGGGAATATGGTTGAGCCGGGGCTGTTGACCCCGGTTAGGGCCTCCACATGGATGATGGGGGGTATGCCCAGGGGGTTTTTCGAGAGAATATCCACAACCTTGCGGTTAAATTCTATCATCCTTTCCGGGCTGTCCAGGGAAGAAAAGGTCGCCACCTCGCCGATGCCCTGGGGAAACTTGGCCAGGGCCTTAGCCGGATCGCTACCGGTGGCCAGCGTACATTGTAGTTGGGCTATTTTTTGCTCCAGGGTCATCCTGGAGAGGAGATCCTCCACCCGCTCGGGGATCGGCGCCTTCGCGTCCTTATACTTTTCCATACATACCTCCGCTTCGATTAATTTTAGGCCTTCAATTTTAAGGCGTATTTTTCATTGGCAATCCGGATGTTTTCTTTTCTTGCCCGCAGCCGGTCCATCCAGCCCTGGTTCGCCGATATGGCCAGGAGGACAAAGAGGAAAAACCCGTTGGCCATATCCCGGACCGTAGCGGAGGTACCCATGGCGACAAAGCCGTTGGTAAGGAGCCGCATGGTAAAGGTGCCCAGGAATACCGCGATGGTAAGGTCGCAATACTGGGCAAGAAAAAAGGCCAGGAATACCCCCATGAAGGCGTCCATCATGATAACCATGGACCCCATGGCGGTAACGTTCAGGACCTCCCCGTTGGCCGAGCCGTAGAGTACCGCGGCGACCCCCAGAAAGATACCGCTTACCAAAAAGCAGTGGAGGGTTACCTTGTTGACATTGAGTCCGGCGGCGCCCGCTATCTGGGCGTTGGAGCCCAGGGCCCGCAGGTTATGACCAAAGGCGGTTTTATTGTAGATGATATAAAAAACGATAAAAACCAGCAGCAGCACCACAAAACACCAGGGTTCCCGGGCAAGGAAGGTGTCCCTGCGGGGAACGATAACCCCGGCCTG
The DNA here is from genome assembly GCA_031274285.1 of Treponema sp. Taxonomy (GTDB): domain Bacteria; phylum Spirochaetota; class Spirochaetia; order Treponematales; family Breznakiellaceae; genus JAISFT01. Next base: position 1,022 of record JAISQJ010000077.1, on the reverse strand, counting down.
AAAGAATATGCGGGGAATAGTTTCAAAGATCAGCACCATACCGATGGTGAGCACGATGGCCGGTACGTGCATAATATTAAAGAGGATTCCAATGACGAAAGAAAGGAGGAGCGCAATGGCGATGCTAAAGAGGATGAGCCCCGGAAGTCCCATTCCCAGCATATTTGAAATGTTGCCCCCCATAATAAGCGCGCAGAGGGCCACGCCTCCGGCGGCAAAGTTCATAACCCCCAGGGTCATATTCAACACCAGGGCCCAGCAGATAATGGTGGGCATTACGGTCTGGCGCAATATCACCAAAACGGTCCGGGTGTTTACGATCCGCCCTTTAGTCAAAACCGCGAAGACCACAAAAACCAGGACCGGCAGTAAAATCGCCTTTCCCGCGTTGACCAAAAATTTAACAACTTTATTTTCCATGCCATTCCCCCCGATGACGGCCCGGGGCGGAAGCCCGAAAGCTCCCGCGCACCAGGCCGCCTCTCGTTAAATCGTTACTGAATAATATCCTTATGCCGGGCTTCGATGTCGGCAATGGAATAGGCATCCGCCAGCCTCTTGAAGTAGTTAAAATCGGCCTCGGGGTTAAAGGCATGGATCATGTTGCCAACCTCGCCCACGGAGTAGACCGGGATACCGCTGTCCACATACTTCACATAGGTCTCGTAATCTTTGTAGTTCCCCACGTAGAGGAAGGGCCGCAGGAGGGTCTTGGTGGTATCGGGGATGATCCGGGTACCGTCGGCTAAATAGTTATAGAGGACAGCAAAGCCGACCATGGTGGTACCGTACTGGCCTCCGGCGATCCAGGTGAGGTCCCCGGCCCGGATAAATTCCCCGGCGCTGGGGGAAATATCGATAGAAGCGTATTTTACCCGGCCGCTTAAACCGTTGGTCTCAATAGACTGGAGGGTTTGCTCGCTGGCGGCGGTGGTAAATATACCGTCAAGCTCGGGATAGCTGGCGGCCCAGGATTCAATGGCCTGGGCAAAGTTACTGCTGTAATCGTCGGCGATAAGTTT
>JAISQJ010000155.1 GCA_031274285.1 Treponema sp. | reverse complement strand
AAGTCCTTCGGACTTTTTTCGGTTTGTACGGGGGAGGTTTCTACCCCGCCAACTTGCCCGGAGGGATTCTGAACCGCCCCAAGGGGCGGGGTATTCAACCCCCCTTCGAATAAAACAGTGGGGGTACGCCCCACGTACCCAACAGTGCGTGGGGCCTATTATTACGGCTACTGCTTTGTCCAAGTTCCGGACATCTCAGCATAGCTGTCATCTGTTAATTCAAGTGTGTTCCCGCCGTTAGACTCAGCATGAGTCCCTGTTTCATTAGGCGATTGTTATCGATATGAAGCAGGTTTTTCGGGATGCCCTAAAAGAAACTCTCGCCGAAAATTGCAAAGCTAAAGACAAGACATAACGGGATTATGCGTTAAAGGCCCGCAGCAGTTCCCTGGGCCGGGAGCCCTGGGCGGGGCCTACCACGCCGTTTTGTTCCATCAGTTCCACCAGCCGGGCGGCCCGGTTGTAACCGATTTTAAGGCGGCGCTGGATGTAGCTGGCGCTGGCCTTGCCCTGCTGCAGGACGATCTCCAGGGCCTTATCGTAGAGGGGATCGTCGCCGTCGCTAAAGAGGGTGGGGTCCGCATCGTCTTCATCATCGTAGAAAATCTCATCATCAATGTAATCGGGCTGGCCCAGGGTTTTGACGTGTTCCACCACCGCTTCCACTTCTTCCTCGGAGATAAAGGCCCCCTGCATACGGGTGGGGAAGGGGTCCACCGCGCCGGCGTAAAGCATGTCCCCCTTGCCCAGGAGTTTTTCCGCCCCTACCTGGTCGATAATGATTCTGCTGTCCATCTTGCTGGCCACCATGAAGGCGATGCGGCTGGGGATGTTGGCCTTGATGAGACCGGTGATCACATCGATGGAGGGCCGCTGGGTGGCCAGAACCAGGTGGATACCCACGGCCCGGCTCATGGCGGCCAGCCGGGCTACGGTGCTTTCCAGCTCCTTGCCGGTGGTGGCCATGAGGTCCGCAAATTCGTCTATCACCACCACGATGTAGGGGAGCTGCTCCGCAGCGATGCCCCGTTCCCGGATTCGTTTGTTATAGCTCTTGATGTCCCGGACCCCCATGGAATCCAGGCACGCATAGCGGCGTTCCATTTCGCAGATAAGGTACTGCAGGGCCTGGAAGGCCCGCTTGGGTTCGGTGATGACCGGGGTAAGGAGGTGGGGTATATCGTTGTAGAGCTTGAGTTCCACGATTTTCGGATCGATAAGGATGAGCCGGCATTCCGCTGGGGCCTTCTGGTAGAGGATCGAGAGGATCATGGAGTTGACGCATACCGATTTTCCCGAGCCTGTGGCCCCGGCGATGAGGAGGTGGGGCATCTGGGCCAGGTCCACGGTTTGGGCTTCCCCGGTGATATCCTTGCCCAGGACCACGGGAATCTGGCCTTCCCTTTTCCCCTCCCGGTGCAGTTCCCCTTCGATGATCTCCCGAAAGGAAACGATGTTGCGCTTGGGATTGGGGACCTCGATGCCCACGGCGTGTTTCCCCGGTATGGGGGCCACGATACGGACCGAGGAAGCGGCGAGCCGCAGGGCGATGTTATCCTGGAGATTGACGATCTTGGAGAGCTTAACCCCCGGTGCGGGGAGAATCTCGAACATGGTGATCACCGGCCCCTTGCGAATTCCCGTGACCTCGGCCTGGATGTGGAATTCTTCCAGGGTCTCCCGCAGGGTGGCGGCCGCGGCCCTGGTGGCCTCGTCGATGATCCAGTATTCCCCATCGGGGTAATGGTTGAGAATGTCCACCGGGACCTTCCAGGAACCCCTGATTCGGGTCTTGGGCACGGCCCTGGGCTTTACCGAGACCACCTCTATGGAGATAGGCCGGGGGGCCTCCGCGGCTTCTTTCTCCGCCGGGTCTTCCCCCGCGGCGTCTTCCCCCGCCGGGGCTATCCCCGCCTCCCCCAATGGGTCTCCTTCCCTCGCTTCTTCCTCTGCCTCCCCGACCGGATTTCCCCCCGCCGCTTCTTCTTCTGCCCCCCCCGGCTTTTCAGAACCGGTCCCGGTTTCCGGGGGGCCGGCCTTCTCAGCCTGACGCTGTTCCAGTTTTCTGAGGGCCTCCGCGGAGGCCAGGGGCCTTAGCTCCGGCAGGACGATCTCCGCCGGGGTATCCCCTGCGGGGCCTTCACCGACCGCCGCATCCCGGTCTCCGGGGGACACCGCTTCCGGCGTATCGCGGGCCCTGAGGCCGGCTTCACGGGAGGGGGACGCCGCTCCCGCTTGGAGCCGCGGGAATTTGAGCCAGGCGGGGGGATTCTTTGCCGCGGTCCGGGGAAAGAGCAGGGTCTTGAGCACAGTGATAGCCAGGACTTCAAGGACCGTAAGCACTACGATGGTAAAACTAAAGCCGGTTTTTCCGGCCATTTCCAGAAAAAGGTACTGGGGGGCCCTGAATTCGTAATCCCGGACGAAGACCACCCCGGTGGCAAGGGTCATAAAGGGAAAGAGGCTAACCGCCAGCAGGAAGATCCGGTCCGGCCGCCATTCCTTGTCCGCCAGGATCACGGCGGCGTAGAACAGAAAAGCGGGAATGGCCAGGGCCAAGAGGCCGTAACACGCGGCCAGAAAGGCGCCGGGGCCCTGGCTAAAGCCGGGGAGCCCCATGATGGCCCCCATGACGGCCGCCGTCAGAGCCAGGGAGCAGAGCCCTAATACAATTGCCGAGGCTACGGCAATGAGGTGGTACTTTGAATCGGACAAGGGATCCCTCCTACCTGCATATATCGGCCAAAAAGGGGGGAGGGTTCACCCCATAGTAGAGGTATCCATAAACCGCGGCCGATGAAATTACCTTTCTGCCGTACTCCCTGGTTTCCGGGTACTCGATGGTTTCTAGAAAGAGGTCCCCGGGCAGGGGCAGGGAGAAGGGGCCCCTGGTTTGGGCCCTATACCAGCGCCGTACCCGGCTTAGGCCCCCATTGTAGGCCAGGAGGGCAAGGAGGGGGTGCTCAAGGAGTTCCCCCAGGTAGTTAAGGTAATACGCGCCGATACGGACATTGATCTCCGGGTCCTGCAGATCCAGGTTCCCGGTATAGTCGGGGCCCCCCCGCCTCCGCATCCGGTCCGCCATATCCGCCGCGGTGGCGGGCATAAGCTGGGCCAGGCCCGCGGCTCCGACCCGGGAAAAGACCTCCGGCTGGAAGGCGCTTTCCGTGCGGATAAGGCCGTAGAACAGTTCCGGGGCCAGGCCCGCTTCCCGAGCCTGGGCTTCTATCAGTTCCTGGAAAGGCCGGGGGCTTAGGAGTTCCAAATCCTGCCTTAGGAGGTCATAGTCCTTCCGGGCCATATAGGAGGAACTCAGTCTGATAGCCTGGGCGTAGGCCCCCGCCTTGGTCATGGCTTCCGCCAGGGCCCGCAGTTCCCCGGTGGAGAGTTCCACGTCCAGTTCTTCCAGATGCCCAAGGGCGGGGCCGGGGATCGCCTGGGTAAAGAAGCCCAGGAGAAAGTCCATCTCCTCCCGGTGGGGAAAATCTTCGGCCTTTGGCCGGGCGGTCCCCAGGGTCAGGAAGGGTTCCCCCAGAAAAAAGGCGCTCAGAGCCCGGTAGTAGAGGGCCCCTTCCCCGGTATCGTAGGCCATACGGAAAAAATGCGCCGCCTCCGCCCCTCCGGCCTCTTCCGGGGAGATTAGGCCCTCCATAAGCGCCCGGCCGCTGATGTACGCGTACTTGGCCAGGGAAATCCGGTCGCCGCCCTGTTCAACCAGGGCCAGGGCCTCCGGAAAGCGCCGCCACTGCCCCCCGGCGGCCAGTTCGCGGGCGATCCGGTCCAAAATATCGCTAAAGTAGGACGCATCGTGCCAGCGGGGCATCCAGGTCTTCACCAGGCCCAGGGGATCGGGGGCCTCGTCCCTGAGGGCCGTGTCCATGATGTACCAGACGCAGGCATCCTGTTGTTCTTCATCAGGGGCCAAGGCCAGGGCTTGGGTAAAAATCTCCCCGCTGCGGCGGTAATCGCCCCTGGCCCGGGCAATGCGCCCGGCATAGTAGAGGAGTCCGTAGCGGGGGGAGGCCCCGCCGGGGGGAGAAGCCGCCGCCCCGACGCCGGTCCGGGAGGCGGCCGCCCATGCCAGGAAAAGGTCCAGCCCCTCATCATCGGCGGAGCCAAATTGAAAACAGCGGCCCAGATCGGTGATCAGGGCGGGGTATTGGAGGAACAGAGCCGGTTCCTCCTCCAGGGCAGGGCGGAACAGGGACAGGCCCTGGCCAAAGGCGGAGCGGGCGGCGGCGAGCCGGCCCTCCAGCGCGGAATTTTCCGGCGCACTGAGGAAATCCGGCGCCCGGCGGCGAATTTCCTCCGCGGCCCAGGAGAGGGCCGGGCCGGGGGCCGTGTCAAAAAGGAAGGTCAGCAGCGCTTCCCCGGCCGCGCCAAGTGCTTCCCGAACCGGGGGACCGCCGATCTCCCTGCCGTCTTGAGCCGGGGAAGCGTCGGCCTCCCCGCTGTTTTGGGCAAGGCATAGCCGGGCCAGCAGGGGGAGGAGCCGGTCCCAGGGATCCGGGTTTTCCGGCCCGGGGGGGAGTTCCTCATAGAGGCCGAGCAGTTCCCCATAGCGGCCCTGGGCATAGAGCGCTGCGGCGGGCAGAGGGGATGGCCCGGCCGCACTGTTTTTGGGGTTTAAAAGGGCCGCGGTATCCAGGTCCCCCCGCAGGATGGGAAGGACCAGCTCCGCCGAAGCGGCCCGCACAATAGAGGGGTTTGAGCTCTTCAGGGCGGTCTCAAAGTGGGCATAGGCATCGGCCCCTTCGGTCTTAAGGCCCTGGTAATAGGCCCGGAAAGCCTCCTCCCTGGCCTGGGCCTTACCGTTGGCACAGGAACAGAGGAGGCATAACAAAACTAGGCAGCAGAAATGTTTGGGGCCGGTCACCAATACACTGTCCGAAAGAGAATCCCTTGAACCAAACGCTAATTCCTGGGCGGTATGCGGATGGTACGACCGGAGATGATCAGGTCCGGGTTTTTAATGCCGTTGTACCGGGCAATCCGGGGGTAGAGCCAGGGATTCCGGTAGAAAGCCGCCGCAATGTCCCACAGGGTATCGCCCCACCGGATCGTGTAGGGAACTCCGTTCCGGGGAATGGAGGCCGGGACCTTGTAGGATGCCACCGGAGGATTCCGCTTCCGGCTTACCTGGACCGGCGCTTTGGGCTGGGCGGGGGCCGCAATGACCGGGGGCGTCTGCCTTGGGGGCTGGACGGGCTCCGCGGCAGCTCTCGGGCTTTGGGCCGGAGTTGCGGGCGTTTGGGCTGGGGCCGCCGGAGTTGTAGGAGCCGGCGGAGTTACGGGAGTCGGCGGAGTTACAGGCGTTTGGGCCGGAGTTGCGGGGGTTTGGGCCGGAGTTGCGGGGGTTTGGGCTGCGGGAGCCGCGGGAGTTTGTACCGCAGGGGCTTCACTTTCCGTTGCGCCGGAGGCGCCCTTCCCGGTAAAAAATGCCTTACCGTGGACAAGGAAGAAGAAAAGGGCCAGACAAATGGCGATCACCAGGACGCCGAGGAGGATGACCAGGGGCCAGAGCCGCTTTTGCGGTTTCTTCTCCTCCTCTTTCTTGATGACCGATGCCCGTTCATAGAGCCCCTGAGGGGGGCTCTCGGGCTGTTCCAGTTCAAAGTCGGGAAGCTCAAAGTCCCGGTTGTCCTCGTCCAGGGATTTCAAAGACACGCTCAAATACTGATGCTGACCGCCGGAACCCGTGTCTAAGTCCAGGGCTTCCGCACTGATGTGGCCTTCCGCATCGCAGGCGATGATCATCTCGATGGAAGGCTCCCCCTTGGGCTTCGCCTTGATGTCCTCCACCACTAAGCTGCCGATGTACAGGGCATCCGCCATGGTCTTTGTGTAGCTTTTATAAAGGTCTATCTGCACGCTCTGCTGTTTATCGTGTACGGTTGTGAGTATCAGCCTCTTTTTGACGTTGGAATTCTCGTCAACGATCGCATAGAACTCACCATTAGCAATTTTTATGCCAATAGTTGCCGCCATTGGTCCTGCTCCTTTCCAAAAGCCTGGGGCCGCCCCAATCTATGTTCACCGGCCCTCAATATCAATTATCGGTACAATTGTCAGGATGGTTCAAAGAATTTAGGCGGGGTTTGGGCATTTGTCAACGGCTTGCCAGGGGTTTTGCCGGGGGTTTCACCATAAAGTGGAGAATTTTCCGGCCGGGAACGCGCTAGTTGAAGAAAGACCGGATTTTCACCGATAATAAGCCCATGTATAGTGTACTCCCCATCCTTATTGCGGTGATTGGCCTGGCGGCGGTGGTGATAATCTTTATGATCATCATGGGCCGCAAGGGTGATGGCGGAGGCAGGAATCGCCGGGTCCGGGGCCGGGATTCGATTGTGCGAAACGCCGCCAAGCGGCTCAGCCAGAACCCCCGGGACCCCAAGGCTCTGGAGGAAATGGGGGATATCTACTTCCAGGAGGAATCCTGGCCCGATGCCATGAAAACCTACGAGGTCCTCAGCGAAGTGGCGGGGGGCAACTCGGGAGTCGATGAATTTGAGGCGAATCTGCGCTACGGCATTTCCGCCATGAGACTCAACATGGTCAACGAGGCCTACAAGGGTTTTTCCGCGGCCCGGGCCCTGCGGCAGGATAACTTCGAGGTCAATTACAACCTGGGCTTTCTGGAATTCCAGCGGAAAAACTACGAAAAGGCCATCCAGCTTCTGGATCAGGCCCGGAAGCTGGACCCGGACAGCGCCGCCACCCTTAGGTATCTGGGACATGCCCTGTTCCGGGTGAAGAAGGCCAAGGATGCGATGAATTACATCCGCAAGGCTATAGACCTGGCCCCGGATGATAAGGAGTCCCTCTTTACCCTGGCGGAGTGCTACTACGAGGCGAACCAGGCCGACCAGGCCCTGCGGCTCTTCAGCCACATGCGGGCGGACCCCAACATGGGCCCCAGCGCCTGTCTCCTTTCCGGCACCATCAACCTGGAACAACACCAGGAGGACGCCGCGATCCAGGATTTTGAAATCGGTCTGCGGCATCAGAATATCAAGTCCGATATTCTGGTGGAACTGCGCTACAAACTGGCCCAGGTGTACCTCACCAAAAACGATATTGGCAAAGCCCTTCCCCTTTTAAGGCTTATCCAGGCCGAGAACCCCCAGTACAAAGACGTGGCCATGCTCATCAACAAATATCAGGAACTCAACGCCAGCCGGAACCTGCAGATCTACCTGATGGCCCCCTCCGCGGATTTTGTAGCCCTGTGCCGCAAGATCGTTATGACCTATTTTCCCAAGGCAAAGACCAAGATCACCAATATCTCGGTAAACAAGAATGAATGGGCGGATCTCCAGGCCGAGGTGGACACCCCCAAATGGTCGGATACCATCATGTTCCGCTTTATCCGGACCCAGGGCTCCATCGGGGAACTCATTGTTCGGGACTTCCATTCCCACCTCAAGGAAGTTAAAGCGGGCAAGGGAGTCTGCATCACCGTGGGTTCCTTTACCGAGGAAGCCAAGCGCTACACCGAAGCCCGCCTTATCGACCTTATCGAAAAGGACCGGCTTTCCTCCATCCTGAACACCGTGGACGGCAAAGCCGCCGCCGCCGCAGTTCCCCGGAAACATTAGCCCCTTTATATAAACTGGCAAAAGGATAAGGAAGGCAATGGGCATTCGAGAGAAACTGGTCATAAGGAACTTCTTCTCAATTTTGAACTTTGAATGGGATGTAAAAGGCTTTAATGTCCTTACCGGTGGCATGGCTACCGGAAAGAGCATTGCCTTAAAGCTTTTGTATTTTTGTGAACAGATTATTCATCAAACGATCCTAGATCCATCTATAAACAAAGATATTTTTGAAAAAGATACTTTTTTCAAACGAGTTGAAGATAAATTCTACAAATTGTTCAAAAGTAATAATCATAGTATTGATTTTAGTAATACCATGATACTATATATATATTCAAATATTGACAAAGAACAGAAGGAATATGATTTATTTGAAATGGATAACTTTGAATTTGATTTATTGGCCCAGTGGAATAGAAAAACAAATAGATTGCAATGGTCAAGCAAATATATAGAATCGAAGCTTGAGAAATGGCAGAAATATTTTGATGAACCAAAAACGCCCGATTTTCTTGATAGCGTGCGCAACAAGATATTTGAGTCCCTATATTCTGATTTCTCCAATGATTTTCCGCTTGCGGCGATGTTTATTCCGGCATCACGGGCCATTGCGGCAATTGCAAACAGTGTTTCTTCGCAGGACCAATTTATTAATGGCTTTATGAACTTAAGAAGTTTTACTTGGTCATTTCATGAAATTGGAGATATTTCGAGCAGTTTAGTTAACGAAATTTTACATTTGAAAAATATTTCAATAGACAAGAATAATAAACAACCTGCCTTTGAGTTGTTTAACGATAGGATTATTTCTTCTTTAGAGTTATCAAGCGGCCAACAGGAATTATTATACCTATTATTATTGATAAATGATCTTAAAAACACCTCTTTCAAATACGGAAAAAATGCTTCAATTTTCATTGAAGAACCTTCGGCACATCTATTCCCTAAAGAACAAAAAGAGACTATTGAATTTCTGGTAACAAGTTTTAATAGCCTGACAAAATGTACAAGCGGCGAATCGTCCTATAGATTTTTTATTTCTACCCATAGTCCCTATGTCTTAAATACTATAAATAATATTCTGGAAAAGGGGAGGCTGCTAAACATTGCAAATACCCTTACAACTGCCAATAATAAGAAAAGTATCTTAGAAGAAATAGAAAATTTGCCATTTCCCCATTTAGCAATTAACGATGTGTCCGCATACATGATAGAAGACAACGGTTATGTAAAGTCCATGATAAACACCGAGGGTGATGATTCTTATATATATTCAGAAGTAATTGAAAAAATAACCGAGGATATTTCAAAAGAAACAAACGATCTCTATACATTAAATGCCAAGATAAGATCAATTACTTTATAATTGCGAGGCAGGCAAATTGAATATTTGTCCAAAAACAATAATTCTTAGACGAACTCCCAAGTTTGGATCAGACAGGCTGGATATAATTCCCACGGATCCCGGTATCGCTTCGATTAAGTCAGTGGTTACACACATCAATGAGCCCCTTTCAATAATGTTTATAGGCTTTCATACTAAAAACAAGGCATTTTGTGCAGAATACAAAATAACAGGGGATGTCAAACGTGTTTGTGATATTGAAATCAAGATCAATTATGTCCATTTTTATTTGTCCCTTGAAGGTTATCCCGCCGGTGAATCTGAATATCTCGTAGCCTTTCTTCCGCGTTTTCAACCGCCATCAGAATTGCAAAATTTATCAAATGAATGGAAGGAAAACTTAAAGATATTCCGGTATCTCTAAAGGAAAAAAACCTGACCATTAGCAGCAATAAATCCTTTGAGGGCATCAATGTATCTTAAAGAAAAGAAATATCCTCATTACCCAATTGTAGAATCGGCGTTTCGCCGGAGGTCCCGGACCTTTAGCCGGAACGTTGCCCGCTTAAGGGAAGAGGCGGCGCGGTCGGTTTCGAATTTCAGTGCGCCGGCGTTAAGGATTTCCTCCGCCCGCTGTTTTGCCGCCTCCGCCCGGTCCCCGTCGATCTCATCGGGCCACTCGGCGGCGTCCACCATGAGAACCGTCTTATGCTCCTTCACTTCCAGAATGCCATCGGTGGTAAAGGCGCTGCGCCATGTTCCGTCCTTGTCTTTGATCTTCATGATTCCCGTTTCCACCGGCGCGGTAAAGGCGGAATGGTTCGCGTAGACCCCAATCTCCCCGTCGATAAGGGTGATAACCAGGGCTTCAATCTGATCGCTAAAAAAACGGCGGTAGGGGGTGTGTACCTCGAAGGGAAACAGGACGGCCATGGTTAAGCCTTTGCCAGCACGTCGTCAATGCCGCCGGCCATGAAAAAGGCCTGCTCGCTGATGTGGTCACATTCCCCGTCCAGGATCATCCTAAAGCCCCGGACAGTCTCTTTGACCGGCACATAGGCCCCGGCCATGCCGTTGAAGTGTTCCGCCACATGGAGGGGCTGGCTAAAGAAGCGCTGCGCCTTTCTGGCCCGGCCTACCATCAGTTTGTCCTCCGGTGATAACTCGTCCATCCCTAAAATGGCGATAATATCCTGAAGCTCCTTGTAGCGCTGCAGGGTCTGCTGCACCTGGATGGCGGTGCGGTAATGTTCCTCCCCCACGATGCTGCTTTCCAGGATTCGGGAATTGGAGGCCAGGGGGTCCACCGAGGGGTAGATCCCCAGTTCCACGATCTTCCGGGAAAGCACGGTGGTGGCGTCCAGGTGGGCAAAGGTGGTGGCCGGCGCCGGGTCGGTGATGTCGTCCGCGGGGATGTATACCGCCTGGACGCTGGTGATGGAACCCTTGGAGGTGCTGGCGATCCGTTCCTGCAGGGCCCCCATCTCGTTGGCCAGGGTGGGCTGGTAGCCCACGGCGCTGGGGATGCGGCCCAGGAGCGCGGAAACCTCCGCCCCGGCCTGGATAAAGCGGAAGATGTTGTCGATAAAGAGGAGCACGTCCTGGCCCCCCTGGTCCCGAAAGTGTTCCGCCATGGTAAGCCCCGTCAGGGCCACCCTCATGCGTGCGCCGGGGGGCTCGTTCATCTGGCCAAAGACCAGGGCCGTCTTTTCGATGACTCCGCTTTCGTTCATCTCCCGCCACAGGTCAGCCCCTTCCCGGGAACGTTCCCCCACCCCGGAAAAGACCGAATACCCCGAATGTTCGGTGGCGATGTTGCGGATCAGCTCCATGATGATGACGGTTTTCCCCACCCCGGCGCCGCCAAAGAGGCCGATCTTCCCGCCCTTGGCGTAGGGGGCCATCAGGTCGATGACCTTTAGCCCCGTCTCCAGCACCTCCGTGGCGGGCCGCTGTTCCTCAAAGCTGGGGGCGTTCCGGTGTATCGAGGCGTAGCTGGCGCAGCTAAAGGGCCCCTTATCATCGATCACCTTGCCGGTGACGGAGAACATGCGGCCCAGCACCTCTTCCCCCACGGGAACCCGGATGGGGCTGCCTGAGTCCTCAACTTCCAGACCCCTGGAGAGCCCCTCGGTGGCCTCCATGGCTACGCAGCGCACCCGATTGTCCCCGATGTGCTGAAGTACCTCCAGCGTAACCCCCGAGCCGGGGGCGGGAACCTTTATCTCCAGGGCGTTAAGAATGGCGGGAATATTGCCCTCAAAGCGGACATCTACCACCGGGCCGACTATCTGGGTGACATGACCAATACTGCCCATTGTTTACTCCTATTTTTGGATCGCCGAACCGGAAATTATTTCCGACATTTCCTGGGTTATCCCCGCCTGCCGGGCCCGGTTATAGCTGATCTGCAGGCCGGCGAGCATGTCCTCCGCGCTCTTGCTGGCCTCGTCCATGGCGGCCATGCGGGCGCTCTGCTCGCTGACGTAAGCCTCCACCAGGGAGCCGTACACGATACCCCTGATATAGAGGGGTACCAGGGCGTCAAAGACCACATCCGGGGAGGGGAGAAATTCAAACTGAAGCTCCACCCGCCTTTGTCCCTCGGCCTTGGAAAGCTCCTCCTGCATGCGGCCGAGGTTCAGGGGGAGGATCTGCCGCGCCGTGGGGAGCAGCTTGATGGTGCTGTACATGTGGGTGTAGACCACGTGGACCTCGCCAAATAGGCCCCAATCGAATTGAGAGATAAGGTAGTCCCCTATTTCCTTGGCGTTGTCCATGGTGGGCATTTGGGACCGGAAGGAAAAATTCTCCAGGATAAGATAGGGGGTATGGGCAAAGTAACGCTGTCCGATGAGGCCGGTTAGAATCAGGACGGGGTTCTCAACTTTTTCGCAGAGCGCTACCACATGGCGGAACACGTTGGCGTTGTAGCCCCCCGCCAGGCCCTTATCGCTGGTGACCACCACGATGGCGGTGCGGCGCCGGCTGTCCTTTTCCCTGGTCTTTATGAATTTACTCTGCACACGGCCGGCCCCCGACAGAATATCGAACATGGATTTCTGTATCCGGGAAAAATAGGGCTCCGTGTCTTCCAGAACCCGGCGGCCCTTTCGTAATTTGGCGGTGGAGATAAGGTTCATTGCCTTGGTAACCTGGAGGGTTTGGGTTATGGCCCGCATCCGCAGGCGGACATCCCGTAGATTCGCCATCGATCCTACCGCCTACCGTTCCGCCTGTTTATAGGATTCCACCGCAGCCCGCAGTTCCTCCTCCCGCTCCGCGGTGATGGCCCCGGTCTCCGCGATGCCGTCCAAAAGCCCCTGGCTGCGGGTCCGCAAATATTCCAGGAAACCCCTGATAAAGGGGCCGATTTTTTCCACCGCCACATCCATAAGGAAGCCGTTCACCGCGATAAAAAGAATCGCCGCCTGCTCCTCCATGGCATAGGGTTTGAACTGGCCCTGTTTAAGGACCTCCATAAGCCTGACCCCCTGGGCCAGCTTGTCCTGGGTGGCCTTGTCCAGGTCGCTCCCAAACTGGGCAAAGGCGGCCATTTCCCGGTATTGGGCCAGGTCCAGCCGCAGCCGGCCCGAGATTCGCCTGATTGCCTTGGACTGGGCGGAGCCGCCCACCCGGCTTACCGAGAGCCCCACGTCAACCGCGGGCCTAAACCCGGAGTTAAAGAGTTCCGAATCCAGGAATATCTGGCCGTCGGTAATGGAAATAACGTTGGTCGGAATGTAGGAAGAAATATCCCCGGCCTGGGTTTCCACGATGGGTAAGGCGGTGATGGAGCCCCCGCCCCGCTTGTCGGAAAGTTTGGCGGATCGTTCCAGAAGCCGGGAGTGAAGGTAGAACACGTCGCCGGGAAAGGCTTCCCGTCCCGGAGGCCGGCGGAGGAGCAGGGAGATGGTCCGGTAGGCCACGGCATGTTTGGAGAGATCGTCGTAGACCACCAAAACATCCTTGCCCTGGTGCATAAAGTGTTCCGCCATGGCCACCGCCGAATAGGGGGCCAGGTACTGCAGGGCCGCGGAGTCCGAAGCCGAGGCAAGGACCACAAACGTGTAGTCCATGGCCCCGAATTTTTCCAGATTCTTGATGATCGCCGCCACGGAAGAGGATTTCTGCCCGATGGCGCAGTAGACGCAGTAGACGTTTTTGCCCTTCTGGTTGATGATCGTGTCGATGGCCAGGGCGGTCTTGCCGGTCTGCCGGTCCCCGATGATGAGTTCCCGCTGCCCCCGGCCGATAGGGATCATGGCGTCCACCGACAGGGTCCCGGTCTGCAGGGGCTGATTTACCGACCCCCGGTCGATTACCGCTTCCGCCGGGGCTTCCACCGGCAGGTACGCTTCCGCAACGACAGGGCCCCTGCCGTCCACCGGCTCCCCCAGGGGGTTCACCACCCGGCCCAGGAGCCCCGCGCTGCCGGGGACCGACACCACCCTGCCGGTACCGTGGGCTTCTTCCCCGTCCTTTACCAGGGATTCCCCGGAAAGAAGTACGCAGCCCACCCCTTCTTCCTCCAGGTTGAGGACGATCCCCGTGGCGCCGGAGGCAAAGTCCACCAGTTCCCCGTAGACCGCCTTGTTCAGGCCGTAAACGGTGGCCACCGAGTCCCCCACCTGGACCACAAACCCCGAAGAATCGGAGGAAGGCCTGCCCTCCCAGTGTTCAATCTGTTCCTGCAAAACCCTGGCCAGGTTTCCAAAATCGGCCATTAAAACCCTCCCTGGGCCGGGGCGCCCTCGGCCCGCGCAAGCTCCGCCCCAAGCTGCTTCAACTGGGTCCGCAGGCTGGCGTCAATAATTTCACCGCCGATCCGCAGGCGGCAGCCCGCCAGCAGTTCCGGCTTGACCCTGGTATCCAGTCTAATCCCCGCGGCCCCGGTCCGCTTCACAAGCGTCTCCCTCAGATCCGCGAGGAATTGGCCTTCCGCCTCCTGGGCGGATTCCAACTGTGCCCGCAGGACGCCCTGCCGGGTATCCAGTTCCTGTTCTATGGCGGCGATTACCCGGTCGGTGTGGCGGAGCAGGTTCTTTTTTACCAAAAGCAGGACGAGGCCCAGGGCCAGTTCCCTGGACCGCCGCTCCGAATCCCCCCCCTCCGGCGGGGCCGCGGCAAAGGCAGCGTGGATCATCACCGTCAGTTGGGCCGCGTCCGCGGTTCCCGCCGTATGACCGCGGACCGGGCGGATTACCGCCCACAGGACCTTGATAAGGTCCAGCCCCAGGGCGGCGTCATCGCGGGCCGCGCCGATAAAGCCCTGGGCCCAGCGTTCAGGAATAAACATGCCCCTTAGACCCTCGTATCGGCGGAGATTTCCCGCAAGAGGCTGGCGGCCAGGCGGCGGTTATCCTCGGTCTTGAGGTCCCGCGCCAGGAGCCGGCCCGCGGCGGCAACCACCAGGCCCGCGGCCTCCGCCCTGAAGGCCGCCAGTGCGGCCTGCCTGCCCGCGCCGATCTGGGCCTGGGCCGCGGCTGTCATGGTATCCACCCTGGCCTTTCCCTCCGCGATAATCCGCGCGGATTCCCGCTCGGCCTGTTCCCGGGCCTCCCGGATGATGGCCTCCGCTTCTTTGCCGGCGTTCCGCAACTGCTCCTGGTACTGCTCAAGCAACTGCCGGGCCTCGGCCTTTTCTCGCTCCGTCCGGGCTATGCTCTCCTCGATCTTCCTGCTCCGGTCTGCCATGAACTTGGTGACCGGCTTGAAGAGTACGGCCCGGAGAATCACGAAAAGCAGGGCGATATTGATCAGGGTGACCAGAAAGGTGGCGATGGAAGGGTTTAACATGGCCCGCTACGCACCCCTGGTAAAGATCAGGATACCGATGACAAAGCCGTAGATGGCCGTGGCTTCCGCCAGGGCAATGCCCAGGAAGAAGACCGTCATGATCTTTCCCGCGGCCTCCGGCTGCCGGCTGATAGCCTGGGAAGCGCCGGAAGTGGCGATACCGATACCAATGCCGGCGCCGATGCCGGTAATCACCGCAATGCCGGCGCCCACAAGAAACATAAGATTAGTCATAGCCAATTCTCCTCTGATACCTAGTAAGGTTTCTTCGAAACTTCAGTTTTGAAGGAACGTCCATAAAAACCGCCTATACCCCCGGCGGGGCTACGCTTCTACCGCCTCCCCCACAAACAGGGTGGTAAGGAAACAGAACACCACCGCCTGGATAAGCCCGTCAAAGAAATCGAAGTACAGGGACAGGACCGCGGGCACGAACACCGGTACCGGCATGGCCTGTTCTACCAGGAGCATGATGATGTAGCCCCCCAGGATATTGCCGAAAAGCCGCAGACACAGGGACACGGGACGGATCACGTATTCCAGCAGGTTAAAGGGGAGCATCATGGGGACCGGATGGAGCAGGTTCCTGGCCCAGCCCCGCAGGCCCCTGGCCCGCAGCCCCCCAAACAGGACCAAAAGGATGGAAAGCATGGCCAAGGCCGCGGTAAGGTTAATATCCCTGGTGGGGGGCTTGATGGTAAAGGGCGGTTCTATCCCCAGGATCCCAATCGCCATGGGGGAGACCACGGGAATGATATTGGCCAGGAGAAGGAAGAGGAACACGGTGCCGATGTAGGGGCCGTAAACCTGGGCCCGCCGCCCGAAGTACTGCCTGGAAAAGCTGTTCAGGAACTCTATGGCCCATTCCAGAAAGACCTGGGCCCCCCTGGGCACCTCCCGCAGCCGGCGGGTAAGGAGCAGGGCAGCCGCCGTCAGCACGGCCATTACCACCCAGGAAACCAGGATCGTTTCGTTTATGTCAAAGGAAAAACCCTGGGGCAGGGGGATAGAAAAAATAACCTTGAATTCTTCCAGAGGTCCCTTAATATCCACCATTATCCCCCTGGGCAGCCTCAGGTTTGCTTAAAAAAGAAATCATCCCTGAAGTATTTGTTGAGCAGCTCCTTGGAAACATTGTCCTGGCTGTTCATGTGGGTGTAGGTGGCCTCAAGAAAGCCCTTGGTCAGGTAAAAACAACCCAGGAGGAAAAATTCCGAAACCGCCTCCATGATCCCCATGGACTGATACATCCGCAGGGTATTCTCCGGGGCATAGTCGGTCATGATGTATTCGATCACCACCTTCTGCGCCAGGTTTACCGCATAGATGACCTCTGAAATCGGGAAGCCGTCGTTCATCCGCTTCCTGCCCAGTTCGACAAAAAACCCCCCCAATAGCGAGCGATCCAGGCCCCGGGAAAGGGTCCGGGCCAGCAGGGGATAAAAAGCCATGTCGCTTTCGATTAGAGTCTCGTCATCAAGGGCGTTGTAAAGCTTTAACTGGGG
>JAISQJ010000117.1 GCA_031274285.1 Treponema sp. | reverse complement strand
GCGGCGATGTTCCGGTCAAAATAAGTTTTTACTTCCGCTTTGCTGATATTATTTTCCGCGCAGAATTGGTTAAACAGCGTCGCATACGCGGCGGCATTGGCGGTTCTTAAAAACGCGGCTGTCTGTAAATTCTGATACATCAACGCGCCGATTTTTAGATCGCTCTCGCGGTTTTTGGGGAGCATGGCCGCCGCTTCCGGCGGGCGTATATCTACCACGCCAGACGCATAAGATAAAAAAGCTATTTCTTCGGCAGTGTCAATATCAAGATTACTTCCACCCAAAGCAGAATATTTACCAATTTCTTCGTCAGAAAAAGACCTTAAATACTTCCCTTTAATACTTCCTCTACTATCAACAAAGTAATTATTATATTCTTTGACAAAACTTGCCGATATCATGTCCCCTGTCCCGCTCTGGGCATACAGGCCGGACAGGGCCGCGGCGCCCAGCAACACAACGGCGATAAGCTTTTTCATGGTTTTCTCCTTAACAGTTTTTTAGCGTCTTGCTCCGGGTGTCTACTATACCCTGTTTTTCCTAAAAAAACTACAAAGATACGACACCTCTTACTTCTTACTTCTTACTTCTTACTTCTTACTTCTTAGTTCTTAGTTCTTAGTTATCTCTGGGTCAACTGAGCGCCATGGCGCGGCATTTTAAGGACAGCGAATCTTCGCGCAAGGGATGGGAGGGGTGCCCGAAGGGCAGACCCGGTGCAAAGAACCCGCTCACCGGTTCGCGGGGGAGGGGGCCGGAGCGGAGCGGAGCCCCGTATCAGCCCGGTCCCCGGCGAAGCCGGGGATGCGCCCAAACTGGGCCTGACTACCCGCTGTCCAAGGCGGGGCCTTCATATCCGGGGCCCTTTGCGTTACCATGCGCTCTGGGTTTACGCAGGGGGAGCGCGGTGAAGTACGATCTCATTATCAAGGGGGGTATCCTGGTTAATCCCCTGGACAGCGGGGCCGATGTGGTCGCGGATGTGGGGATACGGAGGGGAAAGATAGCCTGCCTGGCCGGGGATTTGGCCCCTTCCCAGGGGGAGGATGTCTACGACGCCGCGGGCCTGTACGTCCTGCCGGGGATTATCGACGCCCATGTGCATTTTCGGGACCCCGGGCTTACCCACAAGGAGGATTTTGCCAGCGGTTCCGCGGCGGCGGCCTACGGCGGGCTTACCATGGTGGCGGATATGCCCAACACGGTTCCGGCCACCGCCGGGGTCCGCGATTTTAGGGAGAAGGCGGGGATCGCCGGGGGGAAATCCTACATCGACTTTGGGCTCTTTGCGGCCATGACCGGGGACAATGTTGGGGAGCTTGAGGGCCTGGCCGGGGAGGGGGTCCTGGGATTCAAGGTCTTCCTGGGCAGTTCGGTGGGGGGCCTGGCCGCGCCGGGGCCGGGGTCCCTCCTGGAGGGCATGGGGAAAACCGGCTCCCTGGGCCTTAGAATCGCCTTCCACGCCGAGGATAACGAGCTTAACGGGTATTTTACCGGAATCTGCCGCGCCGCCGGCGCCGACGATCCTGCGCTCCTGGCCGGGGCCCGGCCGGCCGTTTCGGAGGCCGCCTCCATTGCCAGGGTCCTTCTTTTTTCCGAATACACCGGAACGCCGGTACACATCTGCCATGTCAGCTCGAAACTGGGGGTAGACCTGATAAGGCGTGCCAAGGGCCGGGGGATTCCGGTGAGCGCGGAAACCTGCCCCCAGTACCTCTTTCTGGACGAGGGCGATTACCGGCGCCTGGGGACCAGGATGAAGGTGTATCCCCCTATTCGCGGCGCCGAAGACCGGGAGGCCCTGTGGCGGGGCCTGGGGGACGGCGCCATCGACATGATCGCCACGGACCACGCCCCCCACACGGCGGAGGAAAAGGACCGGTCCCTCTGGGAAGCCCTGTCCGGCATCATGGGGGTGGAGACCTCGGTGCCGCTGCTCCTTACCGCGGTCAACCAGGGCCGCCTCTCGCTGAACGATTACGCCCGGCTTGCCTCCGCGGCCCCGGCCCGTATCTGGGGGCTCTACCCCCAAAAGGGAAGTTTTGCCCTCAATACCGACGCGGACTTTACCATCGTGGACATGAACCGGGCCGGGGTCATCAGGAACGGGGACCTCCATTCCAAAAACAACAGCTCCCCCTTCGAGGGCTTCCGGACCCTGGGGTCCCCCAGGGCGGCCATTGTCAGGGGCAGGATCGTCATGAAGGATGGCGTCTTACTGGGCAACGCGGGCTATGGCCGCCTGGTAAGGCCGGCCCCCCCTGCCGGGCGGGTAGACCCTGCCGGGCGGCGGCCCCTGGTAGACCCCGCCGCGCATACGTAAAGGAGGCCCCGTGCATTACAGTCCCCCCCAGCCCGACCCCCTGTTTGAAGCCCTGGAACCGGCGGCCCGGGGTCTGAAGCTTTCCCTGGTGGAGATCACCGTCTCCCGGCATCGGGGTTCCACCCAGGTCCGGCTGGTGGTCTACAAGGACGGCGATGTCGGCCTGGAGGACTGTTCCGCCTTTCACCGCTCCGCCCTGCCCCGGCTGGAACTGGCCTTTCCGGGGCAGGACCTCTACGTGGAAGTCTCCAGCCCCGGCATAGACCGGCTCATCAAGGACGGCAGCGAGTTCCGCCACTACACCGGCCGCCCGGTCCGCTGCTACCGCGTCGATACCTCCGACTGGTTCTCCGGGGTCCTCCTCTCGTCAAGCGCCGAGGGGATCGAACTGGAGGCCGGGGGAACGAAGGTCCATCTCCCCTACGAAATCATCGCCAAGGCCCGGCTGGACGGGGGGGTCGGCCCCTGATTGGAAGGCGTGGTGACATTTGTCCGGGAACCGCCTACAATGATACCCGCGATATAGGGCGGCGATGAAACGAATCGTAAACAAAAAAAGCGTCCTCCGGGTATGGCTTGTCTCTTATTTATTGGTGTTGATTATACCCTTGGCGGTAAGCTTTATGATCTATGCGGTCTCCGTGTCCGTTGTCCGGGAAAACACGGAAAAAATAGCTACGGTTGCCCTTTCCCAAACCGAAATCGCCGTTGATCAGATTTTCTCGGATATATACGCCGCAGGCCGGCGGATTTTAAATCAGGAGACGGTTATTTCCCTTACCTATGCGGAAAGGCCCCTGAGCCCCTTTAAGCTTGAAAAAGTCGGCAAACTCCAGACAGTCCTCGGCGAATATGCGGCTCAAAGCAATCATTTCCGTAAAATTTATGTTTATTTTAATTTTCCCGGCCTTGCGGCAACCACCGAAGGGTTTTACGGAACCAGGGAATCTTTTCTAAGGGAACTGGAAAGGGAAGCGGGCCCCGGCGCCCCGATCCTGCGCTGGGTGGAGCAGGGCCGGCAGTTTCAGGTTTACATGACCCAATCCCAGCAGTCTTCCCGATCGGAAAAAATCGTGGTAATCATGAGCGATATTCTTACCGGGGCCGTACCCAACGTGGTGTGTTTTTTTGTTATGGATTACAGGCCGGTTTACGCCCTGCTGAACGGATACGGAGACGGCACGGAACGGGAGTCCCGCTATATTTGGCTTTTTTCCCCCTCGGAAGGCCGGATTATATGTTCAGACTATTCCCTTGGCCTTACGGAAGAACTGGATATCGATTTCTCGGGGGCCTATCTGGAAGTCCTAAAAACACAAAACATGGCGGTTACCTCTGCTTCATCAAAAATGACCGGCTGGACGCTGGTTTCCGCCATTCCTATCCCTCAATACGTTAAGGACTTAAAGCAGATACGCCTGGCCTACCTTATATTTCTATTCGGATGTCTGGGGATAGGAACCGTTATTTCTGTTGCATTTACCCTAAAAAACTACAAGCCGGTCCGCAGACTGTCGTCCATCCTGGAAAACGCCCAACTTAACCGGCAGGGAAACCCCGGCGGGCAAAAGCCCAATTTCCGCAGTGAATTTGACTATTTGGCGGATTCTATCGTTTCTTTGCTGGAAAAAAGACGGGAATATGAAAAAGAAATTGACCGTCAGCGATCATTATTGTCAGAAGACAAACTGGCTAAGATGCTGCAGGGCGCTGTCTACAGCGCCCGGACCTTTAAGGCCGCCTGCGGGGAATATGGTTTTAATTTTTCATCCGGCTGTTTCCTGGTAATAGGCGTTGCTATTAACGAATACAGCGGCAGCCTGTATCAAAAAGAAGAAGAAGCCGAAGATTTGATAGAAATACTGCACCAGGCCATAGGATGTGTTTTTGAGGAAATACTCCGCCGGTCCTGCGACTGTTACGCCTGCCGCCATGACGACCATGTTTTTGTCATTGTCTCCCGGCGGGGGGACAGCGATACGCCGATAGGGGAACTAGAAAAATTATGCCATGAAAGCGTAACGGTGATCCGGGAGCGTTTTTCTGTCAAAATATCCGTATATATAAGCGGTTTCTATTCCGAACGGGCAAGCGGAGCGATGAACATACACGATGCCTACGAGGAAACCGTCTGGGGACTCTCCCACATTAAGGACCTGCATGAACAGGAAGATGTCATGACGAAGCAGGATGTGCTGAAAGACATCCAGGCATCGGAGGATGCGGGGCGGGAAGACGATGGGATTCCCCTTCATGCCGAAATTGTCCGGTATATTAACGAAAATTACGCTAATCCCAATCTGTGCGTCACCTCAATAGCCGATCATTTTGCTTTTAGCAAATCCTATCTGCTGCGGGTTTTTAAGAAAGGCGAAAACTGCGGTATTCTGGATTATATCCATCAGCGCAGGGTAGACGAGGCAAAAATATTGCTGCGCGAAACCAGGAGCGGCATTAACAGCATTGCCGCCAAAATAGGCTATACCAACAGCCTTACCATGATACGGGCCTTTAAGCGGCTGGAAGGGGTTACCCCAACGGTGTACCGCCATCTGTCGGCGGGGACTTTCAGCCCTTTACCGACCCGATCATAACCCCGGAAACAAAGTACTTCTGCACAAAGGGATAAATTACCAGCATGGGGAGGGTTGCCACCATAATCGTTGCGTATTTAATAAGGGGCCGGAAAATTTCCATGTCCGTGGCCTCCTGGGCGGCCTGGATGCTTTGTTCCGAACTGAGGATGACAATTTCCCGCAGGGTAAGCTGAAGGGGGAACAGGCCGCGGTCCCGCAGGTAAATGGAGGCGTTAAACCACGCATTCCAGTGCTGAATCGCGTAAAACAAAACAATAACGGCGATGGTGGCGGAGGACACCGGAATGATAATCTGGGTCAGTATCCGTCCGTGTCCCGCGCCGTCGATTATGGCCGCTTCCGAAAGGGCATCGGGGATCGAGGCAAAGGCGGTCCGCATGATGATGATGTTGTATACCGAAACCGCCCCCGGAATGATAAGGCTTGTAAGGGAATTGAGCATTCCAAGATTTCTGACAACCATATAGGTCGGTATCAGACCGCCGTTAAAAATCATCGTAAAGGTGATCATGAATACAATCGGCGCCTTGAAATAGAGTCTTTTAAGCGAAAGGGCGTATGCCGCCAGAATGGTCAAAACCGTACCGAAACCCGTGGCCGCGGTCACAATGATAATGGTGTTTAGGTATGAACGCAGAATATTGCTGTTGTTCATCACCAGCGTATATCCCCCCAGGGTTGCTTTTCCCAGGGGCCTAAGGATAAGGCCGCTGTAGGCGGAAAGCCTGAGGGGATCGCTGATAGAACCCATCAGTACATGCCAGACCGGCAATAGAAACACACAGGAAAGGGCGGTTAGTCCTATCACGTTAAAAAGGCCGAAGATTTTTTCTCCCAGACTCCGCTTGCTTGTCATTGCCGCTCCCTTACCAAAGGCTGGTTTCGCTGAATTTACGGCTGATTTTATTGGCCCCTATCAGCATAAGAAAGTTAATGACGGAATTAAACAGGTTTACCGCGGTGGAATAGCTGTAGTTGTTATCGATTATCCCGACCCGGTAGGTATAGCTGGAAATGATATCCGCCGTTTCATAAGTTGCCGGGGAATACATAAGGATTGTTTTTTCAAACCCTATGCTCATGATCTGCCCAAGCCTAAGGATCAGCAGAATCACAATGGTCGAGGCGATCCCCGGCAGGGTAACGTGCAGAGTTTGTTTCCACCTCCCCGCTCCGTCGATCCAGGCGGCCTCGTAAAGCTCAGGATCGATGCCCGAAAGGGCGGCAATAAAGATAATGCTGTTATACCCCAGATGCTGCCACATATTCGAGCCGATGTATAAGGCGCGGAACCACTCGGGCCGTGAAATCAGGGCGCCCCCGGAATCCCCTAATAAAGCCGCCAGCCTGGTCAGAATTCCCTGGGACTTGGTAAAGTCTATAAGGATACTGACCACCACCACAATGGAAATAAAATAGGGCAGATACGATATGGTCTGTACGGTTTTTTTAAATTTCCGGTTTTTTATTTCGTTCAGGCAGAGGGCGAATACGATTGGCAGGGGAAAGGAAAATAACAATCCGTAAAAACTGATAAGCAGGGTGTTCCGAATCAGGCGCCAAAAATAAACGGAGTTGAAAAAACGGATAAAATGCTCGGCCCCTACCCATGGACTGCCGAATATGCCCCTTCTGACGCTGAAGTCCTGAAAGGCCATAAGAACGCCGCCCATGGGCATATAATGAAAGATGAAAAAATAGGCAACCACCGGTAAAACCATGAGATAAACGGTGTAGTTCAGTTTCAGGTCCTTGATAATCCCTTTTTTCATGGTTTTACCTCCTTAAAAGCGCCTGCAAGGCGCTAACGGCTGCGGTACCTGTCCAGCGCCGCCTGCCGTATGGCAATGGCATCGCCGATGCCCATCCTCCGCAGGGTATCCCGGTACGAATCGTAGGTATCCAGAGACATGCTGCCGGTGATGAATTTTACGTTACTCTCCTGGACATAGGTTTCAATGTCCGTGTAGATGGACGAATATTTAGTCGATTCCTCTGCCGTCATGGTGGTACGACCGGGGATACCCCAGTCCGCATCATAGGTTGCCCAGGTACGGTAGGCGGACTGCTTGTTTTCATCGGCCTGTTCAATCTGGGCCGCCTCTACCCGCAGGGGAGGATTTTTCACCCAATATTTCACTAAAACCGTGGCGGAAGACATCTTGTTCGGATTTGCGTAACGGAAGTTGTAATCACCGATCCGGTGGCCGTCGGGGGCTTCCTGCCAAACCACGCCCTTTTGGGATTCCAGGCCGTAATTTGCGTTCAGGTATATGTCTTCGGCGTAAAAGCCGTCTACCCAGCGGATGGCCTGTTCGATATATTTGCCGTCGGCGGAAATCTGAACGCAGCCGTCATGGAGCTGATCGTCGCCGGTAACGCTGCGGTAGTGCGGATCCGGGCCCCCGGCCTTTTTCGGCTGGGGAGCGGCCACCAGGTAAAAGTCGCTGTTAGCGGCTCCCCGGGTGGTATAGGTCTCCGAAAGCCTGGTGGCCCAGTCTACCAACGCGCCGACCTTGTCATTCAGCATCATATCGTTGTCGGCGGAATAGCCCACACTGGCCCTGGTGGGAAAATCCTTGTCCAGAAGTCCCTCGTTGTACCATTGGTGCAGCATGGTAAGGTACTCCTTATAGGCATCGTCCAGGGGGCCGTATTTTATCGTGCCGTCAACCTGGTAGAAGTAGGGGGCGGTACCGAAGCCGGCCATAAATTCGCCAAAGACATCAATGCCGAATTTGCTGGTGTACAGGGGGGCGGCAATCTTTAATTGATCCCGGAAGGCCTTGAGTACATCGTACCATTCGTCATAGGTGGTGGGGATCTTTTTGTTTACCCTTTCCAAGAAATCCCTGCGGATAGCCAGGCCCAGTTCGGGCATGACCGAGTCCTGCATGGGTTTCCAAATGCCCCAAAAGCCGTAGATATTCTTCCGGTCACTGTAGACCGCCTTGGAAAGGCCGCTTGCCTGGCCGTTGTTGACCCAGCTCATAAAATTCGGCGCAAAGGCCGTATATTCCGCCAGGTTGATAAAATAGCCGTCCTCGATGGCCTTGTCCTCGCCGCCCCGGTATGCGTGGGCGTTGGAGACGAGATTTGGCTGGGAATAGATCATATCCGGCATATTGCCCGAGGCAAACAACAGGTTAAAGGCGTCTTTTTCCGAATTCGCCGGGGGAACGATAAAATTGATATGGATATTTGTTTTTTCCTCGTACCATTGAAAAAATTCAGCGTCGTTGAAGTCCGCAAGCTCCCCCATGGACCCCGCCATGGGATACCAAAGGTCTAAGGTAATCTTACTGCTTACGATAGGGTAGCTTTGTTCATTGACAGCTCCGTTGACATTTTGGCTGCCGGATCGTGCCGGCGCCGCGGTACTTGAACCGGATGCCGCCGGCCCGGGGGACGACCCCGTGGAACCGGATCTGCCGCAGCCGGAGAGGTTTACGATCGTCAATAACACGATCCCTAAAATCCCCGCCGCCTTAACCGTTTTCATGTGTTTCATAAAATTTTCCTCCTCCTCCTCATGTATGCTTAAAAAACTGCGGTAAATGCTCTTTATGGGCCTGGAGCATTTCATCAAGCAGTTCTTTTGCCGCCTTGTCCCCCGGAACCAGGGGGTTTATCACCATCGCCAGCAGAGCCTTTTTATAATCCCCGGTAACCGCCGCCTCCGCCGCAACCCGTTCAAAGGACTTTATCGAGTATACCAGCCCCTGGCAGGCTACCGGCAAGTCCCCGACGGAAACCGGGAAGGCCCCGGACCGGGTAATAACCGCGCTGACCTCCACCGCCACATCGTTGGGCAAGAAAGGAATTGCCCCCCGGTTTAAGGTGTTGACATACTGAATGTCCTTTTTGTCGTTATAAATGGAACTAATAAGGTTACAGGCGGCATCGCTGTAATGGGCGCCCCCGCGTTTATCCAGTTCCGGCGGCTTAACATCCAGGCCGGGGTCTTTGTATTTTTCAAAAAGATCCGTTTCGATTTTTTTAACCACCTCGGCCCGGGTACCCTTCTCCGCGGCTTCCTCAAGGGCGTGGGCCAGCATCTCGGCGGTTTTGTAGTAATAGCGGTGGTAGGGGCAGGGCAGAACCCCCAGGGCTTCAATAAACTCGGGGACCCAGGGTACGAAGAAAACATTTTTCATCGAGAATTCACTGTCCGGGCGGGCCGTTTTTTTGACCGCCTCATCGGTACGATCTCTGCCGTCGATATACACCTTCAAGCCGAATACCATGTGGTTCAGTCCGGCAAAATCGATGCGTACCCGGGAAGGCTCCACCCCAAACATCTCGGCAACCGAACGCTCAATCCCGATAGGAACGTTGCAGAGGCCGATAAACTTCTTCCAATTCGTATAGCGGAAAACCGCTTCGGTAACCATGCCGGAAGGGTTGGTAAAATTGATCATCCACGCATCGGGACAAAGCTCCTCCGCATCCTTTATAATATCCAGAATAACAGGAATGGTGCGGAGCCCCTTGAAAAGGCCCCCCGGACCGTTTGTTTCCTGTCCAATGACATTATATTTAAGGGGGAGCCGCTCGTCTTTTATGCGGGCCTCAAGGAGCCCGACCCGGAACTGGGTAGTTATAAAATCCGCCCCCTCAAGGGCGGCGCGGCGGTCCAGGGTCATGTGGATGTCTATGGGCAGTCCGGCCTTGGCGGCCATCCTTTTTGCCAAGTTCCCCACAATTTCCTGTTTCTCCCGCCCCGCTTCAATATCTACCAGCCATAATTCCTTCAGGGGAAATTCATGGTACCGTTTAATAAAACCGTCCACCAATTCGGGGGTATAGCTCGATCCGCCCCCGATGGTTGCTACCTTAAGGCCCTGTTTCATCATGCCTCCAGCTCCTTTCCGTTTGAGGCGATAACCCTTTTGTACCAGTCAAAGGACTTTTTCCGCTTCCTGGCCAGGGTACCCCCGCCTGAGTCATCCTTATCCACATAGATAAAGCCGTAACGTTTACTCATTTCCCCCGTAGAGGCGCTTACAAGATCGATGCAGCCCCAGGGGGTATAGCCAAACACTTCTACGCCGTCTTCCTCAACAGCGTCTATCATTGCCTTGATATGATCCCGCAGATAATCAATGCGGTAATCATCCTGGATGCTGCCGTCCGGCCGGACCACATCCACCGCCCCAAGGCCGTTTTCCGAAATAAAAAGGGGTTTTTGATACCGGTTGTAAAGGGCGTTCAGGGTAATCCGCAGTCCCAGGGGATCGATAGGCCAGCCCCATTGGGTTTTTGCCAGGTGCGGATTGCCGGGTCCCAGGAAAATATCCTCTGAACCTTGTTCCGCCGTTCTGGAACGGGCAACCTGGGATGTGTAATAGCTGAACGAAATAAAATCCACCGGGTGTTCTTTAAGCGCCTGTTCGTCCCCGCTTTCCATGTGAATGTGCAGATCGTTTCTTTCAAAAAACTTTTTTGCGTATTCAGAATAGGCCCCGCGGGACTGGACATCGGTAAAAAAGTAATTTTTCTGATCCTTTTGCATGCCCAGCCAGACATCTTTGGGATCGCAGGAATAGGGGTAGGACTGTCCTCCCGCCAGCATGCAGCCCACCCTGCCTTGGGGTATAATTTCATGGGCCATCCCGGTGGCAAGGGCGGAAGCCACCAGTTCATGGTGGGCCGCCTGGTACGTTACCGCCGCCGGATTCTCGCCTTCGGCACACCGTACTCCCGCGCCCATAAAGGGCATGTAGAGCAGCATGTTTATTTCGTTAAAGGTAAGCCAATACCGTACCTTGTCTTTATATCGATTAAAGATGACCCGGCAGTAACGCAGGAAAAAGTCTACCATCTTTCTGTTTTTCCAGGAACCGTATTTTTCTACCAAATACAGAGGTGCGTCAAAATGTACGATGGTTACCACCGGTTCTATACGGTACTTTAAAAGCTCATCAAAAAGACGGTCATAAAAGGCCAGCCCCGCCTCGTTTGGTTCCTCTTCGTCTCCTTTGGGAAATATCCGGCTCCAGGACAGGGACATTCGGTAGCACCTAAAGCCCATTTCCGCAAAAAGGGCTATATCTTCTTTGTACCGGTGGTACATATTTATCCCTTCCCGAGCGGGGAAAAGACTGTCCGGAGGGAGATCGGTGTATCGTTTCTCCCCCAGCATGATCCCTTTCCGATCCCTGCCGTGGGGGATAATATCCGCCAGGCCGCATCCCCGGCCCTGTTCCGAAAAACCTCCTTCGCATTGGTTGGCCGCCGTGGCCCCGCCCCACAAAAAATCCCCGCGTAATCCGCCCATCGATACCCCCGAAACTATTCCAAAAAAGACTTGGATTTTTGATAATGATTTTATGATAACCGGGAATTTGGGTATTTCAACAATCAATTTGTCTATTTGGGTATCAGTATCGGACCTGGATGGAATTGGGGACCGTAAGTATCAAATTGTGAAGTAAAACAGGCAAGGAAGGTTTTTGATACTTACCCGGTCCCGTGGGGCGGCGGGTCGGCCTTTCCCGTCCCGGGGACACCGAACCCTCCCTGGACAGTCCCCGGAATGGCCGGGAATCGTCAAACCGGGCGGGAATCCGGCCAATACCGGCTAGGCCCGCCGGATGAAGCGGATTTCGGCCCTCCGCTGACCCTGTACAAGGCCCCTGGCGAAAAAAATGTAAAAACCCGCGCGTAGACCCATTGACACAATCAAACCATCTTCTTATTGTATCCGTGACATGTAAGATAGCATAACAAAAAGGGCGTTTCGGACGGCCCTTTTTTTATTGTTGGGAGGTACTGCCGTGGCAACCGATATGTCCGATGCGATTCGTCAGATCAGTCAGGATCGCGGAATTTCAGAGGAACTCATCCTCAAAACCATAGAGAACACCCTCATTGCGGCCTACAAACGCCGTTTTGGCAATGCCGATAACGCCATCGTCCGGTTCAGCGATGACAACCGGGAGGTGTCGATCTACGCCCAAAAGCAGATTGTGGACGGGGTCTACGATCCGGTTTCGGAGATTGATATTGAGGAGGCCCGCAAGCTCAATCCCGAGGCAGAGGTGGGGGACGAGATACTTATCGAGGTGGACCCCAAGGATTTTGACCGGGGGGCGGTGCAAAGCGCCAAGCAGACCGCCCACCAATCGATCCGGGAGATACAAAAGGATACCCTCTATTCGGAATTCCGGGAAAAGGTAGGGGATATCATCATCGGCTACTACCAGCGGGAGCGGAACGGCACCATCTACGTGGACCTGGGCAAGATCGAGGGCATACTCCCCTCGGGTTTTCAGTCCCCCAGGGAGACCTACCACGTTAATGACCGTATCAAGGCCCTGATTACGGAGGTTAAGAAGACCGCTTCCGGCTTTCAGGTGGTGCTTTCCCGGACCCATACGGATTTTGTCCGGGCCATATTCGAGCTTGAGGTGCCGGAGGTCTATGACAAGACCGTGGAGATTCACAAGATTGTCAGGAAACCGGGCTACCGGACCAAGCTGGCGGTCTACTCCAACCGGGAAGACGTAGACCCCGTGGGGGCCTGTGTGGGCCTTAAGGGGGTGCGGATTCAGGCGGTTATCCGGGAGCTGGAAGGGGAAAAGATCGATATCCTCAAGTACGACCCGGACCCCCGGCGCTTTATCAAAAACGCCCTGTCCCCTGCGGAGGTGCGGGACGTGATCATCCTGGACGAGGGGAAACACCAGGCCCTGGCGGTGGTAAACGATTCCCAGCTTTCCCTGGCCATCGGTAAGCAGGGCCTCAATGTGCAGCTTGCCAACCGGCTGGTGGACTGGAACATCGATGTCAAAACCGACGCCCAGTTTGCGGAGATGGATATCGCCGCGGAATCCCGGCGCGCGGTTTCCGAGCTGTTTGGGGATGCCGAGGAGTACAGCGAGGAATTCTCCCGGATCTCCGAACTGCCGGGGGTGGATCAGGACGTGGTAGCGGCGCTTGGGGAGGGTAATGTAGAGTTTATCGAGGATTTCCTTGCCCTTACGCCGGAGCAGCTTGAGGAATTCAAGGGAGTGGGCCAGGATAAGTTAGAAGCCCTCCGTAAACTCATCGAGGAGAATGTGGAGATCATCGAAGAGGATGAGGAATCTCCCGATGCGGAAGCTGTGGAGGCGGAAGAGGAAGCCGACGAGGGAGAAGGGGAGGAAGGACCGGAGGAGTACGAATGTCCCGAGTGCGGCGCCAAGATTACCGTGGATATGACCGTATGCCCCAACTGCGGCATCGGTTTAAGTTTTGAGTACGAGGAAGATGAGGAGCAAAGTGACACAGACCCGGGCGGGACTGTGTAGGAATTATCAGTAAAAGGTGGATTATGGCCGAGGAAACAGAGAATACCCAGAAACCGAAGGCGGAACTTATCAAGCGTACCCAGAACGAAGGGGACGGGGCTTCCCGGACTAACTCCTGGGGAGCTGAACGCAGGGCTTCCCCAGGGGAAGCGCCTCCGCGAAAGGTCATCGTGGTAAAGAAAAAAGTCCCCCAGGGGAAAAAACCTCAGCCAAAGGTGGTCATTGCCACCCACCCGGCGGCCCCGGTTTCCCAGAGCCAGGAGTCCAAAGCCGGAGAGGAACAGAAAGTCCGGGTCCCGGTACAGGGCCTTTCCTCCGAAGCCCCCGCGGCGCGGAGCAGGGGGCCCGTGGAGCAGCCTCCCCGGCGGGATCCCGCGTCGGAGCCCAGGGTTCAAAGGCAGCCTGAACGGGGCGAAGGGGTTCCCTTCACCATAACGCCGCGCCCCGCCGGGGCCGCCGGCAGGGTGGGGGGCAAGCCCGTGGGCCGTCCCGCGGGCCACGAGGGGCCGCGCCCCGGCGGCGCGCCTCCTCCGTTTGCGGCCCGGCCCGCGGGGGCCGCCGGCAGAGTCGGTGGCCGCCCCATGGGTCCCCACCCCGGCCCCCAGGGCCGGCCTCCCTTCGGAAGCGGGCCCCGGCCCGGCGGTCCGGGGAGGCCGGGCTTCGGGCCCCAGGGCGGCCGGCCCGGCGGCGGCTTCAACCGACCGGGCTTTAACGGGCCCCGGCCGGGGGGTCCCGGCAGACCGGGTGCCCCCGCCGGTCCCCTGCCCGAGGGAAAAACCGCGGTCAAGCGGACCTTTAAGGCAAAGCGGCCGACCTATAACCGGAAAGAGAAAGAACTGGAAATGGAGGAGAAGCTCCTCCAGACCAAGAAAAAGATCACCCATATCACCAACCCGGTGCCTAAATCCGTGGAGATCATGGAGGTTATCTCGGTCTCCGAGCTTGCCCGGAAGATGAACCTTAAAGCCTCGGACCTGATCCACAAGCTTATGAGCATGGGGATGATGGTCAGCATCAACCAGCAGATCGATGCGGATACCGCCACCATCCTGGCCGGCGAATACGGCGCGGACGTAAAGATCATCAGCCTCTACGACGAAACCCAGATCGAAACCGTCTCCGACGAGGGGGCGGATCTCCAGAGCCGGCCGCCGGTGGTCACGGTCATGGGCCACGTGGATCACGGCAAGACGAAGCTCCTGGACGCCATCCGCAGTACCGATGTGGTGTCCGGGGAATTCGGGGGGATCACCCAGCATATCGGCGCCTATACGGTCAGTACCGATCGCGGCAACATCACCTTCCTGGACACCCCCGGCCACGAAGCCTTTACCCGCATGCGGGCCCGGGGCGCCCAGGTAACGGACATCGTGGTCCTGGTGGTGGCCGCGGACGACGGGGTCATGCCCCAGACCGTGGAGGCCATCAACCACGCCAAGGAGGCAAACGTCCCCATCATCGTGGCGGTGAACAAGATCGATAAACCCGAAGCCAACCCCGACCGGGTCAAGAGTCAGCTTTCAGAACTGGGGCTCATGCCGGAAGACTGGGGGGGGCAGACCATCTTTGTGGAACTGTCGGCCCTGCAGAAAACGGGCATCGACAAGCTTATCGACGCGATCCTCCTGCAGGCGGAGATGCTGGACCTCAAGGCCAACTACCGGCGCAGCGCCGAGGGGAAGGTCCTGGAATCCCGAATCGACCACGGCCGGGGCATTGTGGCCACCGTGCTGGTGGAAAAGGGCATCCTTTCGGTGGGGGACTCCTTTGTGGCGGGGATCTGGCCCGGCAAGGTGCGGGCTCTCTTCAACGACAAGGGAGAAAAGTTGGAACAGGCCAGTCCCTCCATGCCGGTGGAGGTCCTGGGCTTCGAGGGTATCCCCAACGCCGGGGACCCCCTCCAGGTGGTGGAGGACGAAAAGGTGGCCCGGGGCTTCTCCAGCAAGCGCCAGGAACTGAAGCGTTTCGAGGACGCTAAGAACGTCAGGAAGATCACCCTGGATAATCTGAGGGAAACCATCAACGACGGGGCCATTCAGGAACTCAAGGTCATCATCAAGGCCGATGTCCAGGGCTCCGCGGAGGCCCTGCGCTCCAGCCTTGAAAAACTTTCCACCGCGGAGGTCAGGCTCCACGTGATCCAGGCCCTGCCCGGCGCCATTAACGAAGGGGACGTGGACCTGGCC
Organism: Treponema sp.; assembly: GCA_031274285.1. GTDB lineage: Bacteria > Spirochaetota > Spirochaetia > Treponematales > Breznakiellaceae > JAISFT01. The sequence continues at coordinate 19,570 of JAISQJ010000117.1, read as the reverse complement.
GCAGCCAGCAACGCCATTATCATCGGCTTTAACGTGCGGCCTGTGCCCAAGGCCAAGGCCCTGGCGGATCAGGAGAAGGTGGATATCCGCCGCTACAACGTGATCTACAAGGCGGTGGAGGAAATCCAGCAGGCCATGGAGGGGATGCTCAAGCCCGATACCCGGGAAGATGTGATCGCCACCGTGGAAGTGCGGAAGACCTTCAATGTTCCCAAGGTGGGAACCGTGGCGGGCTGCTATGTCCTTACCGGCACGGTCAAGAGGTCGGGCCTGGTCAACGTCATCCGGGAGGATACGGTGATCCACCGGGGCAAAATCTCCAGCCTTAAGCGCGTCAAAGACGATGCCCGGGAAGTGGCCGCGGGCTACGAGTGCGGCATCGGCATTAGTGACTTCAACGACATCAAAGAAGGCGATCAGCTCGAAATCCTGGAAGTCGTGGAAGTGGCAAGGAAACTTTAGGAGCTTAGCCTAAGGGGAATAGATTCCCGGGGAATCTATTCCCGGAGGCGGGTAGACATCATGGGCGGATACAGAATTGAGCGGTTGGGGCGCCTGATACAGGAAAAGATCGGCGCCCTTATCCTGGAGGGCCGGATCAAAGACCCCCGGGTCCATCCTTTTCTCTCCATCACCAGGGTTCAGGTGTCCCGTGACCTGTCCTTTGCCGATGTCTACGTTTCCAACATCCGGGAGAACGGCAGCCTCAGCAAAGCCGCCGAGGGGCTCCAAAGCGCCGCCGGCTATATCCAGACCGAACTTGCCTCCTTCATGCGGATCCGCAAGATACCCCGCCTCCGCTTCCACCCCGACACGGGCATCCAGGAAAGCTTCGATCTGGTGCAAAAGATAGACCGCCTTACCAAAGACTCCACCGGCTAAAGTTTTTTGCCTAAAGTACTACTGCCGGGGATTACCCCCGACCCTCTTCCGCGATCCACTTCCCGATGGTACGCTTCTTCCGGTCGAACTGGACTCCCACCTTGACAAGCCGCTTGCCCTCCGCACTATAGGGCAGGAGGTAGCCCTTCTCGTCGATCTGACGCAGCGCGTCCTCCGCGGTACCCCGGCCGGCAAGCTTAAACTCGAAAACATAGATACGGTCTTTCCGTATTACCACCATGTCGCTGCGTCCCGCCGCGGAGGCCGCCTCCGCCTGGGCGAATTCCCCCATCATGGTGAATACCAAATATAAAAGAGTCTGATAGTGGTACTCGTTCTGAGGGTTTAAGGGATAGGGTATGCCGGAAAAGAGGGAACGCAGCCGGTTCATAAGGGAATCTATGTCCCGGTTGTCCAGGTCCTGGATGAAGTTTCCGATGTAGAGGCCCTGCCGGCTTCCGTTTACCCAGGGAGTATAGGCGGGGAGCAGTTCCCGCAAAAAACCGTATTCCACTTCCCCGTTGGGGAAACCCAGGGTGTATATCCCCGTATCCCGGTTGTAGTCCTTTATGGTCAGGTAGCCGGCCTGGTAGAGGACGGGGAAGGGATCGCCGTTGTCAAAGCGGTAATCCATAACGGACTCCCCGCTTATGCTGATCCGGTCCTTAAAGCTCCTCGGATCAAAATTGAGCTTTGTCAGGGCCTTTACCAGAAAGGTGGGGGTCCCCGTGGCAAACCAGTAATAGCGGAATTGTTTTGACCCCAGGGTGTTCAGGATGCTGAAGGGGTTGTATACCCCTTCGCTCTCCTGTGCAAAATGGTAGCCGTTGTAGCGTTTCCGGGTTTCCCCCATGGCCTGGTCAAAGCTCATACCGTTCTCCTCCGCCAGGGCCTTGATGTCGGCGCTAAAGTAGTCCGCCAGCTCCTCCTCGGTGATGCCGCAGAGGGATGCGTAGTTCCGGTCCATGCTGATATCAATAAGCTGGTTGAGTTCGCTAAAAATGCTTACCTTGGAAAACCGGGCCGGCTCCCCGGCAATCTCCTCAAAGAGTTCCCTTTTTCCCTCAAAATAGGCTTTAAGGGTGGAGAGCAGGAGGCTCTTGCCGAAACGCCGGGGACGGCTTAGAAAATAGGGCCTGCCTTCCTGTACCAGCCGGCGGATAAGGGGGGTCTTGTCCACATACACAAAACCTTCGGTACGGAGACCGGCAAAATCCTGTATCCCGATGGGATATTTTCGCCTCTTCATGGGGTAACTATACCACCAAAACAGGCAAGGGGCAAAACAGGGCATGTACCGCCCTTGGCAAGGGTGAATGAAATATCTTACAGTAGCCGCGGGCCAGCCGTAAATCGGCATTAAAAAGACGGTGAATACCACAGGTAAAGCTATTCCAATGGACAATCAAATTTCGGGTTTTCTCCTCCTGGACAAGCAACCGGGCCTTACCTCCTTTGAAGCCCTGGGGGCGGCAAAAAGGGCCCTGGGAACGGGTAAGGTGGGCCACACCGGCACCCTGGACAAATTCGCCTCCGGCCTCCTGGTGGTTCTGGCGGGCAGGGCCCTGCGGCTCAGTCCCTGGGTTTCCCACTGCGGCAAAACTTACCTGGGTACCATCCGCTTTGGGGAGGAAACCGATACCCTGGACCCCGAGGGTCAGGTCGTCGCCCGCGCCGCGCCGCCCGACAGGGAGCAGGTAGAGGGGATCCTGGCTCAATTCCGGGGGGAGATCCTGCAGGCCCCCCCGGCCTATTCGGCCATCCACCTGGGGGGCCGGCGGGCCTCGGAACTGGCCCGGGCCGGAGAAAAGCCGGAGATGGAAAAGCGTCCCGTCACCATCTATGAGCTGGAACTGCTCGCCTGGGAGCCGCCCCTGGGCCGGATACGGGTCTCCTGTTCCGGCGGCGTCTACATCCGTTCCCTGGCCCGGGACATTGCCCTGGCCTGCGGTTCCCGGGCCCACCTGGCGGCCCTGCGGCGCACCGCGGTGGCGGGATTCTCCGTGGAAGCGGCCTTCCCCCCGGAAGCCCCGCTTGCCAGGGAAGCCCTGCGGCCCATAGACCGGGCCTTCTTTGAGGCCCTGGGCATCCCCCGCCTCGAAGGGGAGCCCCCGCTCCTTGAGCCCCTGATTCACGGCCGGCCCCTGGGCCCCCTGCTGGCGGGGCTGGAACCCTCCGGCGAGACCGGCGATCCCCGGGCGCCGGGGAGCGGCCGGGGGCGGGCCGCGGCGGTTTTTGCGGGGGACCAATTCGCCGCCATGGTGGAATGGAGCGGCAATGGCTGGACCTACGGCTGCGTTTATGCGCGGCGGCCCCCGGAGAATCCTCCTTCATGCTAACCATAGCCCCCCGCGCCCTTGGGGGCGCGGCTTATAATCGAACAGGAAACAAAGTTTCATGCTAACCATTGATTGGGAAACTTTTATCGACCCCGCCGGGCGGCCCCTGGGGGAGCATTCCCTGGGCCTGAGCATCGGGGGCTTTGACGGGGTACACCGGGGGCATCAAAAACTCATCGGGAAGGTGCTCGACTATGCCGGGTCCCACGGAGGCCTGGGGGGGATCATTACCTTCCGCCAGAATCCCCGGTCCGTCCTTCATCCCCAAAGCTATCCGGGGGATATTTACAGCCTCCCCCAGAAACTCAAGACTCTGGAAGGGCTGGGCGCGGCCTTTACGGTGCTCATTGACTTTTCCGGGGATTTTAGTAAACTATCTGGCAAGGAATTCATTTCCCTCCTGGGGCGAAGGCGGATCGCTTACCTGGCGGTGGGCGCCAATTTTCGCTGCGGTTACCGCCTGGATACGGACGCCCGGGGTATTCAACTGCTGGCCGGGGGGGCCCTTACCGAGGTGGTACCGCCGCTTAAGGAAGGGGGGGCGCCGGTCAGTTCCAGCCGGATACGGCAGGCCATTGGCGCGGGGAACCTTCGGGAAGCGTCTCTTTTGCTGGGCCGGCCCTACCGTATGGATCTGGCGGGCCTTAGGGTGCGGGAAGTCCGGGGCGAATGGCTTTGGGACCTTACGGGCCGGGCGGCCCCCCCCGGCGGGCGGTATGCCGCGGCGGCGTATGACGCGAATTCCAACGAAGGACTAAGGACGGATATAGTCATTGATTCAGGACAGCTTATCCTTAAACAAACGTCGTTTTTTCCCACGGCAGTTGAATTACTCGAAACCTGTTCCCCCTAGGGCAGGCCTTACCTGGTTCCCAATAGGAGTATAAATAGCTATGGCATTAAGTAAAGAAGAGTCGGCATCCATCGTTTCCAGATTTGGAAAATCCGAAAAGGATTCGGGGGCGTCGGAGGTCCAGATTGCCCTGCTCACGGAGCGGATCAACCATCTCACCGAGCACTGCCGGCAGTTTAAGAAGGACAAATCCAGCCAACGGGGTTTGCTCATCCTGGTCGGAAAACGCCGGAGGCTTTTGAAGTACATCCAGCGCGTTAATCTTGAAAAATACCGTTCCCTTATCAAGGATCTTGGGCTGCGCAAATAAATGGCCATCCCTATTCTGTACGGCCGTATGGCCGCACACCTCAATCGAGCAGGACACTTTATTTCATGACACAACAGGTAACCTTACAAATCGGCGGAAAGGATCTTATCCTGGAAACCGGCAGGATTGCGAAACAGGCCAACGGCGCTGTTTTCGCCCATTATGCGGGTTCGGCGGTCATCGCGACCGTTTGTTCTTCAAATGAAGCCGTGGAGGGCCTGGATTATGTGCCCCTGACGGTAGATTACAACGAAAAATACTATGCCGCGGGGAAGATTCCCGGCGGTTTCATCAAGCGGGAAACCCGCCCCAAGGACAAGGAGATCCTGGTATCCAGGCTCATTGACCGGCCCATGCGGCCCCTCTTTGATAAGAGCTTCGGCCGGGAGATACAGGTGGTGCCCACCACCCTTTCCGCGGATCAGGTAAACCCCCCGGATATTCTGGCCATTATCGCCAGTTCCGCGGCGGTGCACATTTCTGACATCCCCTTTAACGGTCCCATCGCGGGGGTGCGGATCTGCCAGGTTGAAGGCCGGCTGGTAGTGAACCCTACCTTTCAGGAGATCGAAAAATCCACGCTGGAAATCATGGTGGCCGGTACCAAAGACGGGATCACCATGGTGGAGGGGGGGGCCAAAGAGGTAAGCGAAGACCTCATGGTGGAGGCCCTGGAAAAGGCCCACCAGGTGATCATCGAATTCTGCGGCCTCCAGGAAAAGCTGCGGGAACTGGCGGGCAAGCCCAAGCTGCCCCTTACGAGCCCCAGCTACACGCTGGAAAACGCCCAGGCCATTCGGGACGCCGCCTATCCCAGGCTGGAGGAAGCCTGTTTCCTCAAGGGGAAGCGTGAACGTCACGATGCCATCGGCCGGGTAAAGGCCGATATTGCCGCCCAATATACCGCCCAGCTTGAAGACGAAAATCAGAAAAAACTTTTCGGCGCCCTGTTCGAGGATATGGAATACCAGATTCTCCGGGCCTCGATTCTGGAGAAGGGCCGCCGGGTGGACGGCCGGGGCACCGAGGATATTCGGGAAATTACCTGCGAGGTGGGGCTCCTGCCCAGGACCCACGGCTCAGCCCTCTTTACCCGCGGCGAGACCCAGGCCCTGGTGGTAACCACCCTGGGAACGGTCTTTGACGAGCAGATCTTCGACGATATCGAGGGGGATAAGCGGGAAAATTTCCTCCTCCACTACAATTTCCCCCCCTATTCCGTGGGGGAGGTCGGGAGGCTGGGTACCGGCCGCCGGGAGATTGGCCACGGCAACCTGGCCCGCCGTTCCCTGGAAGCCATGGTTCCCAGCAAAGAGGAGTTTCCCTACACCGTCCGGGTGGTTTCGGAGATCATGGAATCCAACGGTTCGTCCTCCATGGCTACGGTCTGCGGCGGCACCCTGGCCATGCTCCACGCGGGGGTCCCGATGAAGAAGCCGGTGGCGGGGATCGCCATGGGCCTTATCACCGAAAGCGCAGCGCCGGGCAGCCGCTATGCGGTGCTCTCCGACATCCTGGGGGAAGAGGATCACCTGGGGGACATGGACTTTAAGGTCGCCGGCACCGAAGACGGGATCACCGGCTTCCAGATGGACATAAAAATCGCCGGGGTAAGCCCGGAGATCATGCGGAAGGCCCTGGACCAGGCCAAGCGGGGCAGGCTCCACATCCTTTCGATCATGAACAAGACCATCAACCGGCCCGCCTCCGCCATCAGCGAGTACGCCCCCAAGATCGTTACCATGCGGATCGAGATAGACAAGATCGGCGCCCTCATCGGTCCCGGCGGGAAAAACGTCAAGGCCCTCTGCGAGCAGTACAGCGTTACCATCAACACGGAAAACGACGGTACGGTGACGATCTACGGCAAAAACGCCAAGGATGCGGAGGAAGCCAAGATGGCGGTCCAGGGCATCGTGTCCGATCCGGAGACCGGGCGGGTTTACAACGGTGTGGTAAAACGGATCATGGATTTCGGCGCCTTTGTGGAGATTCTCCCCGGCAAGGAGGGGCTGGTACATATCAGCAAGCTTTCCCGCCAGCGAATCGCCCAGGTTACCGATGTGGTAAAGGAAGGGCAGGAAATCCCGGTTAAGCTTCTGGAGGTCGATAAGATGGGCCGACTTAACCTTTCCTACATCGACGCCATTGATCCCGACGGGGCTTCCTCCGACGGGCACGACGCCGGGGGCAGGCACGACGGCCCTTCCGGAGGCAGACACGATAGCCGGGGGGGCCGCCGCTTCTAAGGTGAACGGACAGCCGGTGGTAAAGATACTAAGGCGGGACCCCCAGCTTCCCCTGCCCCGTTACGAAACCGAAGGGGCCGCGGGGATGGATCTGCGGGCCTTCCTTGGGGAGGACCTGGTTATCCCCCCCCTGGGGCGGGCCCTTATTCCCACGGGGCTTATGCTGGAGATTCCCCTGGGCTGCGAAGCCCAGGTGCGGCCCCGGTCGGGGCTCGCCGTTTCCCAGGGGGTGACGGTGCTCAATTCCCCCGGAACCATTGATTCCGATTACCGGGGGGAGTTAAAGGTCATCCTGGTTAACCTGGGCGCCCTTCCCTTTACGGTGAAAAACGGGGACCGGATCGCCCAGTTGGTTTTTTCCCCGGTGGTTCATGCGGTTCTTGAAGCGGCAGAACATTTAAGTGCGACTACCCGTGGTTCAGGCGGTTTTGGTTCCACCGGGCGCTAGATTTTTCCGGGGGAGCCCATGGTTAAGTACCGTTCCGTTTCCTGGACCCTATTCCGTTACATCGTACTGGAAGCCCTGTTTTCGTTTCTTGTTGCCTTTCTGTTTTTTTTCATCATTTTTTTTGTAAACCAACTGCTCCTCCTGGCCCAGGAGATCCTTACCAAGCGGGTGCCCTTTGGGGAGGTGGCCCTCCTGGTTTTTTACGCCCTGCCCTCGGTGGTGGCCCTCTCCGCCCCCTTCGCCTCCATGGTGGGCACCCTCATGACCGTGGGCCGCATGACCAGCGATAACGAAATCCTGGTTATGCTTTCATCGGGACTTTCCTATCGGATCATCTTTATCCCCGCGGTGGCGGTGGGAATCTTCGTATCCCTCCTTTCCTTTGTGGCCAACGATGTGCTCCTCCCCGCGGGAACCATACAGTTCAATAAACTGTACCGCCGGATTCTGGTTTCCACCCCGGCCCTGGAACTGGAGGCCAATTCGGTTAAACGCTTCAAGCAAACCATCATTGTTACCGGGGAAGTATCGGGTAACTCCATCGAAAATGTCCTGATCCTGGACCGTACCGGCGACGGGGAGCGGCGGATAATTTTGGCGAAAAATGCGGAACTCCGGGACCGGGGCCGGGAGGGGCTCAGCCTGGACCTGGATACCGCCTTTGTCCAGTCCTCCAAGGAATCCGCCCGTTACGATTACGATTACGCTTCCACCACCTTTCTCCGCTATTGGGTTCCCCAGGAGGACCTTATCCAGGCGGTTTCCTCGATCACCCCCCGGGAAATGAGTTCCTTCGACGTGTACCGGGAAATACAAAAGAAACAGGTTGCCCTTAAGATCAACCTGGAGGCCCGGCTTAACCGGATCAGTTCCCAGGCCCTCTCCTTTGAGGAGAGTCTGCGCCGGGGTCCCGAAAACGAAAGCTGGAACCGCAGGACCTCTCAACTGGCGGAGCTGCAGCGGGAAATTCTTACCTATCATTCCCTAAGGAGGGATCGGTCCCTGTTCTATTACCTCCTGGAATTCTACAAAAAGTTTTCCATCCCCCTGGGGGCTTTTTCCTTTGTCTTTCTCTCGGTGGCCCTGGGACTCCTGGCCAAGAAGAGCGGCCAAACCGTGGGATTTATCATCGGCCTTATCATCGCGGTTGTTTACTGGGCCCTGCTGCTGGGGGGGCAGACCATGGGGATTAGGATGGGCTTTTCCCCCTTCTGGTCTATATGGACCCCCAATATCCTTGCCGTTACGGCGGGGCTTATCCTCTGCGCCTTTAGGATTCGCAAATGATTCTGGACAGATATCTGGTTAAGCAGTTTTTCCCCATCTTTTTTGTGGCCGCCTCCATGTTCATCCTGCTCCTGGCCCTCATCGATCTTTTTGCCAATATTTTCCGTTACCTTAACTACCAGGTGCCGGTAAAAGAAATACTCAGGATCAGCCTTTTCTACCTGCCGAAATGCTTTTCCTTTGCCCTGCCCATTTCCCTCCTCTTTGCCGCGGCCTATACCCTGGGGGATCTTTACGCCCGGAATGAGCTTACCTCGATCTTTGCCTCCGGCATTCCCTTCTGGCGCTTCAGCCTGCCCTTTGTGATCATCGGGATCCTGGCCTCGGTTTTTGCCTTCTACTTTGAGGACCTGGCGGTTATACCAACCCTGCGGATCAAGAATTCCCTGTCCCGCCAGTATCTGCGCCAGGACAGGCAGGAGAGCAGTTCCGATGTGGTGATCAAAACCAACGGCGGGGATCTTATCTATTCGGTGGATTACTTTGATTACGATGCCCTGGTCCTCAACGGGCTGAATATCGTGGAACAAAATAAAAACGGCGCCTTTATTTCCCTGGTCCGTTCCCCCAGGGCTGTCTGGACAGGTGAATATTGGCGCCTCTCCAGCCCGGTAATTTATCAGTGGGAGGGGGATCTGCTGCGGGCCCGACCCCTGGAGGAGACCGGCGTCTACCGGGAAAGCCCGGAGACCTTCCGCCGCAACGCGGTGGAGGTGGAGGATCTCCGGGCCGCCGATGCCCGGCTCCTGGTGGGGGATCTTAAAGCCGCGGGGCTTCCCTTTATCCGGGCCCTTTCGGATTACTACCACCGTTTTTCATTTTCCACCGTCAGCCTGGTAGTAATAGTGCTTTCCATTTCCATGGGCGGCCGGTTCCGTAAAAACATTCTCCTTATGAGTCTTTTGGCAAGCCTTTCGGTGGCGGTGGTTTTTTATGTCATGGAGATGATCTCCATGATGATGGCCCGGCTTGGCTATATCCCCCCCCTGGCGGGGGCCTGGTTTCCCGTGGGGGTATTTATCATCCTGGGCCTCCTGCTTTTGGGAAGCGCGAAAACATAAGTTTTATTTGGGGGGGCGGGAAATGAACGAAATCTACTACCTGGCCATTGACCTGGGGGCCTCCGGGGGCAGGCATATCCTGGGCCATGTTGAGGATGACAGGCTGGTGCTCGAAGAGGCCCACCGCTTTGCCAACGCCCCGGTGCGGCAGGGAACGTCCCTTGTCTGGGACACGGAAAAGCTCTTTGCCGAAATAAAGGCGGGCATCAGGAAATGCTGCGCCCTGGGGAAGGGGCCCCGGTATATCGGCGTTGATACCTGGGGGGTGGATTATGTCCTGGCGGATCGGGAGGGAAAGCCCCTGGAGCCGGCCTATTCCTACCGGGATCCCCGGACCGCCCCCTATTTGGATACCCCTGTTCCCTATGAGGAGCTTTACCGGGTCACCGGCATTGCCCGCCAGCCCTTCAATACGGTGTACCAGCTCCTGGCCGACAAGGGGACCGGAAGGCTTAAGGATGCGGCGGCTCTGTTCTTTCTCCCCGAATACTTTTCCTTTCGCCTTGCCGGGACCCTTGCCGGCAAGCGGCACAGCGAATATACCGCAGCTTCCACCTCGGGATTGTTGGATGCAGAAAAGAGGACCTGGGCCTTTCCCCTTATCGAAGCGCTGGGCCTTCCTCCCCGGCTCTTTGATCCCCTCCGGGAGCCGCCCTACACCGTGGGAACCCTGGACCGGGACCTGGCGGAAGAAACGGGCTGTGATGCGGAGATCCTTATGGTGGCAAGCCACGACACCGCGTCGGCGGTTTCCATCGTTAAAGAGGATGAGCTTTATATCAGTTCCGGCACCTGGAGCCTCCTGGGCGTCCAGGGTTCCCCTCTTCTGTCGGAGGCCGCCCGGAACTCAGGCTACACCAACGAAGGGGCCCTGGACGGCAGGGTCCGCCTGCTAAAAAACATCATGGGCCTGTGGATGCTGCAGCAGGTCCGCCGCGAACTGGGGGGCCGCTACAGTTTTGCGGAACTGGAAGTCCTGGCCCGGCAGGCGGAAGCCGGGATGCGGGATTACCCCGCCTTTAAGGTGAACCTGCCCTGCTTCTTAAATCCCCCCTCGATGATAGAGGCCGTTCAGGATCAGTACCGGGCCGGAAGGATTCCCGAAAGTCCCGGCGAGCTTGCCTATTGTATTTATCATAGCCTTGCTTCAAGCTACAGGAAGGCCATAGAAGACCTGGAAGGGATCACCGGAAAAACCTATGGCGCCGTCCATATCATCGGCGGGGGCAGCAGGGATACCTTTCTTAACGATCTTACCGGCCGTTACACGGGCAAGGAGATTATTGCCGGGCCGGCGGAGGCCGCCGCCATTGGGAACCTCCTGCTCCTCATGAAATACGCGGGGGCCGCAAGACCTTCCGGGGGTTTTGCCGAAAGCCTCATAAAACTTTGACGGAGAAACGGATGTACGAACAGGCAAAGGCAGAATACCGGAAATGGGGGGTGGATACTGAAGAGGCCATCTCCCGCTGTGCGGAAATTCCGGTCTCCCTCCACTGCTGGCAGGGCGATGATGTTACGGGCTTTGAAAATCCTCAGGCCCTGCTCTCCGGCGGTATACAGGCCACGGGAAACTACCCCGGCAAGGCCCGCAGCAAGGATGAACTTCTGGAAGATTTGGAGTTTACCTATTCCCTTATCCCCGGCAGGAAGCGGCTCAATCTCCACGCCATCTACGGCATCAGCGGCGGGCCGGTAAACCGGGACCAGGTAGACACGATCCACTTTGATCCCTGGCTGCGCTGGGCCGCCGGCCGGGGCATCCATATCGATTTTAATCCGACCCTCTTTTCCCATCCCATGGCCGCCGCGGGCCTTACCCTGTCCCACCCGGACAGGAAGGTCAGGGATTTCTGGATTCGCCATGTAAAGGCTACCAGAAAGATTGCCGCCCACATCGGTGAACAGCAGGGGAGCCCCTGCCTCCACAATATCTGGATCCCCGACGGCCTTAAGGAATCCCCCGCGGACAGGCTGGGTCCCAGGGAAAGGCTCCGGGATGCCCTGGATGAAATTTTCTCCGTAAGCTACGACCCGCGTTTCATCGTGGACGCGGTGGAAAGCAAGGTCTTCGGCATAGGGCTGGAAAGCTATACCGTAGGTTCCTCGGATTTTTATCTGAGCTATGCGGCAAAGCGGGGCATCTACCCCCTGCTCGACAACGGCCACTACCACCCCACGGAACTGGTTTCCGATAAGCTGTCCTCCCTGCTTGCGGTTTTTGACAAGGTAGCCCTGCACATCACCAGGGCCGTGCGCTGGGACTCGGATCACGTTCCCCTTTTCGAGGATGAGGTAAGGGAAATAGCCCTGGAGATCATACGCTGCGGCGGGGAAAAAAGGGTCCTTATCGGCCTTGACTACTTTGACGCCAACATAAACCGCATTGCCGCATGGGTTACGGGGGCAAGAAACGTACAGAAGGCCCTGCTCTACGCCCTCCTGCAGCCCCATGAAGCATTGAAGAAACTGCAGGATGCGGGAAACTTCAGCAAACTCCTGGTTTGGCAGGAGGAACTCAAGACCCTGCCCCTGGGCATAGTCTGGGAAGAGTATCTCCGCCGCCAGCAGATCCGGGGCGGCGATTGGTTTTCCTCGGTTGAAACCTACGAGGCCCAAGTTTTGGGGAGGAGGAATTGATGGGCGGCATACTCAAGGCGCCTTTTATGAAGGAACTGGTTAGAACCTGTACCACCATGTTCCGCCTGGGCTGGAACGAGCGGAACGGCGGTAACATCAGTATCATTGTTGACGAGGGGGAAGCGGCGAAATACCTGGATACCAGGGCTTCCCTGCGGGAATTTGATCTGTCCTTCGATGCGGCGGAACTGGAAGGCAGAATTTTAGCGGTCACCAGGACGGGCAGTTATTTTAGAAATGTTAAGGTCGATCCCGAGTATAACCTGGGACTGGTCAGAATCGGGAAGGGGGGAAAAAGCGCCGCCCTGCTCTGGGGTTTTGCAGGAGGCGGAGGTCCCACCTCGGAGCTGTCCAGCCACCTCCTCAGCCACATCACGCGGCTGCGGCAGGATACAAGGCACCGGGTAGTAACCCACTGCCATGCCACCAATACCCTGGCCATGACCCTGGTCCACGATCTGGATGACCGGAGCTTTACCCGGACCCTTTGGAAGATGATGACCGAATGTATCATCGTGTTCCCCGAAGGGGTGGGGGTACTGCCCTGGATGATCTGCGGTAACGACGAGATAGGCCGGGCCACCGCGGAAAAGATGAAGGACTACCGGGTCTGCGTCTGGGCCCAGCACGGCGTTTTTGCCGCGGGAAACAGCCTTGATGAGGCCCTGGGTCTTATCGAGGCGGTGGAAAAGGCGGCCCAGGTCTATATCATGGTTATGAACGGTACGGTGCGTAATGTTATTAAGGACGGGGAACTTAAGGTCCTGGCGGAAAGCTTCGCCGTGAATTACCGGAAAGATTTTCTTGATTAGCGGTTTATGATTAGTGGCTTATAGGCTGCTTTTTTGCTATACCTGAGCCATGGGTTTTTTTACGGTCCTCCACGCCGATTCTTCCTGCCGGGGCCGAACAGGGGAGTTGGCATTGCCCCACGGGAGGCTTTCCACCCCGGCCTTTATGCCGGTCGGTACCAACGCCGCGGTTAAGGCCCTGAGCAAAGGGGACCTGGAGGAGATCGGCTTCGAGATCATCCTTTCCAATACCTATCACCTGTACCTGCGGCCCGGCACGGATGTCATAGGCGCGGCCGGGGGGCTTCACCGCTTCATGGGCTGGGATCGTAACATCCTTACCGATTCCGGGGGATACCAGGTCTTTTCCCTGGCCCCCTTCCGCAAGATTAGCCCCGAGGGCGTTCAGTTTCGTTCCCATATCGATGGCGCCGCCCACTTCCTCTCGCCGGAGAAGGCGGTGGATATTCAGGCCCTCCTGGGCAGCGATATCCAGATGCAGTTGGATTACTGCACCGGCTTCGGGGTAAGCCGGAAGGAGGCCGAGGAAGCCCTGGATATTACGGGCCGCTGGCTTTCCCGGGCCCGGAGCCGCTGGCTGGAGCAGCGGGGCCGCGGTTATGGGGGGGAACTCTTTGCCATCGTACAGGGTAATTTTTTTGCGGATCTGCGGGAGCGGAGCGCCGCCTTCTGCGCCGGCGCCGATACGCCCGGAATCGCCATCGGAGGCCTCTCCGTGGGGGAAAGGCCGGAAGTATTTTTCGAGTATCTCAATCTGACCGCCGCCCTTTTGCCCCAAGACAAGCCCCGCTATGTCATGGGCATCGGGACCCCTGCATATATCCTGGGGGCCATAGAGGCGGGCATCGATATGTTTGACTGCGTCGCCCCCACCAGGGAGGGCCGAAACGGCAGGGCCTACACCGGCCGGGGGCCCCTGTCGATAAAAAAGGCCGAGAATCTCATGGATTTTTCGCCGATAGATGAAGGGTGCCCCTGCAAGGTCTGCCGGACCTACAGCCGTTCATACCTGCGGCACCTCTTTAAGACCCGGGAGATTCTCTGTTCCATGCTGTTAAGTTATCATAATCTTTTTTTTCTCCACGATTTGGTAAAAAAAGCCCGGCAGGCCCTGGCCGAAGATCGTTTCCTTTATTTTAAGAAGGAATTTCTTTCCCGGTACCAGGAGGGTTCTCATGCGTAATGGTTTCAGGTTTTCCAAGAGACGGCCGCCGGCTTCCCCAGCCAAACGACTGCCGGTTCCCCCGGCCCTCCTGCTCTGTTTTTTCGCGGCTCTGGCGCTTCCGGCGGAGGATAACCCGGATTCGGTGCGGCTTAACACCATCCGCTATGGCACGGAAACCGAGATTGCGGCCCTTATCCAGTCCCTCCGCAACGAAAAGACCGATGCCCTGGATGACGATCTGGTCACCCTGGCGGGGACTACCCGGAACAGGAATATCCTGAGGGGGGTCTTTGAATTCTTTGGGGAGCGTAGTAAGTCCGGCCTGGAGGACCGGGCAATCCGGGCCATCGTGGAGCGGGATGACGAAACCAACGAAACGGTTATCGCGGCCATGGATTACCTGGGCAGGGTAAAGGCGGAAAACGCGGCCGAGCCCCTTCAAAAGGTCATCAATACCAAGGAGCGGCGCTTCATGATCCCCGCCATCCGGGCCCTGGGCAGGGTGTCGGGGGCGGTCAGTGAAACCGCGGACAGGACCGCGGAATTCCTGGCCGGCTACTATCAAAACGAGGATCCCCCCGATGATTTCCGCCGGGAGATCATTACCGCCGTCGGTGAAACCGGTTCCACCCTGGGCATCCCTTTCCTCGCGGGGATTGCGGCCAACACGGAAGAACGGGTTACCCTCCGCATAGCCGCCCTGGATTCCCTGGCCGCCGTCGGGGACGAGTCCGGACTCCCTGCCATCATTTCCGCGGTATCCGACGGGGACCCCAATGTACGGTCCAGCGCCATTGCCGCCCTGGGGCCCTTTGAGGGGGAGGGGGTCATAAGGGCCGTGCTGGAGGGCTTTAGGGATTCCTACTACCGTGTCCGCCTGGGAGCCGCCCAGGCCAGCAGGCGGGGGAAGCTGGAGGAGGCGGTTCCCTATCTGAAATTCCGGGCCGAGCGGGACGATATTCCTCAGGTTCGGGATGAGGCAATCCGGGCTCTGGGAGCCATTGAGACCGGGGAGACCTACGATATTCTAAGGACCCTGTTTGAAGACCGGGCCGCCGCGGCGCCGGTACGGATCAGGGCTGCGGAGATGCTGATTCAGCGCGATACGGAAGCCTGCGTGGAAAAAGTCCTGGCGGAACTGGACGACGCCAAATCCCGGAATCAAAACGCCCTGTACAACGGCCTCTTGGGTATCCTGGGCGGCGCCCGGTCGGATAAGCTTGAGCCTCTTGCCCGCCGGCTCCTTGCCTCCACGGATCTGGTGGAAAAATCCTATGCCCTGGATTTGGCGTCTAACAACAATTACCGCGGCATGGCGGAGGCGATACGGCCCCTGACGGAAAACCGGAACGCCGGCCTGGCCCGCAAGGCGCGCAATACCCTGGATAAGCTGGGGGAGTAGTACTTTGTTTACTCGACGGAAGTCTCCCCCGCGGCGCTGGGGATTCTGATAGACCGCATAAGCCGGTTAAGCTTAACCAGGGGATCCTCGTACTGTTCTATCCGCATGAAAAGCTCATAGCCCTTATCCGATACGATTCTGATGGTTTTCCCCACGCAGTCGGGCACCGGATTGTTCCCGATATCAGGGAAATACGCCGGTTTACGGGGATAGAAAGAACAGGTGGCGGACTCATACCTCAGTTCCCCGATATGGGGGGGGAGGGGTACCAGGAAGATGAGGAAGTCCGATCTCCCGCCCCCCACGGTGAAAGAGAGGCCGGGCTTCACCAGATGGGTATTCCGCTTGCCGATAAGGGTGTTCTGATCCTCCACAAAGAGCCTGAGCATGAGGGGCTCGCCGTATTTGACCTTAGTTTTGGGGGCCGTGTCCCGGTAGGGGCTTTCCCTGCGGGGTTTCAGGGGCGCGGGGGCTGCGGTATTCGGGCGCGCTCGCTTTTCCGGCCTGGCCGCCTTGGCAACCGCCCGATTCGGGGACCGGAGGCGGCGGACCAAAATGAACAGCCCCAGCCCCAGGATCGAGAGGGCGAGCAATCCCAGGAAAATAAGAAGCGCCCCCTTGGCCATTTCAGGACTCGGGAAGGGCCGCCGCGGCGCTGTCTGGGCAGAGGGCATTTGTTGTGGCGCTGCCTGAGCCGCGGGCGGCGACGTTGCAGGCGTTGTCTGGGCGGGCGTTGCCGGCGCTTGCGGCGGCGCTACGGGCGTTTGCCTGGGGGCCGCGGGCGGCGGCGCTGCCGGTGCTGGCTGCGGTGTTGCGGGCGCTTGCGGCGGCACTGCTGGCGTTGCCTGAACCGCGGGCGGCGGCGTTGCAGGCGTTGTCTGGACGGGCGTTGCCGGCGCTTGCGGCGGCGCTACGGGCGTTTGCCTGGGGGCCGCGGGCGGCAGTGTTGCCGGTGCTGGCTGCGGTGTTGCGGGCGCTTGCGGCGGTGTTACGGGTGTTTGCCTGGGGGCCGCGGGCGGCGTTGCGGGTGTTTGCCTGGGAACCGGCGGTGGTGTTACCGGCGCTTGGCTAGGGGTCGCGGGCGGCGTTGCGGGTGTTTGCCTGGGAACCGGCGGTGGTGTTACCGACGCTTGGCTGGGGGCCGCGGGCGGCGGCGCTACGGGCGTTTGCCTGGGCGTCTGAACTGCGGGCGGCGGTGTTACCGGCGCTTGGCTGGGGGCCGCCGCGACAGGGGCCCTGGGGAGGGCTTGCGGGTCCACGTATTCAAAACCGATGTTCCGCCCGCCCAGGCGGGAGCGGGTCTCGCCGGTGAGCCTCTCAAAGGAGTCCTGGGCGCCGCCAAGACTGAGGAAGACGATCTTCTTGTGCCGGGGGGAACTCAGATCCAGGCTGTAATCTTCCGCAAAGGAAAGGGCGGCCCCAATATCCGGCGGGGGTTCCAGGGGGTACATCAGCAGCATACGGCCGATGATGGTTTCCAGGTCTCCCCGGCCCTCCACCCGGCGGGCGATTTCCATCCGGGGTTTATCGGAAAAGGCGATAAGGTGAAAGGTGTCCCCCAGCCGCAGGTTGCCCCGGAGGAAAGAGCCGGTAAGGTAATCGTTAACCTCCCGGTAATAACCGCTCATACCGGCGGAGGTATCCAGCAGGAGGATCAGGTCAATGGGGTCCCGGTCCTGCCCAAGGGCAGGGGGGACCTGCTTTCCCAGCAGGGCTATGCCCAATAGAACAGCGGCTAACCTTTGTTTACTTCGCATATAAAAACGTATCCAAACGGTACCATCACAGGGCGGAACTTATATTTTCCACCGTATACGAAACCTTTTCATTGTTCACCGAAAAATCGAACTGTTCTCCCACCCCCTTATTCAGCAGGGTCCCGCCAAAGGGAGACAGGTAGGAAATAACATGCTGATCCGGGTCGGATTCCCAGGGTCCCAGGAGCGTGTATTCCTCCTTCTTGCCGGTGGAATTGTTTTTTAGCGTTACCTTGGCGCCGAAGCTTGCCCGGGAAATATTAACCGTGGAGGGATCGAAGAGCTGGGCCCTTTCAATTTCATCACTCAGCTTTGCCAGGGTGGCGTTTAGGATGGACTGCTTCTCCAGGGCCGCCTTGTATTCCGCATTCTCCCGAAGATCCCCCAGGGACTTGGCAAACTCAATCTCCTTGGAATTGGCGGGAACATCTTCCTCAAGGATTTTGGCAAGCTGTCTTTGCTTTTCCTGGTACTTTGCCATGGTAACGATAAGGCCGAGTACGGAGGTCCGTTTTTCTTCTCCCCCCAGGAATTTAAAGTCGGGGAACTTCTCCAGGATTCTGTTCCGCAGCTTAATTTTATCCGCAGGGTCCAGGTCCTTTACATCGTTAATAAAGGTGTAGATCCGCAGGATCGTATAGCCGTCCGCCTGGGAAATAAAGTCGTCCAGAACTCCGTCGCCAAAGAGGATATGGTAAACCTGCTTGTTTATCTTGCGGTTCTCCGTGGTATCCCGGTGGTTTTCAATTTCCCGGTAGCTCTTGTCCATGATATGAATAAGGATGATAAGCTGCTTTTCGTAGGGAATATTCGCCTTTTGGTACCATTCCTCGTTACTGCAATTCTTGAAAAGCCAGACCACTGCCTCCCGGTAATCCCGGAAATTCTCAAAGCTGTGGGCCGTCATGGCGGCAAGCTTATCCCCAAATCCCGCGGCCGTAAGGTGCTGGATAATACTGTTTGAAAGGGCATAGGGGAAAAGGTCCACATAGATATCCGCCCAATCGGGGATAAAGAGCTTGATCTGGCGGAGGAATTCCTCTTTTAGTTTCGAGTCTTTAAGATTGAGGAACAGGCTGGGCACATCGTCAACGGACTCAAAGAGCTCGTTAAAATTCAGGGAGAGGCCGGTCCCCAGGTGGGGGTACTTGGCGGCCAGATCCTTTACCAGGAGGAAAGAGGCGGCCACCTGCTCGCTTACCTGGCTGTATGATTTAAGATAACCGGTAAAGTAGGAAAACATCTCGGTAAAGTATTCGGAGTCCAGTTCCGCGTCCTTGCGGGAAGCAAATTCCCGAATCGTGACGGCCCGGTCAAAGAAACTCTTTTCCGCCTTAAATTCGTTGTAGAGCTTTTCTTCCAGGCTGATGGGGCGGTCCCGGACGGTAAAAAGGTCAATGTCATCGGGACTTACCCCGAAATTCGGGTCGGACTTCAGAATCTCCCGGGCCTTAACGCTCCAGCCCGTCCATTCCCCGGGACTGAGGACCTGGGGCACCAGTTCCGCCTTGATCCGCTTAATATCGCAGGAATTATCAAAACTGCGGATCACGGTTTTCAAGGCCCACTGATAGTCGGTTTTAACCTTTTCGTGGAGTTTTTCCTTTTTCCATACGGCTTTAAGGACCCAGATGTGGTTTTTCGACAGGGTTTGCAGGGCATTTACCGCCATCTTGAGGGACATGGAATGGCCCCGCTTTTTGGCGAAGTCAATAACAATGTCATCCCCCTGTACGCTGGCGATCCGGCCCACTCCCCAGGTCCGGTGGTACACGAAGTTGCCCTTATCAAAGGCGATGTGCTTCTCAAAATCGATGATCGCCTCCCGCACGTTGCGGGGGCCCTGGGCCAAGCTGGAAACCCGGATGTAATCTTCAAGCTGGCTGTGGCCGGCATACTTTTTACGGTAACACTCGGTAATTTCCCTGCGGGCCTGGCTGTCCCGGTCATCGTATTCCAGGATGATTTTCAGAATCGATATGGAGGTGGCAATATCACCATGGGTCTTGCAGATTTCATACACGCCCTTGAGCAGGGCTGCGGCCTTGTCCTTGTCGATGCTCTTGGCGACCCGCTTTTGCACGTTGAGGAAGAAGTCTATGTCCTCGCCGATATAACCGAGGAGGCGCTCCCATATATCCTTAACTTCCTTGTAAACACCCTTGGTGATGTAGCGGTGCAGGGCCTTCTTGTAATAGTCGATGGTGGTGTCAATATCCCCCAGCTTTTCGTAATGCTCCGCCAGGGCCTTGGCAAGTTCCGCTTCCTCAATATCGACCTTGACCAGCCGTTCCCAGATGCCGAAGATACCCTCTTCGTTATTCTCGTTCCGGTAACATTCCGCCAGGGTCCGGAGGGCAAATTT
>JAISQJ010000097.1 GCA_031274285.1 Treponema sp. | reverse complement strand
CCGCACCGGGCGGGATACGGCTTCGGCCCTTGGCATTGATGAAGTATACACCGAGCTTTTGCCCGGGGACAAAGTGGCAAAAGTTGAAAGCCTCCTTGAGTCTGTAACCGGGGACAAGGGGAAACAGCGGGGCTCTCTTGTTTTCGTTGGAGACGGCATTAACGACGCGCCGGTACTCGCACGGGCGGACGTGGGCGTCGCCATGGGCGGATTGGGAAGCGATGCGGCCATTGAAGCCGCCGATGCGGTGATCATGAGCGACGAACCTTCCCGCCTTGCCGAGGCCATAGGTATTTCCCGGAAAACCATGAGGATTGTAAAACAAAATATTACGTTTTCCCTGGCGGTAAAAGCGGTGATACTGGTCCTGGGTGTCGTGGGAGCGGCTTCTATGTGGCTTGCGGTATTCGCCGATGTGGGGGTTACGGTTTTAGCGGTAAGCAACGCGCTGAGGCTGCTTACAAAAAACAGTTTGGAGGTAAAATATGCTTAACGATTTACTCAATGCGTTGGATAGCGGTAAGACGGTCTCTTTGCGGGAGATTGCCGCAAAACAGCACCGCAGTATTGAAGCCGTAAAGGCTGAAATAGCATATCTGGAACATCAGGGCTATATCAAAAGAACGGTGCTGCCTTCCTGCCAGGGGAAAAAGTGTTACGGCTGTAAGGGCTGCGCTTCGCCCCTTCCCCTGCCGCTTATGTGGGAGAAAACATGAATGAAACAGTGGCACAAATTGGCATGTTTACCCTATTGGTACTGTTAATCATCATAAGCGGGAGACTGTTTTGCGGCAAAATATGTCCGTTAGGATTATTTCAGGACTTATTCTCTAAAATACCTTTCCCCATAAAAATTAAATCTTTTAAAGCGGATAAATATTTACGGTATATAAAATATGCGTTCCTGTTAATCATAGTAATATCGTTTATCACCGGACAGACGGTTCAGGAACCGGAGGACAATACCGGCAGGAGCCCCACGGCAACAATAATAATAACGGCGTTATTTGTGATTATTGCTATCATGCGGGAACGCTTTTTTTGCAAGTATTTATGTTATTTTGGCGCGGTAATTGCGTTAGGAAATAAAATTTCCCTGTTCAAGTACCGTCTTGATGAGAAAAAGTGTATACAATGCGGTATTTGCGTAAAGAATTGCAAAATGAATTTGGAGCCTCAGAAAACCCCCAACCACCCGGAATGTATCCGCTGCGGGAAATGCAAAAAAGTATGCCCCCGTAACGCGATAACATTTAAGGCAGGAAAGTAAGGCAGGGGGACAAACACCGTGCCGCCCAAGCGGCGGCGGCCAAAAAAGAACAAGCCTTTTCTTTCCCTTTGTTTTTTGAGACGAGTTTACCCGTAGATATCTTTCCTCATGCTCACGGTTTTTCGGTTTTTATTATACAGTTCGCTATTTATCGGTAGGAATCGGTTGCCCCGGTAATAGCGTCGATCTTGACCGGGTCCTGCCGGTTGAGGAGGGCTGCCGCATAGAGCCGGGTGTATTTATTGGGATAGATCCCGGCTTGTCCCGGCTTGTCCCGGCATGGCCGGCCAGGTCAGCGGGGACGACATAGACATGGCCGACCTTAAAAGCCAGGAAGCGATCCTCTCCTCAATGACGCGGAAGGAACGCGCCAACATCCTCATCATAGGCCCCTCGCGCCGTGGCCGCATTGCCCGCGGCTCGGGAACTTCCGTCGCCGAAGTCGCCCGGCTCCTCAAGAAATTTGAAAAAATACGCGCCATGATGAAGAAGATAGCAAAATTCAACAAGAACCCCGGAAGAAATGCCGCCCGGGGGTTTAACGGGTACTGAACATTTTCTTGTTTGTCAAGAACAAAGCTGGAAGGAGCAGTACCATGCAAAGGATCAAGGCTAACAGGAAACCATTGTGGTAAGCGGTGGTCATAAGCGGAATCGTTACCATATTGCCCTGGATGGAAAGACTGACAACTGTTGCAATCACCGCCGTACCAAAAGCGGCGCCGATATTTTGCATCAGGCGCGTTCCAACACTGGCTTGCGCAATTGTTTGAATAGCCATGCCGGTATATGCATCAGACATCATTGGAATAGTGATACCGCCGATACCCATACCACGAACAAACAGGACAACACTTATCGCAATGAGTGAAGATGCTTCGTTGAAGAAGACAAAAGGAATAGTACCAATGATAGCCAGTACCAAACTTGTCAAGACAACATTGCGCGCCCCCATTCGATCAGTTAGTCTGCCAATCAATGGGCGGGTAATTAACATGCCGATACCTTGTGGAATCAACAGCAAACCGGCGCTTAAAACTGAAAAGCCCTTGATGTTTTGAAAAAACAAAGGCAATAACAGCATTGGACCGTTGGTGGCAATGCCTACCAGGAACAGGCCGGCCATGACGGCGTTAAAATTTTTCAACATGAACAACCGCAATGGGAGAATGGCCTTTTCTTTTTTGATGGCAGCGTAAATTATGTAGATGGCCAGAATTGCAACACCGGCAACAACAAAGCCAATCGTTGCGCTGTTGTTAAATGCAGCACTCGTTGCCGCTTTGGCAATCCCGTAGATTAAGGCAGCTGAACTGGCGCCCAATAAAATAATACCGATAAAGTCAAATTTTGCTTTTCTGTCAGCCGGTGTGAAGTCAGGCAGTTTTAAAATCATCAAGGTTATGACAAAAATTCCAATCGGAATATTAATAAAGAAAATATAGCGCCATGACAAGAATTGGACAATCAAGGCCCCAAAAACCGGACCAAGGATCGGGCCCAAAACCGTTGGGATTCCAATGGTAGACATCATGCGCCCCATTCTATCTTGTCCGGCGATGTGGGCACACAAAGCGGACACCAATGTTACAATAAAACCGGCGCAGATTCCCTGGATTATCCTGAAAATTATCAACATAAGGATATTTCCGCTAAACCCTGCCGCAATAGAAGCAGCTAAAAATAATAGATTGGCGTCTACCATGAGCCATTTCCCGTTGAAACGCTTAACCATCCAGCCGACAAAGGGCACTGAAATTGCCATGGCCAATACATAGCCCGTAATTACCCATTGAACTAAATCAAGGCCGATGAAAAAATCATTGCTTAAATGCTTGATGGCGATGTTGACCATTGTTGAATCCAGCAGGGGCATAACTGCCCCAAGCACCAAGATCCATGCAATGTTCATGACACTCCTGGGAATCGGCTCAAGTTCCGGAACTTTTTTATCTCCGCTCATATATAATGCTCCTGACACACTACCGTACATCCGCACTGCTCATTTGGCATTGCCACGCCGTATCACATCATTTAATGTATTTGTGAACAGCTTCTCTTTTAGCTGCGCAAGAGATTTGATATTCGTATCGTTTTTTTCAATTCGTATGGTACGGCTGGTCCCCGCATTCAAATCAAACCAGTTATCGGAGAAAATACAATCCCCTTCTCTGGTGTCCAGCATAATGCGCCGCGCAAAATTCCTGGAAGAGACGGTAATCAAAAAATCTTCGCCATCTTCAGCGGCGGTAAGGGTCAGTTCCGGCAGGACAAAATCAAATTCCTTTGCGGGGACAAACAGCACGCCGTCGCTGCTTATGGTTTCGCCGCCAACTTCCAGGGCGAAGGAAAGATATGCGCGATGTCTGTTGTGTGTATTGATTTTTTCGGATAAATCCATCTCCAGAACAAGAGCGCTTTTACCCGCCGGCATTATGATATGTTGTTTCCCCTCATCCAGGAGCTGCGCGCCTTCAAAGAGCTGCCAATCCACGTTGCCCTGGACACTTTCGCGTTTCTCGTTGCTGCACCATAGCTCCACATTGGCGCCATCTTCTTTGGCGCTGAGCGCCAACGGAGCATAGAACCGTTTGATGAAATACTGTAATGCCTTCCATCGTCCGTAATAATCCATGCCCGCCCAGGATACCACGGGCCAGCAGTCATTAAGCTGCCAAAGGATCATCCCGCGGTTGTATTCGCTGTCCCTGCGGAAATGTTCGACCGTATACCGCATGATTTCTCCCGCCTGTAATTGGGACAGGTAGATATAGTCATCAAAAATTTTCGGGACAATGTAATCCCGCGCCATGTATTCTTCGATGGTCTCGTTGCCATTTACACACTTTTGGTGGGAGTACATTACAGGGGAATCGGGTCTGCGCTCCCTTTCTTTTGCAAATGATGCGACAGTTTTTAAGGAGGGATAGCTTTGAAAGCCAACCTCACTCATGAACCTGCTGCGCATGACGCGCATCCTCTGATAAGGAGCGTTGCCGTTGTATTGCAGATAATAATGCATGTCCCCGTCAGACAGGTAGTCCTGAAAAGATGTGCCGCCCCCCGGTATTCGTATCGAGGGCGATGAATGAACATAGCCGGTGGAAGGCGCCCACTTTTCGCATACCTTGGGGAGGATATCGAGGAAGATTTGGCTGTACATCCCCCACAGATATTGGCGCGCATTATCAGAGAGGGCGTCATGGTCCTGGGTGAAGAGTCTGCGCAAAGCTACAGTCCCCGGTTCTGTGGAATTCGCCACGGTAAACATACCGTCAATTTCATTGTTGCCGCAGTACAGCGCGATGCAGGGGTGGTGGCAGATGCGCTGCACATTCTGTTCAGCTTCTATCCGCACATTTTCGCAAAAACCCTCGTCGGTCTGATAAAAACTACAGGCAAACATAAAATCCTGGAAGACCATGATGCCCGCCTCGTCGCAAAGTTGATAGAAGATATCCGGCGGATAATAAGCCCCGCCCCAAACGCGGATACCGTTAAGGTTGCTTTTTAACGCCGTGTGTATCAGACGGCGCCAATGGGCATCGTCCGAGCGGGACAACAAGGCATCGTCAATGATGAGATTTTCCCCCCGAAACCAGACAGGAACACCGTTGGCAGAAAATGCATACTCGGAACCTGCTTCCTTTTCCGCCCTGCTGTGAGTCAATGTGCAGAGGCCTATGTGCTTTTCCATGCGATCTGCAACGATTTGGCCGCCAGAGATTAGCTCTGCCGTCACAGCATAAAGGGGCTGACCGCCGTATCCCACCGGCCACCAGATTTGCGGGTTGTTGATCTGAACATCATGGATGGAACCATCGAAAGGTTTTCTAACGGCATAAAGCTCCCTGCCGTCCGGGGCGGTCACACGCAGGCTGACCTCGATATCTTTACCCCATACCTCGGCAAGGGGCTGTATGCTCAATGTAACATCGCCATGTTTGTGCTGCTGCGTGATATGGATATGCGAAAACTTTGCGGCATCGAAGCTTTCAATATAGATATCCCGCCAAATGCCGCTGTCAGGCAGATTCAGCCCCCAGTCCCATCCAAACATACATGCGGCTTTACGCAATACGCTAAAAGGTTTGCCTGCTTTGGAAGGATGTTCGGCGGCATACCTGGCGGGAGAGCGGAAGATAATTTCGATCCTGTTTTCCCCTGCGGTTAAAATATCCTTCACATCAAATACATAGGTGCGATGCATATTATTGGTTTTGTCAATCATCGCGCCGTTTACCGTTATTTCGGCCAGGGTGTCCAGTCCATCGCAGTGCAGCAGCACCTTGTCATGATGCTGTATATCAGCGTCAACAATGAAACTGCGGCTAAAGGCATAGTCATCATCAAAAACCGGCAGCACCCTGTTTTCGTTATCCCCGGTGTAAGGGTCAGGAATCTCATCATGGGCCAACAGCGTGCCCGCGACACTGCCGGGTATAACTGCATCGTACATATTGGATGATCC
This sequence comes from Treponema sp., assembly GCA_031274285.1. Lineage (GTDB taxonomy): Bacteria > Spirochaetota > Spirochaetia > Treponematales > Breznakiellaceae > JAISFT01. The sequence goes on along the minus strand of JAISQJ010000097.1, from coordinate 18,147 downwards.
CAATTTTTGCATTATCCATTTGCCGGCAAGGTCGATTCGCCTCATGATGTGTGCCCCTCCGTCCGGATTTCATTCTGATATTCCTTCTTGATTTCAATGATGTGGGTCTGGATCTCCACCATTTTTTCTTTTGTCAACGGGTAGAATTTCATAGCAATGACATTGCATAAAAAGCCGATGATTAACATGCCATAACTGAGGAAAATGCCAACATATCTGAGGGCGGGGGTTTCCGGGGTCGATATATCCGGCAATTCTTTGGAAAACCCGATCAGGGCAAACAACAGCCCGGCAATGACCGGAGCAAAAGAGGATACGATCTTATCGACAAAGCTGAATAGTGTGCCTACAAGCCCGGGCACATAACGTCCGCTGCGGTATATTTCATAATCGGCGCAATCCGCCGTCATTGGGTATACTGTGTTTCCAGCCAGGGCGCTAAACAACACACCTGTAAGCGTAAGCGAAAACAGAGCGCCGGTGAAGAAGGTGATACCGGCAAAAGCCTGCCCATAGCCATTTACAAAGCCCGGAAGGTTCAGCGTTTTTGGATCACCCAATAACCAGAGCAGGCACAATAGACCGTTGATGATGATACCGCCCCAACTGCCCACGAGCATTGCTTTTCGCAAACCCACCCTTGGAGCAAAAATGCCAAGCCCGATTATGCCAAATATGATACCCGCCAATGCGGTGTACATGGCGAAACCGCCGCTTGTGGCATAGTTACCAACCACAATGCCGTACATAACAACGGTGGCCGCGCTGGTTTTAGCCGCCTGTGCCAGCTTATCAGTAGAGGCGGAAACGATAAGCATCTGTATGGCACGGTTATGTTTTATCACATCCCAATAGTCCTTCAGTCCTATATGTTGGGGTTTACCGGTGCCATAATAATTGCTGTTGTCCTTTGGCGCAATTGATATGGTTGCGATAATGGTAAGGATACCTGCCAGTATGACAACATACAGCCACATTTCATGAAAAAGCCCGATGTCATACATCGTGCCATATTTGGGCATCAAGATGTTGGATATATAAACTATAAACGCAATTCCGGATAAAGTATTGAAAATACCAAGAAACATACCAAACCTGGGACGCTGTTTGGGGTCATTTGTAACACAGGTTTGCGCCGACTTTGTGACGATGCACTGGAAGGTATAGCCTATGTAATATATAAGTGCGATTATTATGAAGAAAGGCAGCTTGAGCCATTCGGGCAGCAGGTGTGTTACATGAAACAGAAGATAGCTCGCTGCGCACAGGATGATGTTTCCTATGATCATGAACGGACGGTTTTTTCCAAACCTCCCGTTTGTCTTATCTAACAACAGACCGATAATGGGGTCAGTTACGCCGTCCCAAATCCGCAGGATGGCAACGAAGGTGGATGCAAAAATAGTCGCAACTCCGAGAAACCCAATCATATAGTATGATATAAATGCCATCATACTCATATACAGAATGGTTGCGGTATCGTTCAGTGAATATCCTGCAATACGCCATAGCGGGCTGCGGTGGATTCCGGTTTGCGGGTTGATGCTGTAATCAAACTTTTTCATATTTACCCCTTATTATCACGCATAAGTGATTTGTTTGAGATTCGAAGGCTTTCAGTCATGAACGCCAACCTTGAAGACCGCCACATCTCCGGCGCCGACCGTATAGACAAAATGGACGGTTCCATTATGGATCGTACATGGCGCCGCTTCATGACGTATCAATTCGGTCACCGTTCTTCCTGGACTCTTTATGGAAAATTCCGCCTCTTGTGATTGTGTGCCGTAGTTAAATGCAAACATCAAACTACAGTTTTCTGAATCCAATCGCTCAAGGTGAAGTTCGCCTTTTGTGCAGACAGCTGTCTGCAAACCAAGACTACCCAACAGAGATACAATAAATTTTATTGCCCCCGGACTGACTTGTCTTGCGTTCGCCAGCCAGAAAAAGGTGGACAGGTACACCATACCGCCTTTACCGTGGCTGTTCTTTAACGCTGCCGGCGTACCGTCCGTGTACGCGCCAATGACTTGCGCACTCCCCGGTTCGATCTGGCGCCGGTCATGCACCCCTTGCAGGGATAGGGTTTCCTCCCCCATTTGCAATGTGAAAGCCAAGTCTCCGCCTTCGTAATCCAGCAGTTCAAAGCCCAGATTTTGGGCTATCCCCGCACCCGGAATGATGTCATTCAACAGGCCGTGTTCATTCACCTCGGCCAGTTTCCCGTCAAAAACGCAGAGTCCGCCTTTTTTCATATAATCCGAAAGGGCTTTCGACATGGTTTCACCCATCGCCAACTGGGTAGTTACAAACAGCACGGGATGCACCGCAGGATCCAGATCGGAAAGCTGATCAGGGATGACAAACCTGGATGGCACATTTGCCTGCCATAGTGTTTGGTACAGCCCCATAATGCTGTAGATGTATACGCTGTCTGTAACTCCCAGGGTTCCGTTATACCCAACGGTGTAAGCCTTGCTGAAATCATGGTTTAACCTGTCGTACAAAATGGCGGCGCTGGGCACGGTTGGCATGGCGGTGATAATTTCCGGCTCCGCTTCCAGTACCCGCCAAAATCTTTGGACAAGCTCCAGGCGCGGCGTAGACCGGCCTTTATGATCCACCAGACCCCGGCCAAATGTCTGTATGCCTTTGACAAAGGGATTCCACTTCCAGTAGATAATGCCCTTCGCGCCATGGGAGATTGCTTCCCAGCACCATTGCCATAGATCGCCTTGTTGCACATAACTTTCGGGACTAAATATGCTGGTATAGTGAGTCTGCATCTCGGATATGGAAAATACACCGTCCGGACTGGCGGAATGCGCGCCGACCATATTTTGGTGGCGCATATAGGGGGGCATCTGCATTTTCATGAACTTGGGATAAAAGGATATACCGTAACGGTCCACATTACGGGCCACTGCCCAATCGTCGCTGGGACGGCTATAGTGTTGATCCATCGCGACCGTAGCGTGGACATTGTCCGCCAAAATAGGCGTGCGTTTATCAATTGCCCGGATGGATTTTTTCATGTCCTGCAAAATCATGGCGATGTTGTCTTTGCAGAACTCGTTGTAGTCCACAAAGGGCATTACACTGGCCCACAACCATGAAGTGAATCGTACCTGTTCCCAGTCCCTGTAAGCTCTATCCCAAACATCGTTTAAAGTGGAAAGATCGTCATATTTTTCATGCAGCCACTTACGGAATCGTTCTAAGGTATACGGATCGAAGCTGCTAAATTGGGTTTCATTCCAAACGTCATATCCCGCAAGCGCCGGGTAGGACATGTACTGTGATGCGATCTCCGAAAACTGCTTATGGACAAGGGTCATCACATCAGGATGGTTGAAATTAAGATATCCATAAGCCGGCCCTTTCATGTCCGGGCGCCCCTTTTGATCCACACAATAGTATTCATCTTTCATCAAAAAGTCAGGGGCATATTCCAGAGATGTAATCTGTCCTGCGAGTTCCATGATTATTTCCAGGCCAATCTCTCCGGCATATCTCAATATATCATGCCCGGTTCCGTAAGGATAAACATCACCTCCTTCTTCCCACCAATAAACTGCGGGCCAGATAACAACCGTGTTTATCCCGGCTGTTTTTATGGCAAGCAGCATGGCATGAATTTGTTCTCTGGTGTATTCCCGTTCCACTTTCAATACCGCTCCATGGGTAAAATAAGGGGAGCGATTTTTCCTCTCTGCACCGTGTTTCATAAAGCCTCCACAAAACTCTCATCTTTATCAGGAAAGCGTTTTAAAACCAAAATAAAGCCCCATTGATTGTCTGCGAAGGGTACGGCCCCTTGGGGCGGTACTAAGGGTATGTACCCTTAAGTCAAATACCTTACCAGAACAACATACCCCGTTGCTCTGCGTGCTCTGGGCGGGGTATGTTGATTTCATAAACCCCACATGGTACAATATGATAATATGGCAAAATTTATTAGGCAATGGACAAGCTTCTTGAAAAAGGGATATATGCCACAGGTAAAGGAAAAATGTGGCATAAGGGAGGGAAAAATTGCGAAGAAAACCCACTGAGGATTTAAGAATCCGCCGGACAAGGGAATTTATACGGAAAACATTTATTGGGATGTTAAACGAAATGGAATATGAGAGGATTTCGATCAAGGAGCTGACCAGCCGTGCCCAAATTAACCGGAAAACCTTCTATCTGCACTACAAATCTTTAGATAATCTATTGGAGGAATTACAGAAGGAATTTTACGAAGAATTTATTAAACGGACTTTATCGCATAATAGTCTTCTGGATATGCCCGCCATCAACCGGAATTTTTTTCTTTTCGCAACACAAGACCCCTTGCACCTTAAACTTATTTGTAATAACAGCCATCAATCCATTGGCAGCAAAGTAACGCGATGGATCATAAATTATATAAAACAATCCACGGCGATGTTCAGCAGGTTTAATTTGGCCACGCAAAATATCCTCATAGCCTATATGACTTCCGCATCAATTGAAATGCTCAAACAATGGGTGTCAGATGATCAAAAAATGCCGCTGGAGGATATAATCTCTCTTGCTGAAAAACTTCTCTGCAATGGTCTCTATGGGCTGTCCGAAAAAGTGGAAGCAAACAAAGAACGAATATCACCGAACAGGCCGGTATAGGCTGCGGGTTTCGAGCGCGGCGTTTTCGGCTTTAATCTATCCCCGCCGCTTTACGGAAACGTTTTACCGCCCACACCGCGGACAGCCTGCCCTTCCCCCTGCGCGGTATCGACAGCGACAACGGCGGCGAATTCATGTGCCGCTCCGCTCCGCTTGCCGATAGGAATAGATTATATGGACGCTGCCGCGTCCGGCGTCATCAACGGGCAGCTCCTGTCCTGGTGTACTGAACACCAAATCCAATTCACCCGCAGCCGGCTCTACCGCAAAAACGACAATTGTTTTGTCGAACAGAAAAACGGCAAAATGGTGCGAAAAATGATAGGATATACCCGTTTTGACACCGATTTTGAGCAAAAAACCCTCGCCGAAGCGTACCGGTATTTGTGCCCCCTCATCAACTTTTGGTTCCCGACCATCAAGCTCATCGGTGAGGAACACTTTTTTCGGCTAGATTTTCTTTTGAGGCATTACGTAGGGACAAACACCGTGCCGCCCAAGCGGCGGCGGTCCGGCGGCTTTTAACGATGCGGCGCCCGGCGAAGCGCCAGGGATAGGAGGGGTTTAGTCACGGCGCGGAGCGCCGTGACCGGAGCGCCCCGGGCGCGGAGCCCCGAATCAGCCCGGTCCCCGCCGGAGGCGGGGAGGCGCCCAAAAAAGGACAAGCCTTTTTCTTTCGCCTATACTTTGATAGTATGATATTTCTATTGGCCTTCGATTTTACGGGCGGCGATACCGCTGCTTCACTTAAGGAGAAATTATGCTGGAAGCGTTGAAAAAAAATCCCGCCTGGAAGGGGCGGCAGGGTCCGGTGGTGCTGGTGATCATGGACGGGGTGGGTTACGGGAAATATAAGGAGGGGGACGCGGTGGCGGACTCCAAGATGTACAACCTGGAGGCTATGAAGGCGCGGAGCCCCCATACAAAACTTAAGGCCCACGGTAAGGCGGTGGGGCTTCCCTCGGACGAGGACATGGGGAACAGCGAGGTGGGGCACAACGCCATGGGCTGCGGCCGGGTTTTTAACCAGGGGGCGGCGCTGGTTTCCACCTCTATCGAAACGGGGGCCCTGTTCCGGGGCCAGGCCTGGAAAGAGGTGACGGCCCGGGTGACCGGGGGAAGTTCGAAGGGCGAAGGGGCGCTGCACTTTTTGGGGCTTTTTTCCGACGGCAATGTCCACAGCCACCTGGACCACCTGAAGGCCATGATTGTGGAGGCGAAGAATGAGGGGGTCAGTCTGGTGCGGGTCCACGTGCTTTTTGACGGCCGGGACGTGGGGGAAACCAGCGCCCTGGAATACCTGGACCCCTTTGAGGGTTTTCTTAAAGACCAGAGTAGCGGCGGCTTTGACGCGCAAATTGCCTCCGGCGGGGGCCGCATGTGGATCACCATGGACCGTTACGGCGCGGACTGGAGCATGGTGGAGCGAGGCTGGAAAACCCATGTCCTGGGCACGGTCCGGCAGTTCGCCAGCGCTCGGGAGGCGGTGGAGACCTACCGCCGGGAGATCCCCGGCATCATCGATCAGGACCTTAAAGAATTTGTGGTGGCCCGGGACGGGAAGCCCGTGGGGACTATCGAGGACGGGGATTCGGTGGTGTACTTTAACTTTAGGGGGGACCGGGCCCTGGAGATCACCGCCGCCTTTGAGGATGAAAACTTTGACAAGTTTGACCGGGTCCGGCGGCCGGATGTCTGTTACGCGGGGATGATGGAATACGACGGGGACCTCCACGTACCCCGCCGCTACCTGGTAAGCCCCCCCTCCATTGACCGGACCATGGGGGAATACCTGGCGGCCACCGGGGTCCGGACCCTGGCCATTTCGGAAACCCAAAAGTACGGCCACGTGACCTACTTTTTTAACGGGAACCGGACCGGCAAATTCGACGACAAACGGGAAGACTACGTGGAGATTAAAAGCGATATTATCCCCTTTGAGCAGCGGCCCTGGATGAAGTGCGCGGAGATCACCGATCAGGTGATCGGGGCCCTGGGCTCGGGGAACTACGATTTTATCCGCCTTAATTACCCCAACGGGGACATGGTGGGCCACACGGGGATATACCAGGCGGTGGTCTGTTCCATGGAGGCCATGGACATTCAACTGGGCCGGCTGCGGAAGGCGGTGGACGAGGCGGGGGGCATTATGGTGATCACCGCGGACCACGGCAACAGCGATGATATGTTTGAGCATGACAAAAAAACCGGGGCCGTGTCCTTAAAACAGGACGGGAGCCCCAAGGCCAAGACCAGCCACAGCCTTAACCCCGTGCCCTGCGTCATCTACGATCCCCGCTGTCAGGATGAGTACCCCCACAGCCCCGGCGAGGGGGACCTTAACGGGGGTCTGGGGATCAGTTCTATCGCCGCCACCTGTATCAGGCTCCTGGGCTACGTACCCCCGGAGGATTACGATAAGGCCGTGATAAAAATGCAGTAAGGACATTAGAATAAAATGCAGGGCATTTTATTCTTGCGCAGCTCCTAACCAAGCCGGCCCCCGGGGGCCGGCTTTTTTGTCCCGCAAAATCTTTATAAAAATATCTTAATAATCTGCAATTTATTTTACATCTATACATAAAAGAATTTAACCCAGGACGGGGAATCCAAATTTTCTTAAAATCCCACCATTAACAAGAAGATAAATAAAGGCATGTTAGTGTTTTTATTATGAGTATTAATGATACTTAAGGGTAAGGAGTTCCTATGAAATTAAAGTATCGTTTAAGCATTATCGTTATCGCTATTCTGGTATCGGTGGTGTCGGCCATATCTTTTATTCTGCTCAGCAGGTCCTCCTCTATGCAGATGACTATGGCGCAGGAAAGCCAGCAGCGGCTTGCCGCGGAACAGGCCCGGATTATTCAAATACGCTACGAAGGTTATTTACGGGTCGCAAATACCATGGCGAATATGATGGCCGATTATGACGCCGCCGATGTGGGCAGGCAGCGCAACCGCTTCGACCGTCTTATGGAATCGGTACTGGCATCGGAAGAGCGGCTTATTGGTATGTTCGCGGTCTTTAAGCCTAATACCATCGACGCGGGTATGGACGCCGCCTTCGCGGGGCTGCCCGGCAACACCGAAACCGGCCAGTGGGCCAACTGGTACACCAAACGGAGCGGGGAGATAGAACACCGGCTCTACAATGACATCCCGGAGATGATGGATATTATAAACGGACCCGATGCCCGAAAGGAGATGATAAGCAACCCTATGGCCCAGGTAGTGGCCGGAAAAAATGTCTATGTGATCAAGATAACCGTACCGGTAATTCGCCGTCTGACCAACGAGGTGGTAGGCCGGGTGGGGGTTAACGTAAACACTTCCTACTTGCAGCCCGTGGTTGACAATATTTTAACTGATCCTGAACTGCATGACATAACCGCCATGACCATATATACCGACAACAGTACCATAATCGCCAGTTATGACCCCAGCCACATCGGCAAACTCCTCAAAGACGCCCAAACCGGGCTGTTCAACAAGGAGACCGATCTGGCCGCGGACGCGGTAATCCATGGAAAAAATGTGCGGTTTTCGGAACATGTGGAGACTATTAAAAAAGACCTGGAGGTGATCCTCTTCCCCTTTACCATAGGTCAAACCGGGGCCACCTGGTCCATGATGATGGGGACGGAAAAAAACGTTATCCTGGCGGATATTAACGCCATGACCTTTTTTACTATCGCCATTGCGGCCATAGCCGTTGTTGTTGTGGCGGTGATCATCTTTTTTGTCTCCGCCAGTATCACTAAGCCCATCGTCAAGGTGGCCCAGACCCTTAAAGATATATCCGAAGGGGAGGGAGATTTGACAAAAACCGTGGATATCGAGTCCAGGGACGAGATCGGCGACATGGCCCGGTACTTTAACGCCACGCTGGAAAAAATCAAAATGCTCGTGGTTACCATAAAAAGCCAGTCCGTCTCCCTCTTTAACATCGGCAACGAGCTTGCCAGCAATATGGCGGAAACAGCCACGGCGGTCAACGAAATTACTTCCAATATCCAAAGCATCAAGAGCCGGGTCTTAAATCAATCGGCCAGCGTCACCGAAACCAACGCCACCATGGAGCAGATCACCGTCAACATCGACAAGCTTAACAACCAGGTAGACCGCCAGAGCGCCAGCGTTGCCCAGTCCTCGTCGGCTATCGAGGAAATGCTTGCCAACATCCAGTCCGTTACCCAAACCCTGATCAAGAATTCCGATAATGTTAAGGAACTGATAGAAGCTTCCGAGGTGGGGCGCACGGGACTGCAGGAAGTGGCCGCGGATATTCAGGAGATTGCCCGTGAGTCCGAAGGGCTCCTGGAAATTAATGCGGTGATGGAAAATATCGCCAGCCAAACCAACCTGCTGTCCATGAACGCCGCCATTGAGGCGGCCCACGCCGGGGAGGCGGGCAAGGGCTTCGCGGTGGTGGCCGACGAGATCCGCAAACTGGCGGAGAGTTCCGGGGAACAATCCAAAACCATCTCCATAGTCCTTAAAAAGATCAAGGACTCCATCGATAAGATAACCAGGTCCACCGACAGCGTGCTTAACAAGTTTGAGGCCATCGACAGCGGCGTTAAGACCGTGTCCGACCAGGAGGAGAATATCCGCAACGCCATGGAAGAACAGGGGGCGGGGAGCAAGCAGATTCTGGAGGCTATCGGCCAGTTGAACGAGATAACCCAGATGGTCAAGGGCGGTTCCGGGGAAATGCTTAACGGCAGTCAGCAGGTTATCCAGGAGAGCAAAAATCTGGAGATCGTAACCCAGGAGATAACGAACGGCATGAACGAGATGGCTACCGGGGCGGATCAGATTAACGTGGCGGTAAACCGGGTCAACACCATCAGCGGGGAGAACAAGGAAAACATCGACGTGCTGGTCAGGGAGGTGTCAAAATTCAAGGTGGAGTAGCGTCCTCCTGCTAGGGGCCCAGGCCCCGTAGTTTCCCCTGCTCCCGCAGGACCCGGTCCAGGGGCAGGGGGGAGCAGCGGGTGGCGGCGCAGGGTCTTCCCTCATCATCCTGGATGGAAAGGCTCCCGTTACCGATGGCCCCGGCCGCCTCCCGGACGGGGAAGATTCCCGTTTCCAGGTACCCGGCGATCACCGGGGCCAGGGCCGCCGCAGCCTGAGCCGCGGCGGCGGCATACAGTTCCGGGAAGGAGCGGAAGTCCGCATCCCCCTGCCCCGCCGGGTAGTACCAGGGCTCCTTCCCCCGGTTGAGAAAATCAATATCCCCGGGTAGTTTTTCCGGATACACGTATGCCAGGACTTCCGGGCCGGGAACCGGAGCGCCCTTCCCAAGGGAAGTGCGCCGGGGATCGGTGAGCCGGTAAAAGCGGGCGCAGTCGCCCAGGGTATTGTCGATGCGCCGGGCCAGCTTCCCGTCCTTGCCGGCCCGCTCCGGGAAGGCCCTGACCAGGGCCCGGGCCAAAAGCTCCCTGAGCCCCGGAGGAGCTTCCTCACAGGTCCGGGCCAACAGGCCCTCCTGGTCCCAGGCCGCGGCCTCCTCCCCCCTCAGCTCCCTAAGCATCAGCACGTCGATGATCCGTTCAAAAAAAGCGTGACACCGGGGGTTTTCGGATTTATACACGATATAGGGGTGGGCTGCCCGGTCCAGCAGGGCGTGGGTCATAAAGCCCAGGGCATAGACCCCCAGGGCGTTAATTGCCTTTTCCCGCCGACCCCGGCGGATGTCCTCCTCGTCCGGCGGCGGATCGGGGAGCCCCATGGTAAGGAGTCCCGCGGTAAAGACCCCGGCCCCCCGGCGGTGCAGCAGGGTTCCGTATTCAAGGCCCACGGGGCGCGTCCTAAGGCTGTGGTAAAAGATATCCGGCCCCTGGCAGCCCAGGGCAAAGGCGGCCCGGTAATCCCGGATCTTTTCCAGGGCCTTGTCCGCCACCAGGCCAAAGCGGGGGGTCATGGACCGGTACAGGGCGTCAATTACATCTTCCCCAAAGAGGATGTGCAGAATCTGGGAGGGCATGGCAATTGCTTAGCTGCCTGCGGACTTAGGTACCCAGCAGGGCCTGGGCATTGGTGGCGTAATAGATGTCCTCCCGGTTTGCCATAAGCCGGCAGAATTCCTCTATCACTTGCCAGTTATGGCCGGTATCGAATTCGTAGGAATGGCCCCAAAGGTAAAAAACCTGCGGCTTATCGCTCTTAAGCCTGATAAACTCCTCCGCCAGTTCCAAAAGCCGACCGTCCGCATGGTGGCAGGTGGGCTGATAGACGAGGAGATCGCCGGGGATATCAAAGGAATAGGTGCTTATTACCCCCCGTCCGTATCGAAGGCCGCAGACCGCCACGGTCTTAACCACCAGATCGTTGTAGGTGCCGTAGGGGTAGGCCATGCCGCAAACCCTGGTCCCGAAGATCCGCTCCAGGTTTAGCTTGTCCTGCTCCAATTCGTTGCGGATGGTTGCTTCGTCCAGATTTTGCAGGCGGGGATGGGTCAGGCTGTGGACCGCCAGCTCATGGCCGGCGTAAAGTTCCGCCAGGCCCCGGACATTCATCCGTTTGATGAGTACCTCCTGCCCCCCGGTATCCTTGTTGACCCAGGTGTTGGCCCCGGTCTGGATACCGCTGTTCAGGTTAAAAGTCGCTTTCAAGTGATAGCGGTTCAAAATTTCCACGAGCCGCCGGTCCTGCTCCACCCCGTCATCGTAGCTTAGGGTGAGGGCTTTCGTTTTGCCTTGGGGAAACATAGGGTCCTCCTGGGAAAACCATACACCCCGCCCGCCGGAGGGCTCAAGCCCAAAGACCCCCGCCTTGACAGGGCCCCCGGCTTATGTTACGGTTTTGAGAACATTTTTGTGCCGAATTGTGGGTCTGGCCGGGCAATAGCGCAGTTGGTTAGCGTACAAGTCTGGGGGACTTGGGGTCCCCGGTTCGAATCCGGGTTGCCCGACTAGGCCCGTAATTCCCCGTCACATGCCGTAGATGTCACATCCCATAGATGTGTCACATCCCGTAGATGTGGGCGAATTCGTGGAGCAGTTCCAGGGCCTTTTCTTTGCAGCCGCCGCAGACGGTGCCGATCTTGGTGGCCTGCTGAAGCTGTTCCCAGTTGCGGGCGCCGCTGTGGAACGCGTTTTCGATGTCCTTATCGGTAATACCCAGACAGTGACAGATCTCGGCGGCCGCCTCTTTGAGCATGCCGGTGCGGCCGGTTTTGTCCAGATAATTGTCGATGGCGGTTCGCAGGGCCTTGTCCCCCAGCACCGAACAGTGGATCTTGTAGTCCGGCAGACCCCCCAGTTTTTCCACCAGGTCCTCGGGCCGGATGTTGTACGCGTCCTGGATGCTCATGCCCTTAATGGTCTCGGAGAGCATACTGGTACTGGCGATGGCGCTGGCGCAGCCGTAGGTTTTCCAGCGCACGTCGGTGATGATGTCGTCCTTAATCCGTAAAAGCATGAGCATCTGATCCCCGCACTTGATATTTCCCGTCTGTCCCCGGGCGTCCGCGGGGAACGAAGCCTCATCGTCGAAAAGCACATTCCGGGGATTGGTAAAGTGATCTTTGACGGTATCCGAATAAAGCCAATCAGGCATAGCAAACTCCTTGGGGCGCCGGGCGCCCAGACCCTCCGGGACCCCGCAGGGGGCGTCCGGGCAAGACTAGACCCGCTGGGGGCTTAGGGTGGACATGGACCGCAGCCGTTCGATGATAGGGGGCACGGTTTCGATGATATAGTCGATATCCGCCTCCGTGATCCCCCAGCCCAAACTAAAACGGATAGAACCGTGGGCCAGTTCCGGTCCCACGCCGATGGCCAAAAGCACGTGGGAGGGCTCCAGGCTCCCGGAGGCGCAGGCGGAGCCGGTGGAGGCCTCGATTCCCTGGATATCCATGGAGAGGAGGATGGACTCCCCCTCCGCGCCGGGGAACGACACGTTCAGGGTGTTGGGCAGGATGTCCTGGGGGTGTCCGTTGATCTTAATGTTGGGCACCCCGGCCAGAAGCCCCTCCCGGAGCCGGTCCCGCAGGACGGCAATGCTCCGGCCGTAGGACTCCACCTCCCCCGCGGCCAGTTCCGCGGCCTTACCGAAGCCCAGGATGCCGATGTTGTTGTAGGTTCCCGCCCGCAGGCCGTCCTCCTGGTGTCCCCCGTGGATCAGGGGGTAGAGGGGACAGCCGGTCCGCACGTAGAGGGCGCCCACGCCCTTGGGGCCGTAGATCTTGTGGGCCGACATGGTCAGGTAGTCCACCCCCAGCTTCTCCACATCCACCGGGATTTTCCCCACGGCCTGAACCGCGTCGGTGTGCATGTAGGCCCCCGCCTTTTTGGCGATGGCCGCGATCTCCCCAATGTCCTGGATGGTGCCGATCTCGTTGTTGGCCATCATCACGGAAACGAGGAGGGTCTTTTCCCCCACCAGGGACCGGTAAACGTCCATTTTTACCTTGCCGTACTCGTCTACCGGGAGGAAATGGACGGTAAAGCCCAGGGATTTGAGGTAGGACGCGGAGTTAAGCACGCAGGGGTGCTCCAGGGCGGTGGTGATGATCTCCGTCCGCCCTGTTTTGGCCCCGCCTTCCGGGGCGGAGGCCGCGGCCCGCATGGTCTGGAACACCGTATTGTTCGATTCCGAGCCCCCGGAGGTAAAGATGACCTCGGCGGCCTTAGCGCCCAGGAGTTTTGCCACCGCGGACCGGGCTTCCTCCACCCGCCCATGGGCAAGCCGGCCCGAGGCGTGCATGCTGGAGGCGTTGCCGAAGATCTCAAGGTCCTCGATCATGGCGGCCTTTACCTCCGCCTTGAGGGGAGTGGTGGCGTTGTAGTCAACGTAAATGCTTTTATCTGCCATGGACTCGACTCCTTAGCTTATTGCTTACTAAAATACTCATGTTTTCGCTACGTTTTCAGTATACTCATATTTTTCCCCGAATTCAATTCCTATTGCTCCTATGCGGTTACCCTATTTACAGACCCCTCGACCAGGTAAAGTCCCGCCCTCCCCGGCGGCGGTTTCGGGACTTCGGATTCCGGGATTTCAGTCTCCTGGACTTCGGTTTCCCGGACTTCGGCGGGGGCCGTTTTTTTCGGGGACGAGACGCAGCCGTTCAAGAGCAAAATTACCATGAGGGACAAAAGGGGGATTCGCCTAGAGCCAGGGTCCGGTTTATCCATGATTGATTCCTCCGCGGGTATGGTATACCCCCTTGGTATATTCCACAAGTTCAGGGGAAAAGCTACACTTCTCCCAGAGGGAAGCATGGCGCGGGACAGTGAGGGAAGGGTTACGGAAGAGGAACTGGACAGGGCCCTGGAAGGGATGATCCTCTCCGCTTCCGGCTGGCGGGGGGTCTTTGCCCTCGACGGAAACGGGGAAAGCAGGGCGGCGGCCATTTCCCCGGCCCACCGGCTTATCGCCGCGGCCGCAGCCAGGGTCTTTGCCGATTGGCTTAAAGCATCGTCGGGGAATAAGGCGCCCCTGGTGCTGGTGGGGACCGATACCCGCCCCACGGGGCCCGCCATCGCCGGAGTGGTCGTTTCCGCCTTCCGGGCCTCCGGCTGCCCGGTTAGTTACGCCGGCATCCTGGCGGCCCCGGAGATCATGGCCTGGGCCCGGAGCCATGTCGGCGCTGCGGGCTTTATCTACATTTCAGCCAGCCATAACCCCATCGGCCACAACGGAATCAAATTCGGCCTTACCGACGGGGGGGTTCTGCCGGGACCCCAGGCAGCCCTCCTTATCGACGCGTTCAAGGCCCTTACAGCCTCCCCACAGCACCGCGGCGCCTCTGGGGCACCGGAAGGCCGCGTGGGCCGCCTCCTGAGCCTTCTGAAGGCCCCTTCGGGACCCCCTTCCGGGACCTTTTTTGAAGTTCCGGGAGCGGCCCAAGCCGAAGGGGCGGACAAGGGGGCGGCCAAAAGCGAAGCCTACCGGGCCTATTTTGACTTCAGCGCCCGGGTTGTTTACGGAGGGTCGGCGCTGCGGGAGGCCCTGGCCAGGGGCCTGGCGGAACGGCCCCTGGGCATTGTCTGCGACTTTAACGGTTCCGCCCGGGCGGCCTCCATTGACCGGGAGTTCCTGACCGGGGCGGGCCTGCGGTTCAGGGGAATGAACGAGGGGGAAATAGTCCACCGCATCGTGCCCGAGGGGGAGTCCCTGGAGCCCTGCCGCCGTTTTCTGGAGGCCTGCCACAGGGAGGATCCCTGTTTTGTGATGGGATACCTGCCGGACTGCGACGGGGACCGGGGCAACCTGGTGATCTGGGACGACGCCGCGAAAAAGGCCCGGCGGCTGGAGGCCCAGGAGGTCTTTGCCCTGTGCTGTGTGGCGGAGCTGGCCCACCTGGAATGGACCGGGGAACTGGGAACCCAAAAGGCCGCCCTGGCGGTGAACGATCCCACGTCCCTGCGGGTGGACCGTATTGCCGGGGCCTTTGGGGTGGAAGTGTTCCGGGCCGAAGTGGGGGAAGCCAATGTGGTAGGCCTGGCCCGGAATTTGAGGGACCGGGGCTATACCGTCCGTATTTTGGGGGAAGGGTCCGCAGGGGGGAACATCACCCACCCCTCGGCCGTGCGGGACCCCCTGGACACCCTGTTCTCCCTGCTCAAGCTCCTCCGCGTGCGGGACGGGCCGGACGGGCGGGGATTTTTTTCAATCTGGCTTTCCCGCCTGGGCCGGCCCGGAGTCCGGGAATTCGGCCTTTCCGCTCTTATCGATTCCCTGCCCCCCTTTGTCACCACCGGGGCTTACGAAGCGGAGGCCATCCTCAAGGTCAAAACCAGGGATCACGGGGAACTCAAAGCCCGCTACCAAACCGTGTTCCTGCGGGAATGGGAAAAACGCCGGGACGAACTGCGGCATAGCTACGGCGTTGTTTCCTGGGAAGCGGCGGCCTACAACGGCATGGAAGAAAGGCGGGGCATCGAAAAATTCGGCGACGCCGGTCGGGGGGGGCTTAAGCTGTGTTTTCTTAACGGCCAGGGACAGGCGGTGGCGGCAATCTGGATGCGGGGCTCCGCCACGGAGCCGGTGTTCCGGGTCATGGCCGATGCCGAAGGTCCGGAACCGGACTTTGAGCGGGACCTTATCTCCTGGCAGCGGCGCATGGTTGCCGAAGCGGATATGGCGGATCATTAAGGACATGTGAGGTTATTATGGGTATTCGGGGCGAGTTATTTTCAACAAGAGTATTACTGCAGAACAGGACTTACTTTTTCAATGTGAAGGAAAACCGCATGGGGGACCTTTACCTCAATATCGTGGAAAGCAAAAACCGGGACACCGGCGGTTTTGAACGGCAGTCGGTGATCCTCTTTGCCGAAGACCTGCAGGAATTTCTTAAGGGTTTTGACGATTCCCTGCGGGTCCTGGAAAAGGCCATGCGGGAACAGAAGAAATCGGGACCGCGGGGGGAGGGCCGCGGGGAAGGCCGCGGCGCCAAGGCCGACGATAACAAGGGACCGAAGTCCGGCGAGGGCGCTAAACGCGGGGAAGGCCGGGCCGGAAAACCCCGGCGGCTGGTGGTAAAAAGGCAGGACTAGGGGACTAATGTGCTGCCAATTTCCTAAAATGGTGTCTGTCACCCCAGGGTATGGACCCCGCTTGCGAATCAAAATTAACCGGCATTTTACACAATTCTCACCGTATCTTAACACACGCAAATTATCATAAATATATTTGTACTGACGGGGGGAAGCTTGTCATGCCCATGAATCCTTTGAAACCAGGCTGCCTGCTAATCATTTTATTATCTGTCATACTGTCAGGATGTATACATAATTCCGGTAAAAATTCATTGTCAATTGTATCCGGCTCGGAAAACAGGGAACTGGAATTTCTGCTAAAAGAATTCGGCGATAAAAACAATGCGTCAATCAATATAACCTATATGGGTTCCCTGGATATTATGAAAATTCTGGAACAGGGAGGCGGTGACTACGACGCCGTGTGGCCGGCGAACAGCATGTGGATTTCCCTGGGGGATACCTCGTTTAAGGTTAAACACACGGCCAGTATCTACCAGACCCCGGTGGTATTCGGAATAAAAAAAAGCATCGCAGGGGATCTGGGTTTTATCTCAAAAGAAGTTTCGGTCAATGACATCTTTGAGGCCATAAAGGCCGGGCGTTTTAGTTTTTGCATGACCAGCGCAACCCAGTCCAATTCGGGGGCCTGCGCGTATATCAGTTTTTTGTACGCCTTCCTCGGGAACCCGGAAATGATAAGCTCCGGCGATCTGGACAACCCGGATTTGCAGCGGGCCGTAAGCGAACTGCTCAAAGGCGTTAACCGCTCCTCCGGCAGCTCCGACTGGCTGAAGGATCTTTTTTTAGCATCCGATTACGACGCCATGGTAAACTATGAAACCCTTATCATAAGCGCCAACAACAGGCTCAGGGAAGAGGGCAGGGAGCCCCTGTACGTCATTTATCCCAAAGAAGGGGTAGCCATGGCCGATTCTCCTTTGGGCTACATTGATAACGGGGACGCCCAAAAAGAAAAACTATTCAAGAAATTTCAGGACTATTTACTCTCCCCCCCTGTCCAACTGGAAATCCAGAAAACCGGGAAGCGCACGGGTTTTATCCCCATAAGCGCCGAAAACAGAAGCGTTTTTGACGCCGCCGACGGGATCGACATAAACAGAACCCTGTCGATTGTAAAAATGCCCGACGCGGCTACCGTGGAAGCGGCGCTGGAATTGTATCAGGAGAGGCTTAAAAAACCTTCCCTGACGTTTTACTGTCTTGACTTTAGCGGCAGCATGGGCGGCCAGGGAGAGGCGCAGCTCAAGGAAGCCTTACGGAATTTGCTGGATCAAAGCATTGCCAAACAAAATTTATTGTCCGCCGGAAGAAGGGATGAAAACGTTTTTATCCTGTTTAACAGCGAAATCATGGGAATGATCAACGTTTCGGGAAACGATCCCAATGAACTGCTTGAAGCATACAATACAATTTACGGCGTAAAGCCGGGCGGCGGAACGGATATGTACAAGGCTGTCATCGGATGCTTTTACCTAATAACAACAAACGATAATAAAAGGATTTTAGAAGATTATACTACCGCTATTATTGTCATGACCGACGGTGAATCCGAGGATAGTTTGAAAGATGCTTTTAGCAGTGCCTATAAGGAAAGCGCTCTGGATGTCCCCGTATTTTCCATCATGTTCGGAGAGGCGAATCCGAATCAGCTTAACGATCTTGCGGCGCTGACCAGGGCACGAGTTTTTGACGGGAAAACCGATTTGGTAACGGCCTTTAGAAACGCCAAGGGATACAACTGATGTGAAAAAGATTAATCCGGTTTATGTGATTATTCTCTTGCTTGTCTCTGTCGCCGTATTTGCCGCCGCCATGCTGGTATTGAAATGGAATATTTTTATATCCGCTATTCTAGCGGTCGGCCTTTATCTGGGCTTAAGCTTTTTAGCAACCCCTGTTTTTAAACTTGGCGGCGTAAATATTGACAGCTTTAAAAACAAGGACGAGATACTGGCGCTTTTGGAGGAGGGGGAAAGGG
>JAISQJ010000069.1 GCA_031274285.1 Treponema sp. | reverse complement strand
GACGGCAGAAGGCTTAGTTTCTTTACCCTTCTTCGCCTTTTCTTCGCCTTTGTGCCCCTTCGTGGTTTCTCTTTTTGGAGAATAGTAATCAGTCATAGAGTTGTGGGTCAAGTTTAGCCCTTGGGGCGGTTCAGAATCCCTCCGGGCAAGTTGGCGGGGTAGAAACCTCCCCCGTACAAACCGAAAAAAGTCCGAAGGACTTTTTTCTTCTCGACCGACGATACCCCACTGCTCTGCGGCGGGGTTCGTCATTGAAATTAGTACATTTTTCGCCCTGCCGGCGGACGATTCTCCGCAGATCGTGGTAGTAGGAGTGGATTTTTTGACGATGGTTATGAAATTGAAGGGCTACCCGGTCTTGGGGGGTTCCGCCTTGGGCTTTTCGCCGGTCTTGGGCTCCCCGGCTTTGGGTTCCCCGGTCTGGCCGGAGGCGGGACTACCGGAAGGGCCGGAACCGGTCTTGGCGGGGCTTTCGGAGGGGCCGCCGGTCTTGGCCCCCGGTTTGCTGTCCGGTTTGGCCCCTTGCTTAGGCGTTGAAGAACGGCTTTTGTCGGTGACGTAGAAACCGGAGCCCTTAAAGATGACGCCGGTACCGCCGTTGATGAGGCGGCGCACTTCCCTGCCGCATTGGGGGCAGAGCTTTACCGGTTCGTCGCTCATGCTCTGAAAAACGTCAAAGGTGTGGCCGCAGCTTTTACATTCGTATCCGTACGTTGGCATGGTATCCTCTGGGAGTTTATGGGACTATAGCGAAAACAGACTAAAAAGTAAAGCAATTTCCCCTTCCCCCATGGGGGCGCTGCGGAGCATGAAATAGGCCCCTTCCTGTTCCGGACGGCGGGCAAAGAGGAAGGACAGCAGGGCAAAGGTTTGCTGGTCCATGCCCTGATTCCCGGACCGGGTGATAAAGAGCCGGGCGGTGGAAAAGAGGGTTATCAGGGTGCGGGCGTTGGCCTCCGAGGGAGTCTTGATCCGCAGCCGGATCTCGTAGAGGCTTCCGGCGCCGCCGGGCCCCGCGGCCTGGGCGGTCTGGGGCCCCGCCGCCTGGGGCGCCGCCCCCCCCGGCTCCGCGCTGATGAGGGCCAGGCCGGCCATGAGCTGTTCCGCGGGGATTCTGATGGGGAGATGGAGGCCCTCCAGGAAACGGTCCAGGGACTCGGCGGGGTTTTCCATCCAGAGGGCCAGGCAGGCCCCTTCCCGAAAGGCGGTAAAGCCCTGGGGAAGCTCGATTCCCGGCCCCTGGACGTGGGGTATGGGGGGAGGCGCCCCCGGCGCGGCTACGGCGGCCGCGGCCTGGGCCGAGCTTAAGGCCAGGGAAAAGCCCCGCGCCGCCGAGTACCAGTAGGACTTTCCCCCGGGTGCCCGCCGCTTTTTCCAGCTTCGGTCCGAGGCAAAGGCAAAGCCCGCCCCGAACCTGGGGTAGTTTCCCCAGGCCGCGGCCTGGATTCTCCTGCCGGAGTCCGGGGGGAACAGGGCGGCCGCGGCGTAGCGGGTCCGGTCCAGCACCTGGGCGGCGTCGGCGGGTCTAAGCCCCTGGATGCCGATAAGGTCCAGCAGGGGCCGGGCCTGGGCCACGTCGGCCACCAGGTACAGCAGGGCCCCCTGGTCCAGGGGCAGGCTGCCGTCGAGCGGGGCCTCCGCGGTCTTGGGGGCGCCGGCGCAGCCGGCCAGGACCAGCAGGACGAAAACCATAGGTAAGCTTGGCATCCGGGACAGCGTTTTAGAGTTTTTCAATCTTGACCAGCCATTGATCGTCCCCCGCTTCCAGAGGGCTTTGACCTTCGGTTTGAACCCAGTTGAGCTCCTGGGCCAGGGTTTCCCCGGCCACAAAGGGGGCAAAGTTTTCCCAGGCTTCCTTGAGTTTGGGGGAACCAAAGAGGCTGAGGCGAATCCGGTCGGTGACATCCAGGCCCAGCTCCTTGCGGAGATTCTGGACCCCCCGCACCAGGTCCCGCACATCCCCTTCCCGTGAGAGTTCTTCGGTAATTTCCGTGTCCAGGCCCACGGTGAGGGTCCCCTCGTTGAGGACCCTGAGGTTTGCCTTTTCAATCCGGCGGATGTCCAGCTTTTCCGCGGTGATCTCTACCCCGCGGCCTGCGGCCTCGATGACCAGGGTGGCCCCCTCCAGGAGGCTCTGTATTTCCGCCTGGCTGAGGGTCTCGATCTTGGCGGCCGCGGCCTTCATATCCTTGCCCAGTTCCTTGCCCAGGACCCGGAAGTTGGCTTTTACCTGGTACTCCACCAGGTCTTCCTCGTTGTCGCCGAAGATCACGTCCTTAACGTTCAGTTCCTCCCGGATGATCTCCTCCATTTCCAGGAGTACTTTTTTCTCCTCCCCGTCGCGGGTGACCAGTTCCACCATCCGCAGGGGCTGGCGGACCTTGAGGTTGTACTGGGAGCGCAGGGACCGGCCCATGGAGACCGCATGCTGCACCGTGGCCATACGGTACTCCAGTTCCCGGTTCCGCCGTTTTTCCCGGGGCACGGGGTAGTCCTCCAGGTGGACGGATTCCTTTTCGTGGGGAAGGCGGAGGTTCCGCCAGATGGCGTCGGTGGTAAAGGGCATGAAGGGGGCGGCCACCTTGACCAGGGTTTTCAGCACATCGTAGAGGGTGGCGTAGGCTTCCGTCTTGTCCGTGTCGGAACTTTCCGATGCGGCCCGCCAGAAGCGGCGGCGGGACCGGCGGATGTACCAGTTGTTCAGGCTGTCGATGAATTCCAGGATGGGGTCCACGGCCCGGCTCATGTCGTAATTGTCCAGGGCCTCCCCCACCTTCCCGGCCAGGGCCTCCGCGGCGGAGATGATCCACTTGTCCAGGGGGTTGGAGGGGTTTTCCGGCGCCTCCACCGGGTTTTGGCCGTCGATGTTAGCATAGGTGATGTAAAAGCTGTACGCATTCCACAGGGGGATGATGATGCTTTTCAGCACCTCCCGAACCCCCTCATCGCTGTAGCGGAGATCATCGGCCTTAACCACCGCTGAGTGCATGAGGAAAAGCCGCAAGGCGTCGGCGCCGTAGGTGTTCACCGCCTCCATGGGGTCCGTATAGTTCCGCTCGCTCTTGCTCATCTTTTTGCCGTCGGAGGCCAGCACCAGGCCGCTGACAATGCAGTTCTTAAAGGCGGGCTTTTTGAAAAGGGCCGCGGCCAGGATGGTCAGGGTGTAAAACCAGCCCCTGGTTTGGTCGAGCCCCTCATTGATAAAGTCCGCGGGGAAGTGGCTGTCAAAAAATTCCTTGTTTTCAAAGGGGTAGTGGCTCTGGCCGTAGGGCATGGCCCCGGATTCAAACCAGCAGTCCAGGACTTCCGGGATCCGGACCATGGTCCCCTGACAATCCTTGCTGCCGCCCCCCTTTTCCGGGGGAACCTTGGTACAGGGGATGGTGATCTGATCCACAAATTGTTTGTGGAGGTCCTGGGGATACACCCCGGACAGTTCCTTGAGTTCCGCCCGGCTCCCCACGCAGATGGTTTTGCCGCAGTCCGGGCATTTCCAGATGGGCAGGGGGTTCCCCCAGTAGCGGTTCCGGCTGATGGCCCAGTCCCGGGCCCCTTCCAGCCACTTGCCGAAGCGGCCGTCCTTGATATGCTCCGGCACCCAGGTGATCGTACGGTTGGCCTCCAGCATGTCCGGTTTGATCTTTTCCACGTTGACAAACCAGGAGCCCACGGCCCGGTAGATGAGGGGGCTGCCGCAGCGCCAGCAGTGGGGGTAGGCGTGGAGGATCTGCTCCCGCTTGACCAGTTTCCCTTCGGCCTTGAGCCGCTCCATGATGGGCTTGTCCGCATCTTTAACAAAGAGGCCCTGGTAGTCGCTCACCTCGGAGGTAAAGCGGCACTCCGCATCCACGGGGCAGATGGTGGGCACGCCGCTTCCCCGCAGCACCCGCTGGTCGTCCTCCCCAAAGCCCGGCGCGGTATGCACAATGCCCGTGCCGTCTTCCGTGGAGACAAAGTCCCCGGTGTAGACCCGGAAGGCGTTCTGTTCACGGGCGGCGGCGAAGTAGGGGAACAGGGGCTCGTACTCCAGGCCCGCCAGGTCCGCCCCTTTGAAGCGGCGGATAATCTGATAGTCCTCCGCGGTTTTGTAGTAGGCCGGGAGCCGGGCCTCCGCCAGGATGTAGTGATCGCCTTGGACCGCGCCGGAGGGCGGGTTGTCCTGGCCGTACCCGGCCGCGCCGGATACGACCGGGCCGGATACGACCGGGCCGGACAGGTCCTTTATCAACACGTAATTGATGTCCGGCCCCACGGTGAGGGCCAGGTTCGAGGGCAGGGTCCAGGGGGTGGTGGTCCACGCCAGCAAGTAGGTCTTGGGGGGCAGAAGGGGGGGCTTTACGGGGGGGCGGAGCCCCCCCGCCGGGGGGGTAGCCGGAGACCCCGCAGGGC
>JAISQJ010000037.1 GCA_031274285.1 Treponema sp. | reverse complement strand
AAACAAGCGGCGGAAGGACCGGAGGCCAGCCTCTCCCTCAGGGGGCTGCGGATCGTGGTTACCCGCCCGGAGCCCCGGAACGCCGAACTCTGCCGCCGGATAGAGGAGTTGGGCGGGGAAGCGATCCCCTTTCCCTGCGTCCGGACGATCCCTGTCTCCGCCCCGGCCGGCGGAATCCTCAAAGAGGCCGGCGTCTGCCAATGGCTTGTCTTTACCAGCGCCGCCGGGGTGGAGACCTTCTTCGACGCCTACCTGGAAGCGGGGGGCGATTTTCGGAACCTGGGGGGGAAGAAATTCGCCGTCATAGGTCCCGCCACCGGGGAAACCCTGGCCCGGCGGGGCTTTATCCCCGATTTTATCCCCCCGGTTTACAACAGCGCTTCCTTCGGGAGGGAACTCGCGGAAAAAATTTCCCCGGAAGAAAGCGTCCTCCTGGCCCGTTCCCGCCGGGCTTCCCCCGAACTGCCCCGGATTCTCGCGGAACGGGGCCTCAGGTTCCGGGACCTGGCCCTCTACGACACGGTCCCGGCGGAAGGGGGTATCTACGCCCGGCGGCTCATCGAAGCGGGCCGTTTCGATCTGGTGTTTTTTTCCAGCCCTTCCATTGTCTCCGCCTTTGTCCGGGCCTTTCCGGGCCTGGCCCTTCACCGTCTGCAGAGCGTCTGTGTGGGGGAAACCACGGTAAACCGGGCGCGGGAATTCGGCATATCCCCCCAGATGGCGGAGGAAGCCTCCGCCGAAGCCATGTGCCGCAAGGCCGCCGCGTTGCCGTCCTTCCTTTTCGCCTGAATTTGCGGTACAGTAACAAAGAGGAGGCTTGTCTATGCCTACCGCGGCGGAAAAACATACCTACGCGGACATTCTTGCCTGGGACGAAACCGGGCGCTATGAGTTATTGGATGGGAACGCCTATATGATGGCGCCCCCCAGCCGGATGCATCAGGGCGTCCTGGGTGGACTATTTTCCCAACTGTACGATTTCCTGAAGGGTAAGCCCTGCAAGGTATACCCCGCGCCCTTTGGTGTCCGGCTTTTCCCCCGGGAAGACAACAGCGATACTACCTTCTTCGAGCCCGATATTTCGGTTATCTGCGATTCTTCAAAGCTGGACGATCAGGGCTGTAAGGGCGCCCCGGATCTGGTTGTGGAGATCCTCTCCCCCTCTACCGCGAGCTACGATCTTGTCTATAAGCTGAACAAGTACCTCCAGGCGGGAGTTCGGGAGTACTGGGCCGTCGCGCCGGAAGAAAAGACCGTACAGGTGTATATCCGGGACCCCGGGGGGATCTACAAACTCGGCATATACGAATACGCCAGCGTTGATACGGTTCCTGTAACCATTCTGCCGGGCTGTGTTATCGACTTGAAGGCTGTGTTTACGTAATTTAGAATTACTTCCCTGCTGTTTCGGTACCTTTCGTTTTGGCAGCCGCCAATGCCGCCTCTATCTGTTCCGCGCCGCATTGAAAACGCCAAGGTTCTATGTTAGGCTATACCCAAAGTAACTATAGGAGCCCAAATTGAACGAACGGTTGAATTCTCTCTTGGAACGTCATAAGGAACTAGGGCAGCTCATCCAGGACCCGGAACTGGTAAAAAATCAAAACAAATACCGCGATGTAATGCGGGAGTATTCCCAGCTTGAGGCCATTGCCGGGGCCCAGGGTGAAATAGACAGGCTGACGTCCCAGGCGGAGGATGCTAAGACCTTGATTGCCGGGGAAAAAGACCCGGAGATGAGGGAACTGGCAAAGGAAGAATTCAAAGAGCTGGAAGTTAAGATCAAGGATGCGGAAGACCGCCTCAAATTTCTCCTCATCCCACGGGACCCCCTGGACGAAAAAAACATCATCATGGAAATCCGCGCCGGTACGGGCGGGGACGAGGCGGCCCTCTTTGCGGCCGATCTTTTCCGCATGTACTCCCGCTTCGCCGAGACTAAAGGCTGGAAGTTCGAAATCATGAATTCCAATGAAACCGAACTGGGGGGTCTCAAGGAGATCATCTTTTCTATCAGCGGCGGCAATGTGTATGAGAACCTCCGCTACGAGTCCGGGGTCCACCGGGTGCAGCGGGTCCCCGCCACCGAAGCTTCCGGCCGCAAACACACCTCCGCGGTCACCGTGGCCGTACTCCCGGAGGCGGACGAGACCGAAGTCAACATCCGGCAGGAGGATCTGCGGATCGATGTGATGCGGGCCGGGGGGCCGGGGGGCCAATGCGTCAACACCACCGACTCCGCGGTGCGAATCACCCATATCCCCAGCGGCATCGTGGTCCACTGCCAGGACGAGAAAAGTCAAATCAAAAATAAGGCCAAGGCCATGCGGATACTCCGGGCCAGGGTCTACGAGATGGAAGAGGCCAAGGCTGCCAGCGAGCGGGCGGAAGCCCGGAAGAACCAGGTGGGCAGCGGGGATCGTTCCGAGCGGATTCGTACCTACAACTTCCCCCAAAACCGCCTTACCGATCACCGCATCAACCTAACCCTCTACAAGCTGGACCTTATCATGCAGGGTGATGTGGCGGAACTCTTCGACGCGCTTAAACTTTCCGCCCGCGAGGAGCTGCTGCGGGCCACTGCGTCTTAGCTGGGCAAGGCCCCGGTGACCCCGGTGACCGTGCAGGAGGCCCTGGGCCGGGGTGCGGCCCGGCTCGCCGCCGCCGGCATTGACAGCCCCCTTCTGGACGCCTCCCTGCTCCTGGCGGAAGCCCTTGGCCTTGACCGCAGCCGTCTGATCCTGGCCTATCCCGATCCCCTCCCCGGTGCGGCCCGCCTCCGCTTCGAGGGATTCCTGGAACGCAGGCTGGCGGGGGACTGTACAGCCTATATCCTGGGCCGCAAGGAATTCCGGGCCCTGGAATTTACCGTGAGCCCGGCGGTCCTGGTCCCCCGGCCCGATACGGAAACCCTGGTGGAGGCGGCCCTTCACTGGTGTAAAAAGCTGGCCGGGAAAAACGGCCCTTTGGGCCGGGACCTGCGCCTCCTGGACCTCTGCACCGGTTCCGGGGCGGTAGCCGTTGCCCTCAAACACGAAGCCCCCGGCCTGGAGGTCTGTGCATCGGATATATCGCCGGAAGCCCTGGCAATCGCCGGGATAAATGCGGAACGGCTGCTCAAGGATTCAAAGGTCCGCCTTGTACAAAGCGATCTCTTTTCCCGCATAACCGGATCATTTCACCTCATCACCGCGAACCCCCCCTATATTTGCTCCGGGGATCTTGAGGGACTTTCGCCCGAAGTTAAACGGGAGCCCCGCCTGGCCCTGGACGGCGGCCCCGGCGGACTGGACCTTATCCGGGCCCTCATCGCCGGAGCGCCGGAACACCTGTACCCGGGGGGCCTCTTGCTGCTGGAAGCAGACCCCCGCCAAATGAAACAGGTCCGCTTAGAACTTGAAACCGGGGGCTTTAAGGGGATACAAAGCTATAGAGACCTTTCCGGCGCGGAACGGGTCATCGGCGGATTTGTGTATGGAAAACAGCCTTAGCGTCTTTACAGAACGGATCTCCAATTTTAGTCCCCGGGAACAGGACCGGATCCGGGCCGCCCTTTCCCTGGCCGCAGGGGATAAGCTCGGCCAATCCATAGAAATCGCCTCGATCCTCCTGGACATCAACCTGGACGGGGATACGGTTGCCGCGGCCCTGCTCCTCCCTTCCGCCGCCCCCCTGGAAGCACAATTCGGCGCCGGCGTCGCCCGGCTGGTGGAGGGAGTCCGTAAAACCGCGGAAATCTCCGCCGGAAACAAGACCATCCGGGAGGCGGAAAACATCCGCAAGATGCTCTTTGCCATGGCGGAGGACATACGGGTCATTTTCATCAAGCTGGGGGAACGGCTCTGCGCCATGCGGAGGGCGGAGGAAATTCCTCCCCAGCAGCGGAAAGCGGTGGCCCAGGAATGTCTTGATATCTATGCGCCCCTGGCGGACCGGCTGGGTATCTCCTGGATCAAGGATGAACTGGAGGACCTGGCCCTCAAACAGCTTAATCGGGAAGCCTATAATCAGATCAAGGAAATTGTCAGCGAAAAAAGGGATGAGCGGAACGAATTCCTGGACAGGGTCCAGGCCGGCATCCGGCGGGAAGCGGCGGCCGCGGGAATCTCCATCGAAGTATCCAGCCGGGCTAAACACTTTTATTCGATTTATCAAAAAATGCGTAAACGGAACAAGGCCGCCCGTGACCTTTTCGATCTCTTCGGCATCCGCATCTTCTGCGGCAGTATTGAACAGTGCTACACCCTTTTGGGTCTGGTTCACCGGCTCTGGAAACCCCTGGAGGGCCGCTTCAAAGATTACATCGCCATGCCGAAATCCAACGGCTACCAAAGCCTCCACACCACCGTCATTACCGGGGCCTCGGAAAGCCGGTCCCTGCCTTCCGGGGGGAGGACGCTGGAAATCCAGATTCGTACCTGGGAAATGCACCACGTCGCCGAATACGGGGTGGCAAGCCACTGGCTCTACAAAAAAGGCTCCTCCCGGGACCTGGTCCGCCCCGTGGATATCTCCATCGTAAACCGCCTGCGGGACTGGAAAAACGCCGAAGCAGGCGGGGATTCCCCGGAAAAGACCGGCATCCGGGATTCCCGGTCCTTCCTGGAAGATCTGCGGCGGGAAATTCTTAGGGATTCAATCTATGTCTTTACCCCCATGGGCAAGGTCGTCGAACTACCCGCCGGCGCCACCCCCATCGATTTTGCCTACAGCATCCATTCCGCCATCGGGGAACACTGCGTGGGGGCCAAGGCAGACGGTTCCATCATCCCCTTAAGCTCGGAATTAAAAAACACCCAGGTGGTAGAGATACTCACTTCCCCCAAGGCCCATCCCCACCTCAACTGGCTGCGAATCGTAAAAACCTCCAAGGCCCGCAGCAAGATTCGCGGGTGGCTGGAACAAAACGACGACTCCCTCATCATCGAAAAAAATGTGGTGGCAAAAAAGAAAGCCGCGCCGGAGCCGGAAAAACCGAGCGGCACGCCCCCGGTACAACGGGTCAAGAGGCAGGAGGCGAACACCCTCCAGGTCCGGGTGGAGTCGGATCCCGGTTCCTTCGAAAAAAATATGATGATCCGCTTCGCCCGCTGCTGCCGGCCGGTAACCGGGGATGCGATCATCGGCTACATATCCAGGGGCCGGGGGATCATCATCCACCGGAGGAATTGCAGCAACCTGGCCAATATCCCCGATTTTGAGGAACGGAAAATCGAAGCGGAATGGGAAAACGCCGGGTCCGTTTTGGTAAGGGGTTTCAAGATTGAAGCCCGGCTTTCCTCCAATCTTTTTTCCGAAATTGAGGGGGCGGTGCGTAAACACCAGGGCCATCTTATCGAAGGGCGGCTGGAGGAAACTTCGGTAAACCGCCTTACGGGATTTTTTACCATGCAGCTTGAGTCCGCCAATTCCCTCAAGCAGGTACTCAAAAATATCCGCGGTATCCCCGGTGTGTACAGCATTAAACCCTTCGGACCCGGACTGTAAGAAGCCGCATCCGTGGGAAAGAAGAAATGGAGACTAAAAAAATGAAAAACATAGATAACCGTAAAACCTGTCATAGCCTAAGGGCTGTCCTCATAATCCAACTGCTAGTGTCCCTGCTCGCCTCCTGTGTGTTAGAGAAACAGGTAAAGAAGGATCCCGTGGTCCCAGCCCTGATGGGCAAGGCCGAAGCGGCGGAGGTGATCCCGATGGCGGAACTAGGTCCTCCCCTGGAAACGGTACAAGAAACCGCGCCCCAGGGCCCCCAGCCCCATTACCTCACCCTGGCGGCGGCGGGAGACAATTTATTCCACGATGTCATGATCCGCTCCAATGCGGAAACGGGGACCTACGATTTCACCAGCTATTATTCGGAAATAAAGCCCTTGGTGGAAAAGGCGGACATAGCCTTTATCAACCAGGAAACCTTGCTGGGGGGGCAGCAGTACGGTTTTTCCGGCTATCCCCGGTTTAACACCCCCCAGGAGGCCGGCGCCGCCCTGTCGGCCGCCGGCTTTGACGTGGTGAACCATGCCACCAATCATATCATGGACAAGGGCGAGGGGGCGATTCTGGGGACCATGGACTATTGGGATACCGTCCCCGGTATCCAGTACCTGGGAATCTACCGTTCCCAGGAAGAACGGGATACCAAAAAGGTCATCATCGAAAAAAATGATATTAAGGTCGGTTTCCTCGCCTACACCTACGGCACCAACAGCCTGCCCGTGCCCAGGGGCAAACCTTACCTGGTCTCCCTGATCGATAGATCAATCATGGAAAAGGAAATCAAGGCCCTGCGGCCCCTCTGCGACGTTCTGGTAGTTTCCATGCACTGGGGGGAAGAATACCGTCATACCATCACGCAAGGGCAGGAAGATCTGGGCCGCTTCCTTGCCGATAACCTGGTAGATCTGGTCATCGGCCACCACCCCCATGTACTGGAACCCTATGCATACCTGGACCGCCCCGACGGCGGGAAAACCCTCTGCTTTTATTCCCTGGGAAATTTCTTATCCGCCCAGCAGACCATCCCCACCCAGTTAGGGGGTCTCGCGTATGTACGGATAAAACAGCTTGCCGGGACTATCACCATCGAGGAAGAAGGTATTATCCCGGTGGTAAACCACTACGAAAGAGACTTTACCAATTTTTGTGTATATCCGCTCTATAATTACCGCGAAGACCTGGCGGCGAAACACCTGCTTGGGCTCCGGGGCCAGGCGATCGGCCCGCTTTCGCTACGATCCCTGGCGGAAAATGTGCTTGGAGAAGGAACGATACTGTTTCAAAACCCTTTTGCCGGGGAGGATTAGGACCTGTGCAGGTCCTTAGTCGTGAACCAGGCTTTTCTTGCCATGCTTAACCGCGGCCCGGCAGGTTTTACAGATCTTCACCTTTACCGCGCCGGATTCCTGTTCATAGAGAATCTTAACATTAGTCCGCTTACATACCGGGCATTCCCCCCGCCCATGGGACGCTATCGTCCGGATTCCCTTTCCTCTGTGCGCCTTTGACATGCCCTTCCCCTACTTGGATTCCGCACCAGCTTCCGCGGTTTTCTTATTCCCAGCCTTTGTTTTAGCCTTGGCTTCCTTCTTTGCCTTCTTATCGGTCTCGGTATCCAGCTTGTAATCCACCAACTCCAAGATAACCACCTCCGCCGCATCCCCGGCCCGTTCGCCAAGCTTGATGATCCGGGTATAGCCGCCGGGCCGGTCCTTCATCCGCTGGGCTATATCATTAAACAGCTTCGCCGCCACCCCCTCATCATAGAGGCGGCTGGATACGATGCGCCGGTTATGAACCGAATCCACCTTGGCCCTGGTTATGAGTTTCTCCGCGCTCCGCCGAATCGCCAATGCCTTTGCCTTGGTAGTCCTGATCCGCCCATAGCGGAACAGAGAAGTAACCATACTGCGGTGAAGGGCCTTTCGATGGGCCGAAGTTCTTTCAAGGGGATTAAACCCTCTCCTATGCTTCATCTTCTACTTCCTTTTGCGGGGCTACCCGGATAGCCTTTTTAAGCTGGCTGACATCGGTAATCCCCAGGCTCAGGTTCCATTCCTTAAGCTTTTCCTTGATCTCCTGGAGGGATTTTTTTCCAAAATTCCGGGTCTTGGCGATATCATCCTCTGTTTTCCGCGTCAGCTCCCCTATCGTCTTAATATTGGCGTTCTTAAGACAGTTGGAAGATCGCACCGATAGTTCCAGCTCTTCCACGGGGGTATTCAAAATCTGCCTGACCCGTTCATCGTCCTCGTCAAAATCCTCGTCGGAACAAAAGCTGTTTTCGTCAAAGTTTATGAATACCGAAAGGTGATCCTTGGCAATTTTTGCCGCTTCCGCCAGGGCGTCATCGGGTCTTACGGTACCATCGGTCCAGATTTCCAAAATCAGCTTGTCATAGTCGGCCCGCTGCCCCACCCGGGTGGGTTCCACCGAATACTTGACTTTCTTGACCGGAGAAAAAATCGCATCCAGGGGGATGGTGCCAATCACATCCACGTATCGTTCGTTAACTTCCGACGGCACATAACCCCGTCCAAGGTCAATCTGGATTTCAATTTCCAGTTTGGCATTGTCCATCAGGGTCATCACGTGCTGGTTGGTACTTAACACCTCTACCTGGCCGGTGCGGGCAAAATCATCACTTTTGATCTCTCCCTTACCCGACCACTCATAGAGGAGTATGTCCTGCTCGGTATCATCGGGAAGCTTTAAGCGAATCTGCTTAAGGTTGTTTATAACCTCAAGGGTGTCCTCCACTACATTGGGAATGGTCTCAAACTCGCTGGATACCCCGTGGGCTGTCCCTGCCTCGTTGTAGGAGGTGACTTTGATCGCGGTAATCGCATATCCCTGAATCGATGAAAGGAGGACCCTGCGAAGGGTATTACCCACCGTTGTACCGAATCCCGGCTCGAAGGGAGCGGCGGTGAACTTGCCATAATTCTGCTTCAGCTCACCATGCTCAAAGGTAATACCTTTAGGGCGCTTGAATCCTTTAAGAAGGTTCTTTCGGGCCATGGGCACTCCTTACTTAGAATATAATTCAACAATCATCTGTTCCTTAATGTCCGCCAAATCAGTAATATCACTGCGGCGGGGGGAGGCAAGGAACTTACCTTTCAATGCGTCAGAATCCAACTGGAGCCAGGGCATTACCCCGGACTTGCCATATTCCTTCAACGCATCCTTAAAAATCACCAGGCTCCGGCTGGTTTCCATGATGGAAATCTCATCCTCAGGTTTTACCAGATAGGATGGGATATTAACCCGTTTCCCGTTAACCGCCACATGGCCGTGCAGTACCACCTGCCGGGCCTGGCTGCGGGAAGAAGCCAGGCGGAGCCGGTAAACCACATTGTCCAGACGGCGTTCAAGAAGCACAAAGAGGTTTTCACCCGTGATGCCGGTCATACGAAGGGCCCGCTCGAAAAACAGGCTGAACTGCTTTTCCTGCATCCCATAGATTCTCTTAAGCTTCTGCTTCTCCCTAAGCTGAATCCCATAGTCCGAACGCTTGCCCGGCCGTCCTTTAGGATCCTTCCCCGGGGCAGGCCGTTTTCTATTGATAGGACACTTATCGCTTTTGCAGCGATTCCCCTTTAGCATCAACTTCTTCTGCTCAGTCCGGCACATTCGGCACACCGGCCCGGTATATCTTGCCATTCTTCCTTTCCCCCTTGGTAGGCGCCTAAATGCGGCGGGTCTTCCGCGGCCGGCAGCCGTTATGCGGAATCGGGGTTACATCGTTGATGGACCTCACCTTGATGCCCAGCGCCCCCAACTGACGAATCGCCGATTCCCGGCCAATCCCCGGACCCTTAACGTATACATGAACCTCCCGCAAACCTGCCTGCATGGCCTTCTGCGCCGCGGTTTCCGTCACCGTTTGTGCGGCAAAGGGGGTCGATTTCTTGGCCCCCCGGAATCCAAGCCCCCCGGAACTGGCCCAGGAAACCGCATTCCCCATGAGATCGGTAATGGTTACAATGGTATTGTTGAAGGTAGCCTGAATGTACACATTCCCTTCATAGACTGATTTTTTCTCTTTCCGCTTCTTGGTATTAGCAGCCACTCTATCCTCCATGACCAAGGGTTCAACCGCCGCGCCCCGCCGGCGCGGCATTCCGAACCTCTCAGCCTGCTATTTCTTCTTCCCGGCAACCGTCTTTTTCTTGCCCTTGCGGGTACGGGCATTGGTCCTGGTCCGCTGACCCCTGAGGGGCAGCCCCTTACGGTGCCGCAGGCCCCGGTAACAGCCAATATCCATAAGCCGCTTGATGTTCAGGGCAATTTCCGTGCGCAGGCGGCCTTCAACCTTGTATTCCCCCTCGATGATCTGGCGCAGATCGTTCAATTCCTCCTGGGAAAGTTCGTTGATCTTCCGCAGGGGGTCAAGCTTTGCCTTTTCACAGATTTCATCGGCGCTGGATCTGCCTATCCCATAGATATAGGTCAATGCGATGTTGGTATGCTTATTCGGGAGGTCCACCCCCACTAGACGCGCCATACATTACCCCTGCTTCTGCTTATGCTTGGGATTCTGACAAACGATACGGACAATGCCGTTTCGCTTGATAACCTTGCATTTGTCACAAATCGGCTTTACACTGGTACGAACTTTCATTCATCAACTCCCCTTGGTATGGTCCCGAATTTACGGGTAACCACTTATTAAACCGAATTTGGCCGCCTTCGTCAATCAGAGCAAAGGGCAGCCTTTCGCTATAGGTTCCGCCCCCGAAGCCGGCCGTGCCGGGTAAGCCCTTCATGGTGGTGCATCTTGAGCAGACCCTCAACCTGGCTCATGGTATCCAAATCCACACCCACCAAGATCAGGAGGGATGTACCCCCCATCAGATAGGAAATTGAGGAGGGGAAGTTAAAGGCCCATTGGATAAAGGTTGGAATAACCGCAATCAGGGCCAGGTACAGGGAACCGGGCAGAACAATCCGGTTAAGGATCTTGGTCAGGTATTCCTCGATCCGCTCCGCCCTGATTCCGGGTATGGAGCCCCCATTCTCCCGAATCTGCTTGGCTATCTCAATGGGGTTAAGGCTTACCTGGGTATAAAAGTAGGCAAAAAAGATGATCAAAAGAATGTACAGTATATTGTAGAGGGCCCCACGGGGGCTCAGTATCCGGGATACCGTATTCAACCATGCCACATTCCCCCCAAAGTTGGTGGCGATCTGCAGGGGAAAGGTAAGGATCGAGGAGGCAAAGATGACCGGGATAACCCCCGATGGATTGATCTTAAAGGGAATGTAGGTGTTCTGGGCGCCATACATCCGGCGGCCCACCACCCGTTTGGCATAATTCACCTGAATCTTCCGCTGTCCCTGCTGCTCAAAGACCACCAGGGCAACCACCGCCACGAATACCACGAACACCACGATGACAAACACCGGGTTTAGGTCTCCGTTCCGTACCCCTTGGCCCAGCTCATAGAGGGCCTGGGGCAGCCGGGCCACGATACCGGCAAAGATGAGGAGGGAAATCCCGTTCCCAATCCCCCGCCGGGTGATCTGTTCACCGATCCACATGAGAAACATGGTCCCGGTAGTCACCGTCATGATGGCGATAACGCTAAAGGGGAGCATCCCCATGGAAAGAAGGTTCACCCCGCTGTTGATAATGCTCTGGGCATACTGAGTAACCGCAAAGGCCTGGATGATACAAACCGCCACGGTGCCGATCCGCTGGTAGCCCTGTATCTTCTTTCTGCCCCCCTCTTCCTGGGAGATCTTCTTGAGGTTGGGGAACACAATCAGGAGGAGCTGCATGATGATCGACATGCTGATGTAGGGCATGATTCCCAGCATGAATACGGAGAAATTGGAGAAGGCCCCGCCGGCAAAGAGATCCAGATAATCCACAATAGGATTTCCGGAATTCGCCTCCGAAAGAAAATAGGCGGAAAGCTCCCTCACATTGATCCCCGGAATGGGAAGCACCGCTCCGATGCGGAAAACTACCAGCATCAGGGCGGTAAAGATAATCCGCTCCCGCAGTTCCTTTACTCTAAAAATACCAATCAAAGGATTAGCCATGGCCTATTCCTGCTTCTCTGGTATCTTGCTGCCGCTGATAACAACCGATCCCCCGGCTTTCTCAATCTTTTCCTTTGCGGATGCCGAGACTGCGGAGACCGCAAAGGTAAGGCTTTTGGTAATACCCCCGTTGCCAAGGACCTTAACCGGGGCGGTTCCCTTGATGAGCCCTTTTTTCAAGAGGCTTTCAGGATTCACGGTTTCCGAAGCCCCGTAACGGGCCTCTATATCCCCCAGGTTAACAATCTGCACTTCCTTTTTGAAGGGATAGTTGGAAAAACCCCGCTGGGCTAAGCGGCGGTACAGAGGCATCTGCCCGCCTTCAAAGCCTACATAGGTTTTCCCGCCGGAACGGGATTTTTGGCCCTTATTGCCCTTGCCCGCGGTAGTACCCCGGCCCGAACCTTGACCGCGGCCAATGATCCGCTTCTTCTTATGGGCGCCTTCGGGGGCATGTAAATTGAAATCGTGCATTAGCATCTCCTCATTCCGACCGTCCTTAGACGCCCGGAAGCTCCTCCACGGAAACCAGGTGGGAAACTACCCTCACCATCCCCAGCACCGCTGGGGTCGCTTCCAGTTCGTTTACCGAACCAATCTTCCGCAGCCCCAGGGAACGTACCGTTGCCCGCTGTTTAGGAAGGGCCCCAATGACGCTCCCTGTCAGGCGGATCCGAATTTTCTGCGCCATATTTTTAACCCCACAGCTCGTTTAGCGGCTTACCCCGGTTCTTGGCAATCGCCTTCGCATCCATCAGTTTCCCAATTCCGCTAAAGGTCGCCTTGACCACGTTGTACTGGCTTGAAGCGCCGATGGATTTACTCAGCACGTCGGTGACGCCGCCGGCTTCCATGATTGCCCGAACCGGGCCGCCGGCGATGATCCCCGTTCCGGAACAGGCGGGCTTCAAAATAACCCGGGAAGCCTTAAAAAACCCAATTATTTCATGGGGAATGGTTCCGTTTTTTACAGGGAGCTTCATCATATTCCGCTCCGCCTTATCAACACTCTTGCGGATTGCCTCGGAAACATCATTTGCCTTGCCAAAGCCGTAGCCCACATTACCCTTCCGGTCGCCGATAACCGTAAGGGCGGAGAAGGAAAACCGGCGGCCGCCTTTTGAGACTTTGGCGGTCCGGTTAAGCTTTACCAGCTTTTCCACATATTTTTTGTCCGCGCCGTCCCGGCTCCTGTCCCGATCCCGGCGTCCCCGACCTTCAGATCGTCTCCCTTCGCCGCCGTATTCCGCGCCGCCCTTGATGAGCTCGGCGCTAAGCTTAGCAGGCTCGATTTTAGCATCCGACTCGGCATTAGGGAGCTGCTCCCCGCCGGTGAGCAGTTCAGCGCTCTTTTCCTGTCCGTTTTCCATCCCGCCCCCTAGAACTGAACCCCGGCTTTCCGGGTCCCGTCAGCTAATGCCTTGATTACTCCATGATAGAGATACCCATTCCTGTCAAATACCACCGTAGTAATATTCTTTTCCAGAAGCCGCTTCCCTATCACTTCCCCAAGCTGCCCGGCGCCCTCCACCGTCACTTTGATGCCCCGAAGTTCCTCTTCCAGAGTCGAAACCGAAGCCAGGGTATGGCCCTTGGTATCATCGACGATCTGCACCGATAGGGCCCGGTTACTCCGAAATACGGTCATTCGGGGCCGCTCGGAGGTACCGGCGATCCTCTTGCGGATATGGACCTTCCTCTTTAACCGTTTCCGGTCCTTTTCAAGCATTTTTCGCAGCATACCTACACCTTATTTAACGCCGGATTTCCCGACTTTCCTTCTAATTTGCTCATCTTCATACCTGATACCCTTGCCCTTATAGGGCTCGGGGAGGCGGAGCTTTCGAATTTGGGAAGCAAACTCGCCGACCTGCTGCTTATCAATCCCGCTTATCACAACCCTGCCCTGTACATCCGCGGTAACCGCAATGCCGTCGGGAATACCGACATACACATCCGATGAATAGCCCAGGCTCATGCTGAGAAGCTTGCCCTGGACTTCCGCCCGGTAGCCAACTCCGGTGATCACCAGGACTCTGCTGAAGCCGACGGAAACCCCAATCACCATGTTATTGAGCAGATTCCGGTAAAGCCCATGGTAAGCCACGGTTTGTTTTTCCTCATTCAGCCGGCCCACCACAATTTCCTCCCCCTTGTCCTCGAAGGTGACAACGGGGTGAAATTTCTGGGAGAGTTTTCCCTTGGGGCCTTCCACGATCATAACTTCATCCTGGAAAGTGACTTTAACCCCTTTGGGGACTTTAACCGGTATTTTCCCGATACGCGACATAAATACCTCTTACCAAACCGTACAGATGATCTCGCCGCCTACACGTTTTTCGGCGGCCTTTTTGCCGGTAGTTACCCCCATGGATGTAGAAACAATAAGGGTACCGTACCCGTTGTAAACCCTGGGCATGCTTTTGTAGCCCGCGTATACGCGGCGACCGGGTTTGGAAACCTTTGCGATACCGTGGATAATTGGGGCAGTTTGGTCATCGTATTTCAGGAATACCCTGATTACATTAGCCCCGTCCTGGTTCGCCTTCTTAAAATTCTTGATATACCCTTCGGTCTTTAAAATCTTGACGATTTCAAGCTTAAGCTTGGAGGTAGGGATATCAACCTTTTCGTGCTTTGCCATTCCGGCATTCCGGATTTTGGTCAGCATGTCCGCAACAGGATCAGAAACGCTCATCCTTGCTCTCCTGCATTACCAGCTTGATTTAGTGACGCCGGGAATAAGTCCCTCGCTCGCCAACTTGCGGAAACAAAGACGGCACATTTCATACTTCCGCAGATACCCCCGAGCCCTTCCGCAGATCCTGCAGCGGTTCACTTTTCTTGTCTTATATTTTGGCGTCCGCAGCGCCTTGATAATCATTGCTTTTCTTGCCATGGTACCTCCTACCTCCGGAATGGCATACCGAACTTACCGAGGAAAGCCTTTGCTTCCGCATCGGTCCTTGCGGTTGTTACAATAACAATGTTAAGCCCGGCAACCCGCTCTATTTTATCAAAATCAATCTCGGGAAAAATAATCTGCTCTGTGATACCCAGGGCATAGTTGCCATGGCCGTCGAAGGCATTTTGGCTGATCCCCCTGAAGTCCTTAACCCGTGGAAGGGCCACATTCACCAGCCGGTCCAGAAACTCGTACATCATGGCCCCCCGCAGCGTCACCTTGGCGCCGATCTCCTGGCCGGTTCGTATCTTGAAATTCGCGATACTCTTCCGGGCCTTGGTTTTAACCGCCCGTTGGCCGGTGATCAGGGTAAGATCGTCAATCGCGGCGTCCAGAAGCTTTTTGTTCTGCAGCGCCTCGCCTACCCCCATGCTTACCACAATTTTTACCAGCCTTGGAGTCTGCATGGTTGAAGTATAACCGAACTCTTTGAAGAGTTCCGGGGCTACCTGTTCCCGGTATATTTTTTTAAGCCTTGGTTCATAACCACTCATCACAAGACCTCTCCGCATTTTTTACAAACCCGGGCCTTAACAAGTTTCCCCTCGGGGTTTTGTTCAAGCTTATACCCAATCCGGGTGGGACCGCATTTTTTGCATACAACCATCACATTAGAGCTATGGATGGCCGCCTCAAGCTCCACAATACCTCCCCGATCTTGCTGGTTCCGGCGTTTCTTTGCCTTTTTGACAATATTCACGCCCTCCACCACGACCCGGTCCTTGTCGCGGAGGATTTTTAATATCCGCCCCCGCTTTCCCTTGTCTTTGCCCGTAATCACTTGGACGGTATCTTCTACCCGCAGCTTAAATTTATGAACCGCTTCAGCCATGATTAACTCCTACAACACTTCGGGAGCAAGGGATACGATCTTCATAAAATCGCCCCTTTCCCGCAGTTCCCGGGCTACCGGCCCGAAGATACGTTTTCCCTTGGGGTTGAGTACCGCGTCAATGATGACACAGGCATTGTCGTCAAAGCGGATATAGGTACCATCGGGCCGACGGTACTCCTTATGGGTTCGGACCACCACCGCCTTTTCAACAGACCCCTTTTTTATGGTGGAAGTGGGGAGGGCATCCTTTACCGCTACCACGATAATATCCCCAATCCCGGCATACTTCCGTTTGGAGCCGCCCAGGACCTTGATACACTGAACTGTTTTAGCCCCTGAATTATCCGCCACATTCAGGAACGATTCCACCTGAACCATTTTTTCGTACTCCCCGTGTCCTACTTGGCCCGCTCAATAATTTCCGCGAGTTTCCAACACTTTTCCTTGCTGATGGGTCGGCATTCCACGACCCTGACCCGGTCGCCCGTCTTTGCGTCATTCGTCTCATCATGGGCTTTGAGTTTTTTGATCCGCCGCACATATTTCTTATACAAAGCATGCAGGGCAGTGGTTTCCACGGCAACTACAATGGTTTTCTCCATCTTGTCGCTCTTTACAACCCCTACAAATTCTTTTTTGGTCTTAACCGCCGCCTCTGCCATTATTTTGCCTCCACCGCCTGCAGGTTCTGCAGAATTGCCTGCCGCTGTTCCGCAATTTCATGCTGCCGGATCAGGGTATTGAGCCGTGCAAGCTGCCGCCGCATGCCGCGTTTCTGCAGGGGGTTATCCACATGGCCAATAACCATTTGAAACCGCAATTCCATGTATTTTCGGACAAGCTCATCCCGCTTGGCCTTTTGTTCGGGAAAGCTTAGATTCTTAAACGAATTCTTCATAGTTGCCTTACCCGCCCCTTAAATGCCCAGTTCCATATCGGAACGGGCGACAAATTTAGTTTTAATCGGAAGCTTGGATCCTGCCAGGATCATTGCCTCCTCCGCTATGGCCTTTTCGATCCCGCCCAGTTCAAACATCACCGTTCCGGGCTTAACCACCGCGACCCAGTATTCGGGGGCGCCCTTGCCCTTGCCCATGCGGGTTTCCGCCGGTTTTTTGGAGTAGGGTTTGTCGGGATAGATGCGGATCCAAATCTTGCCGCCCCGCTTAACATGGCGGTTCAGGGCGATACGGGCCGCTTCGATCTGCCGGTTCGTAATCCACATGCGATCCATCGCCACCAGGGCATAATCGCCAAAGACCACCGCATTGCCGCGGGTGGCGTTACCCGGCATATTGCCGCGCTGCACTTTACGGAATTTTACGCGTTTTGGGCTCAGCATAGTTAACTCCTTGCCCCCATACCTACCCGGTCCCGCCGTTTGCGTATCAGCGCACCGGCATCTTCCTTTTGCTCTTTACCGTATTTCATGCCGTTGTAGACCCAGACCTTTACCCCAATGGAACCATAGGTGGTATGGGCTTCGGCAAAACCGTAGTCGATATCCGCCCGCAGGGTGTGCAGGGGAATCCGCCCTTCCTTGGCTTCCTCGGTCCGGGACATCTCTGCCCCTCCGAGCCGTCCGGAAAGCCGCACCTTAACGCCCTGGGCATTCCCCTTCTTGATGGCGTTGGCAATGGCCTGTTTCATGGTCCGCCTAAAACTGGAGCGGGCCAGAAGTTGGCGGGCGATGTTCTGGGCAACTATCTGGGCGTTGCTGTCCGCATTCCGCACTTCTTTTATTTTTATCTGAATCTTCTTACTTACATGCTTCTGTAGTTCCGATCCGATCTTTTCGATGTTGGCGCCCTTTACCCCGATGATTACCCCGGGCCGGGCCGTATGTATCGTAATGGTGATCCGCTGGGGATGCCTGATAATTTCCAGTTCCGCAATGTCGGCGCCCCTGGTTTCGGGCATAGCCGTGATAAAGGCCCGGAGTTTTATGTCCTCGTGAAGCGTATCAGCATATTCCTTGGGATCCGCATACCACCGGGAACCCCAGGTCTTGTTGATTCCGAGCCGCAACCCGGTCGGATTTACTTTCTGTCCCACCTTATTCTCCCGCCTTTAACGCGAAGCCGTGGCCCGCGCGGTTTCATCAACTACCACGGTAATGTGGCACATCCTTTTGAGGAGCATATCGGCCCGGCCCCGGGCACGAAACCAAATCCTCTTCATCCGAGGTCCCTCATCAACCTGCACATCCCGTACATAGAGCATATCCTCATCAAGCTGCTTGTTCAGCCCCAGGGCATTGGCGGCGGCGGACTTTACCACCTTCCCGATAAGCCTGGCGCCCTTGTGGGGCATGTTTTCAAGCAGGGAAATCGCCTCCGGGTAAGGCTTGCGGCGGATCAGATCCGCCACCGGCCGCAGCTTAAAAGGCGATGCGATAATATACTTACTTACGACTTTATAACCGTTTTTTTCCGCCATTGTGCTTTCCTGTTACTTAGCCGCTTTCTTATCCGAACCGCCATGGCCCCGGAAGATCCGGGTAGGGGCAAATTCGCCAAGCTTATGACCAACAAGGTTTTCCGTGATATACACAGGAATCCAGGCTTTTCCGTTATATACGGATATGGTCCCGCCAACCATTTCAGGGATGATGGTGGAACAGCGGGAATAGGTCTTAATCATCTTCCTATCCCCAGCCTTGCTTATTTCCAGCACCTTTTTGTATAGGCTCTTCTCAATGAAGGGCCCCTTCTTGATGGACCTTGACACCCTTAACTCCTCACAGAATTCCCGGCGTATACCGCGCCGTGTTCCCTACTTGTTCTTACCATGGCTCACAATAAACCTGGATGAGGGTTTATGCTTCTTCCTGGTCTTATACCCCTTGGTAGGCTGACCCCAGGGAGTCACCGGGTGGATACCCTTGTTTTTTCCCTCGCCGCCTCCGTGGGGATGGTCAACGGGATTCATCGCCATACCACGAACCGTGGGCCTCACGCCCAGCCAGCGTTTGCGGCCGGCCTTCCCCAGGGATACGTTCATGTGATCTTCATTACCCACTACGCCGATGGTGGCGCAGCACTTCTTAAAGACCATCCGCATCTCGCCGGAGGGGAGCTTGATGGTCACATAATCCCCTTCTTTGGCGGCGATGAGCGCGCCGGTCCCTGCGGACCGGGCCATTTGACCGCCCCGGCCCAGGGTAAGCTCAATATTGTGGACCGTAAAACCCAGGGGTATATGCTCCAGGGGCAGGGCATTCCCCACCTCAATGGGGGCATTAGGGCCGCTGATAACCTGGGCATTCACCGTCAGGCCCTTGGGGGCAATGATGTAGCGTTTTTCTCCATCGGCGTATTTTATGAGCGCGATATTGGAACTCCGGTTGGGATCGTACTCGATGGTGGCCACCTTGCCGGGTATGCCAATCTTATCCCGCTTGAAATCAATGGTACGGTACAGGCGCTTGTGACCGCCGCCCTTGTGCCGCACACTGATACGTCCCCGGGAGTCCCGGCCCGCCTTTTCCGAGCGGCCCGAGGTAAGGGTCTTCTCGGGTTTTGTGTGTTTGGTAAGTTCCGAGTTATCCAGGCTGGTCCATTGCCGCATCCCCGCGGTGATGGGTTTATATGTTTTGATTCCCATATTCCCTTTCCCTTACACGCCCTCGAAAAGGCTGATTTTCTCATCTTTGGGAAGCCGGACAATGGCCTTTTTCCAGGAAGCGGTTAAGCCCGACCTGTTACGCTGCCTCTTGGGTTTCCCCCCCACCCGCATGACGGTACAGGAGATGGGATGCATATTAAAGAGCCGGCGGACCGCCTCTTTAATATCCAGCTTGGTGGCCCGGGGGTCCACCTTGAATACGTATTTGCCCTCTTCCCGCAGGATATTGGCCTTTTCGGAAAGGACCGGTTCGATAAGCACGCCTTCGTAGTTGATCATTCCGCGGCCTCCTGGGTTTTCCCGGCGTAAAATCCGCTTAGGTTTTTCGCCGCGGTTTCGAGCATCAACACCCGGCGCCCGTAAAAGAGATCGTGGGCGGAAAGGCGGTTATAAGAAAGGTAGGAGAGCCAGGGGATATTGGCGGCAGCCTGCTTGAGTTTGGGATCATCATCCTTAAGGACAAGCACGGTCCGCACCGTATCGCCAAAATTCTTAAGCAGCCCCACCAGGTCCCTGGTCTTACCCGAATCAATCGAAAAATCTTCCACCACCTTCAGCATATCGCTCTGGGCCTTGAGGCTTAAAATACTTTTAATCGCCAGGCGCTTCGCCTTCTTAGGGATGGTATAGGAATAATCCCGGGGCTTGGGGCCAAAAACTACACCGCCGCCCACTAAGATGGGAGACTTTTTATCGCCCCGCCGGGCCCGGCCCGTTCCCTTCTGCTTATAAGGCTTGGCATTGGAACCGTGCACTTCCCCCCGGTCCTTGGTACTGGCATTTCCCTGCCGCCTATTAGCAAGCTCGTTGTTAATGGCATGCCAGATCACATCTTCGTTTACCGGGAGTCCGAAGACCGCATCGTCTAATTCGATGCTCCTAAGCTCCTTGCCGTCTATCGAATATACCGTACGATTCATTTCGACGCCCTTACTTTTTAACCGCAGCCCTGACAAGGACCAGGCCCTTGTTCACGCCGGGCACTGAGCCCCCGATCATGATAAGCTGCTTTTCGGTATCCAGCTTAACCACCCGCAGGCTCAACACCGTGACCCGTTCCCGGCCCATGCGTCCCGGCAGCTTAACGTTCTTAAAGGTCCGGTGCGGATAGGTGGACTGGCCGGTGGAACCGGGTTCCCGGTGGAATTTAGAACCATGGGTTCGCCGTCCGCCGCCAAAGCCATAGCGCCTTACCACGCCCTGGAATCCTTTCCCCTTGGAAACCCCGGACACATCCACATAGCGGCAGCCCTCAAAAAGCTCCGCCCCCAGGGAATCGCCTACGGCAACTTCTTTTTCAAAATTCCGCAGTTCCCTCAACGTCTTTTTGGGGGTGATGTTCTCAGGGAACTGCCCCCCGTAGGGCTTCGTTACCAGATGCTTTTTTTTGTCGTCCACGCCGACGACAACGGCGCTGTAACCGTCTTTTTCTTCGGTCTTTTGGGCAACAACGATATTCGGATCAAAACGCAGCACCGTTACCGGAACCAGGTTGCCGTCATCGTCAAATACCTGCGTCATACCCACTTTCTTGGCCAATAGCCCCAACATCTCTTACTCCAAAAAACAGGGTTACTGTTTTATTTCGACATCCACCCCGGCGGGAAGTTCCAGTTTCATCAAAGAATCCATTACTTCCGGGGAAGGATCGATGATATCAATCAACCGTTTATGGGTCCGCATCTCAAACTGCTCCCGGGACTTTTTGTTCACGTGGGGTGAACGAAGTACCGTAACCTTGTTGATACGGGTGGGAAGGGGGATAGGGCCTGTGACCTTTGCCCCCGCCTTCTGTACCGTTTGAACGATAGATTTCGCGCTCTGATCGATCAACTCAACATCGAAACCGCGCAGCCGCACGCGAATTCGTTCCTTAGCCATTATTCCTCCAAGGCTTACCGCAGGCAACGCCGGAATAGCAATGGCATAAACCGGAAACCCGGTTTATGCCGCCGGTTAACAGCCGATTAATAAGCGTGCTATTCGACGATATCAATTACCTGACCGGAGGCAACGGTTTTACCGCCTTCGCGGATAGCAAAACGAAGCCCCTTCTCCATGGCAATGGGGTGTATCAGTTCGCCGAGAATCTCGGTATTATCCCCGGGCATCACCATTTCTTTACCTTCGGGAAGTTTAACCGTACCCGTAATATCGGTAGTCCTAAAGTAGAACTGAGGCCGGTAACCGGTAAAGAAGGGACTGTGCCGCCCGCCCTCTTCCTTGGAGAGACAGTAAATCTGCCCCTTGAACTTATTGTGGGGGGTGATGGAACCGGGCTTGGCCAGCACCT
This sequence comes from Treponema sp., assembly GCA_031274285.1. Lineage (GTDB taxonomy): Bacteria > Spirochaetota > Spirochaetia > Treponematales > Breznakiellaceae > JAISFT01. Next base: position 5,790 of record JAISQJ010000037.1, on the reverse strand, counting down.
GGCCCCTCTCCACATCTTTTTTATCGATACCCCTAAGGAGGGCCCCCACGTTATCACCGGCCTGGGTCTCGTCCAATTCCTTGTTAAACATCTCAAGGCCCGTGACAACGGTCTTAACGGTGGGTTTGATACCCACAATCTCAACTTCCTCGTTCTTTTTGAGGCCGCCCCGTTCCACTTTGCCGGTGACCACGGTACCGCGGCCGGAAATGGTGAATACGTCCTCGATGGGCATCAGGAAGGGCCTATCGCTGTCCCGCACCGGATCGGGGAAGTAGGAGTCCATAGCATCCAGGAGTTCCTTGACACACTTGGCGGATTCCAGGGAATCGGGATCGGCGGTACCTTCCGCCAGATCGGACATGGCCTTGAAGGCGGAACCCTTGATGATCGGAATCTTGTCGCCGGGGAATCCATTGTTGGTGAGCACGTCTTTAATTTCTTCTTCGACCAGCTCAATGAGTTCAGGATCGTCAACCAGGTCAACCTTGTTGAGGAACACGATGATGTTGGGCACACCGACCTGGCGGGCCAGGATGATATGCTCCCGGGTCTGGGGCATGACCGAATCCGGGGCGGATACTACCAGGACGGCGCCGTCCATCTGGGCCGCGCCGGTAATCATATTTTTGATATAGTCGGCGTGGCCGGGGCAGTCGATGTGGGCATAGTGCCGGTTTTCCGACTGGTATTCCAGGTGCCGGGTATTGATGGTAATACCACGGGCTTTCTCTTCCGGCGCATTGTCAATATCATCAAATTTCATAAGCTTATCACCGTACTTCTTGGAACAGTACATGGTGATCGCGGCGGAGAGTGTGGTCTTGCCATGGTCAACGTGACCAATCGTGCCGACATTCATGTGAATTTTTGTGCGATTAAACTTATCTTTCGCCATTTGGTGTCCTCCTTCATGGGCACACTATAAAATACATCTACCACAGGGATTAAGGCCCCGGAATAACATTCCGGCGGCAGCCCTGATGCTTGAACGGTTAGACTCCGGAAACTAGGGCTTCCCGAAGCGCTCTTATAATGGGATTTGATTGCAGGAAAACAGCGGAACCAAGAACGGTATGTTCTTATTCCTTTGGACATTCCCCTTGACAGGGGAAATTCCACAGACAAAGCCTGACACTTTTATCTGTCCAACTGTCCCGTCCACCTATCCCATCTTTAAACCTACGGACCAAAAAGAACCCAACGGCTCTTCCGGCCCCCGATGATCGGTTTGGATCATAAGCCTCCGGCATTTTCGCCTGGAGGCCCGGGGCTGCCAAGGCAGCCCCGCGAGACCCCGTATACGGGCTTAAGGCTTTCGCCCCGGGCTTTGGAAGCCCTACCCTGGCTCTTTGCCGACGATACTAGATTATCTCTCTATACCTCCCGGCGCCGAACCATCGGTTCACCCGCTAAACGGTTTTCATCCGGTACCTAGTACCGGATAAACAATTTTCAAAGACCATCCGAATCCCCCTGGATTCGGCCATTATGCCATACGGTGCACGAAATCCCCACGGGGGACCGCTAAAACGTTACGGATTACCACCTATAATGGGCAAAAGCCTTGTTGGCTTCGGCCATTTTATGGGTGTCCTCCTTCTTCTTAAATGCCGTGCCGGTACTATTATACGCATCCAGCAACTCCGATGCAAGCCGTTCCCCCATGCCATGACCGGAACGGGAGCGGGCCGCGGTGATAATCCAGCGCATCCCCAGGGCTTCCCGCCGGGATTCCCGAATCTCCACGGGAACCTGGTAGGTAGCTCCGCCTACCCGGCGGGACTTAACTTCGATCATCGGCTTTACATTGTCCAGGGCCTTGAGGAATACCTCCAGGGGCTCCTTTTCAGCCTTTTGCTGCAGAATCCCCAGAGCTTCGTGGACAATCCGCAGGCCGATGGAGCGCTTGCCCTCCCACATCATGCGGTTTACAAATTTGGAAACCACCACGCTGTTATACTTAGGATCCGGGGCAATGCCCCGATCTACCGTCTTTTTCTTGCGTCCCATTGCCTTTCCCTATGCCTTTGGCCGTTTGGCGCCGTATTTGGACCGGCTGCGCTTGCGATCTTCCACGCCCAGCGTATCCTTGGCGCCCCGGATAATATGGTAACGGACCCCCGGAAGGTCTTTAACCCGGCCGCCCCGGACCAAAACCACCGAATGTTCCTGCAAATTATGCCCGATGCCGGGGATATAAGCCGTTACCTCGGTTCCATTGGAAAGCCGCACACGGGCCACCTTCCGCAGGGCGGAATTGGGCTTCTTGGGGGTAACCGTCATAACCCGGGTACAGGTACCCCGCTTCTGGGGGCAGGACTGCAGGGCCGGCGACTTCGTCTTGGAGCCAACCTGCTGTCTCCCGAAACGAACCAACTGGTTTATCGTAGGCATTAAAACTCCCTCATTCTCTCGCCCTCCGGCAAGACCGCGGCTCCAAAGACGGTTCCCGGCGCCGGTTTACAGGCAAGGATAGACAACTTACCAAAAACAAAAAAAAAGGTCAAGGGCTTACCGAGAAATTTTTGTCCCGAAACCTGTTTTTCCTGTGCTACGACCTCACCTCAATCTTGGCAAGCTTTTCATAGTACCGGACGATGGCGCTGTGATCGCTGGCGGCCTGTTCATCGACCTTGAGGGCCTGGAGTATCTCCATGACCTCCGCGGTAAGGGGTATGGGGACCCCCAGGTTATGGGCCGTGTCCAGGGCGTTTTGCAGGTCCTTGATGTGCAGTTCGATGCGGAAGCCGGGCTTGAAGTTACCGTCCAGGATCATGGGGACCTTGGCGTTCATCACCGTGGAGCCCGCGAGGCCCCCTTTGATGGCCTCGAAGACGGCCTGGGGCTTGACCCCGGCTTTGGCAGCCAGGACAAAGGCCTCCGATACGGCGGCAATGTTCAAGGCTACGATGATCTGGTTGGCAAGCTTGGTTACGTTGCCGGCCCCCACCTCCCCTACCAGGACCACGGAGGAGCCCATTTTTTCCAGGATGGGCTTTACCGAGTCGAAGACCCCCTGGTCCCCGCCTACCATGATGGCCAGGGTGCCGTCTATGGCCTTGGGCTCGCCCCCTGAAACCGGGGCATCCAGGAAGTTTACCCCCTTGACCTTGAGGGCGGCGGCCAGTTCCTGGGAGACGGCGGGGGCGATGGAGCTCATATCCACCACCGTGGACCCGGCCCTGATCCCTTCTATGACGCCGCCGGGCCCCAGGACCGCTTCCTTGACGTGGGGAGAATTGGGCAGCATGGTGATAATCAGGTCGCTGCGGGCCGCCGCTTCCTTGTTGGAAACCGCCTTTTCCGCCCCCAGGGCCGTCAGGTCATCAGTCTTTGCGTATTTGTCATAGACTACCAGCTTGTAACCCGCGTTGATGAGATTTTTTGCCATGGGCCGGCCCATGATTCCTAATCCGATGAAGCCAATGATCATGTGTTGCTCCTTATAATGCGTTTAGCCCGCCAGCAGGCGGTTGAGGCGCTGGACGAAGTCTGCGGGATCCTTGAGCTTGACCCCCTCCACCAGCAGGGCCTGGTCCAAGAGTACCGAGGAAACGTCGGCTATGCGGATTTCGTCTTCGGTATTTTTGAGGGAAGCCACAATGGGGTGGCCGCCGTTTACCTCCAGGATGGGTTTAACCTCCGGCATGTCGGTCTGGCCCATGGCCCGGAGCATCTGGGCCATCTGGATGCTGGGGTCCTTCTCGTCCGCCACGATGCAAGAGGGGGAATCGTGGAGGCGGCGGGAAAGCTTGACCTCCTTCACCCGGTCCCCCAGGGCCTTTTTGATCTTCTCGATGACGGGCCGTATCTCCTTTTCCGCGGCTCGGTCCTTCTTTTCCCCCAGTTCCTCATCGGCGCCGGAGCGGTTCACGGCCTTGAGTTCCCAGGTCTGGCTTTCGCTCTTGCCGTCGGCGCCGCCCTGTTCGCGGCGGTAATTGAGGAGGGAGGGGATCACGATGTCGTCGATCTCATCGTCCATGATGAGAACTTCGATCTCCTTGGCCCTATAGGCTTCCAGGAGGGGGCTGGAACGCAGGGTCTTTTCATCCCCGCCGGTGATGTAGTAGATGTACTTCTGCTCCGCCTTCATCCGGGAGACGTAGTCCGCCAGGCTGGTCCAGCCCTCTGCGGCGGTACTCTTAAAGCGCACCAGATCCGACAGGGCTTCCCGGTTACCCCAATCCTGGTAGAGTCCTTCTTTAAGGGGCCGGTTGAACTGGCCGATAAAGGTTTCCCACTTTTCCTTGGCTTCCCCGTTGCCCGCCGCCGCGCTGTCCGCCAGGGTCTTGAATTCGGTGAGCAGTTTCTTTACCGATGCATTCTTGATGTTTACCAGGACCTTGTTTTGCTGCAGAATTTCCCGGCTTACGTTTAGGGGCAGGTCCTCCGAATCAATGACCCCCCGGACAAAGCGCAGGTAGGTGGGCATCAGTTCCTTGTCGTCATCGGTAATAAAGACCCGCTTGACGTAGAGCTTTACCCCCGGCTTGTAATCCACGTTGTACATATCGAAGGGGGCCTTCTTGGGAATATAGAAAAGGGTGGTGTATTCCAGGGTTCCCTCAGCCTTGGTGTGGATATAGAACAGGGGATCGTCGCTGTCATGGCCCAACTGTTTGTAGAATTCGGCGTAATCAGCGTCCTTAAGCTCCGATTTGGGCCGCCGCCACAGGGCTGCGCCGGAATTTATCTGATCGGTCTTTTGCTTGCTTGATTTCACCTTGCCCTTGTCGTCGTATTCGTTTTCATCGTAGGTAAGGTAGATGGGGAAGGCCACGTGGTTGGAATAGCGCTTGATGATGTCCTCTATGGACCAGCGGTTGGCGAACTCCAGGCCCTCCTCGTTCAGGCGGAGGAGCACGGTGGTCCCCTGGCTGTCCCTGGCGGCCTCTTCGATGTCGTAGCCGTCCTTGCCGTCGCTTGACCAGAGGCAGGCCTTCTCTTCCCCCGCCTTGCGGCTGGTTACCTCGATCTTATCCGCCACCATAAAGGCCGAATAGAAGCCCACCCCGAACTGGCCGATAAGGTTGGAGTCCTTTTTGGCGTCGGCGCTGAGTTTTTCCAGGAAGGCCCTGGTTCCGGAGCGGGCAATGGTCCCCAGGGATTCGGTAAGGTCCTGTTCGTTCATGCCGATGCCGTTATCCGCGATGGAGAGGGTCTTGGCGTCCTTGTCAAAGGTGATATCGATACGGGGATTAAAACTGATGGATTTATAGGCTTCGTCCGCCACGGTGAGGTACTTGAGCTTATCCAGGGCGTCCGATGCGTTGGAGACCAGTTCCCGCAGAAAGATCTCCCGGTTGGAGTAGAGGGAATGGATGATGAGGTTTAACAATTGGTTTACTTCGGTTTGGAATTGGCGCTGCGCCATAGAACAACTCCTTGAGGTTTTAATGTGATAGCGGATTACGTCACGGGGCCTGCGGCAACTTTAGTTCCCGCGGGGCTCCACTTTATAAAATACAAAAGAAGCCCGCCGGGGGCAAGAAAAAAAGGCTGGAGGCCTTAGGGGTTGGCCTTCTGGTTGCGCAGCCGCAGGACCGCCTCGACGGATAAACCGGTGCTTTGCGCAATCTGCTCCGGCGATAAACCTATGTTAAGCAAATTGAGGGCGATTTCCCGCTGCTGCTCCCGCTGTCCTTCCAGCCGCCCTTCTAACCGCCCTTCCCGTTTTGCTTCCACCATCCGGCTCTGGTGGTCTAACTCCCCTTTGTATTCGCTCATCAACCGGAGTTTCTCTTCCAGGTCTTTGCTTATCGTTAATACCACTTCTCCCGCCATCCT
>JAISQJ010000130.1 GCA_031274285.1 Treponema sp. | reverse complement strand
ATGTCATTTGTCGCTTTGCCATTCGCGCGATGCAACTCCGTTTGCAACCGCACCGCGAATTTATGTTCGATCTTTCCGGCAAAAAGTATATCTTCCATCAGCGACTTATCTTCGGCATTTAACCGGGGCAATATTTCTCGTTTCATGCCGCCAGTATACCATATCCGCGATTCCCTTGTCTGTATAATACAGAACGCTAGGGAAGAGTGAATATATTTGGCGCAACGGCATAAAACATGACTGTTCTAAGGTCATGGAATTAGACATGGTGGGGAAGAATTTAGTTAATGGATACGGAGAAACCGTAGATATTGAGGATGATTTAGTATTTCCATATATTTTGGTATTTAGCGTGTAATTGCGCTCTGTTCATCGCATAACGTTCCGGTTACAGCCGGAAGGTCGGCCGTATGCTCATATTCACCTTCTTCGGCTTGCCGGTTAACCGCATCTCCCCGCGTTACTTCCCGGCGATGATCCGCCCGGCTTCGTCCAGGGATATGTCCCGCTCCCGGGCAAGGGCGGCGCGGTCCTCGAACTCGATCTTGCTGCGCAGGGGCTTGTCCCCGTAGAACACCGTCTTGGTCCGGGCCTGGCCGAAATCCCCGGAGACCCGGCTTTCTTCCCGGCGCAGGGAGAGCCGGCGGACCGGGCTTTCCCGGAAGCCGATGGTGGCGGATTTCTGGAACATGGTCCGCCGCAGGGCGGGGAGCCGGACGGGGGGGCAGAGGACGGAAACCAGGGTCCCGGGCCGGGATTTTTTCATGGTGCAGGGGCTTAGGGTTACGTCCAGCGCCCCGGCGTCAAAGAGGTTCTCCATGAGGAAGCCCAGGGCCTCACCGCTCATATCGTCGATATTCGCCTCGATCTGTACCAGCTCCTCGGTGATCACCGGCGACTCGGTTTCCGGGCTTTCCGCCCCGGCGGCCGCCTGAACAGGGGCTTCTTCCCGCCAGGAAATGCGGAGCAGGTTAGGCTTCTCGGTCTTCCGGGTTCCGATGCCGTAGCCGGTTTTTATTTCCCGAAAAGACCCGGCGTTGACAAACTCGTCCACCGAGGCCGCCAGGATCGCCGCCCCGGTAGGGGTGGTCATCTCCTTGTTGGAACCGCCGGTCTTAACCGGCATTCCCCGGCAGAGGAGCAGGGTGGCCGGGGCGGGCACCGGGAGGATGCCGTGGGCGCATTTGACGGTTCCGCCCCCCAGCTCAACCTCGCTTGCGGTAATCCGGCCGGGCTGCAGCAGATCCAGGCAGATGGCGGTCCCCACGATGTCGATGATCGAGTCCAGGGCGCCCACCTCGTGGAAGGTAACGGCGTCCACCGGGACCCCGTGCACCTGGGCTTCCGCCTCCGCAATCCGGGTAAAAATAGCCAGGGCCCGCTTTTTCGCCCCGGCGGTGATGCCGGATTTTTCAATCAGGGCGCGGATCTCCTTCCATGAGTTATGATGATGGTGATCATGATGATCATGATCGTGCCCGTCATGGTGATGGGCGTGTTCGTGGTCGTGATGGCCGTGTTCGTGATCAGGATGACCGTGGTCATCCTGGTGATGATCGTGATCATGATGAGGAGCGACGTGAGGGGCGGCGTCATCATCCTGGGCCAGGTGATCGGTCCGGTCCCCCAGATCGACGATGGCGTGGAGGCCGCTGATGCCGCCCCGCTGGTCCCGGACAAAATTGAGCTTCCAGCCCTCCACGCCGAGTTTATCCAATTCTCCCCGGAGCGTATCCGGGTCAATCCCCAGGTCCACCAGGGCGCCCAGGGCCATGTCCCCGGCGATACCGAAAAAACAGTCAAAATGCAATGTTTTCAAATCAAACTCCTTAAAGACAAGCGGCCCGCATTCTTCTCTATTTACCCATGCCCCCTCCCTTCTTGTCAATAAGCGGGGCAGGGCATATTGTCTCTTTTCGCGCCGGAACGTATACTGGGCGCAAGGAGATGACAAAGATGCGATATGAATGGGATAAAACCTTGGAAACCGGCCATGAGATGATTGATAGCCAGCATAAGCAGCTATTTGCCGCCATCAATGATCTTCTGGCCAAATGCGAAGAAGGGAAAGGAACCGACGAGCTGGGGAAGAGTCTGGATTTTCTCAATGATTATACGATAAAGCATTTTTTTGACGAGGAAAAACTGCAGCAAAAATACAATTACCCCGATTACCCAAACCATAAGCAGTATCACGAGGGTTTTAAGAAAACGGTACGGGATTTAAAGGTCCAGTTGATCATGAAGGGGCCGACAGCGGAACTGCTCCAGGAAGTGCACAGCAAGATCGGCGATTGGCTGGTTTCCCACATCAAGGTCCAGGACTCAAAGCTCGCGGCCCATATTAAGGCCGCCGGCTAAAGGGGGGCTCCACGGGGGCGGGGGCGTTCTCAAACTGACTCTGATACAGGGCCGCGTACACGCCCTTACGGTTTATCAGCTCGTCATGATTCCCCTGCTCCACAATGGCGCCGTTTTCCATCACTTCAATTATATCGGCATTGCGGATGGTGGAAAGCCGGTGGGCAATGACAAAGCTGGTCCGGCCTTTCATTAAGTCGTCCATGGCTTTTTGGATCAACACCTCCGTGCGGGTATCCACCGAGCTGGTGGCCTCGTCCAGGATAAGGATCTTCGGGTCCGCCAGGATCGCCCGGGCAATGGTAAGCAGCTGCTTCTGGCCCTGGGATATGTTGCCCCCGTTTTCGTCCAGGACCAGGTCGTAGCCCCCGGGAAGGGCGCGGATAAAGTGATCCGCATAGGCGGCTTTGGCGGCGGCGGCCACCTCCTCGTCGGTGGCGCTCAGCTTTCCGTAGCGGATATTCTCCCGGATGGTGCCCTTAAAAAGCCAGGTATCCTGGAGGACCATTCCAAAGAGCGAGCGCAGATCGTCCCTTTTGAAGGATCGGATGTCCCGGCCGTCCAGGGTAATGGCGCCGCCGTTTACATCGTAAAAGCGCATCAGGAGTTTTACCAGGGTGGTTTTTCCCGCCCCGGTGGGTCCCACAATGGCCACCCGGCTGCCGGGCTGTATGTCCGCGGAAAAATCCCGCAACACCTGCCGGTCCGCCGTATAGCCAAAGCATACCCGGTTAAAGGAAACCGCCCCGCTGATGTCCGCCGGGATCAGCGCCTCCGGCGGATCGGGGCTTTCCTCCGCCGCGTCCAGGAAGGCGAAGATCCGTTCCGCCGCCGCGGCGGTCTGCTGGAGGGAGCCGGTAATCTCCGCGCCCTGGCCCATGTTCTGAATAAAGATGCGGACATACTGAATAAAGGCCTGGATGCCCCCCAGGGTGATCCTCCCGGCCAGGGCAAGCCAGCCTCCGAGGACGGCAATGACCACATAGCCCAGGTTGCCGATAAAGGTCATGGCCGGCATCATGAGGCCGAAAAAGAACTGCACCCGCCAGGCGGTATCCCGCAGATCCTCGTTATAGGTGTCAAAATCCCGGACCGATTTTTCTTCCCCGTTAAAGGCCTTGATGATGTCGTGGGCGCTGAACATCTCCTCCACATGGCCGTTCAGCTTTCCCAAATGGGCCTGCTGCCGGGCAAAATATTTTTGGGAATACCGCACGCTCAGGCGGAGGAACACAAAACCCAGGGGCACGATAAGCACCGCGGCCAAGGCCATGGGCCAGCTAATGCGGAACATCATGATAAAGGCGCCGCAGAAGGTGGTAAGGGCGCTCATCAACTGGGTTAGGCTTTGACTGAGGGTACCGCTGGCGGCGTCCACGTCGTTGGTCATCCGGGAAAGGGTATCCCCGTGGGTCTGGGTGTCAAAATAGCCGAAGGGCAGTCTGCCGATTTTTTCCGCTATGGCCTTCCGCATCCGGTAGGCAATCCGCAGGGATACGCCGGACATAAGCCAGCCCTGGAGGTAGGCAAAGCCCGTGCCGATAAGGTAAAGCCCCAGGAGCCGCAGTACCCCGCGGCCGATGGCGGCAAAGTCGATGCCCCCGCCGCCGCGGATTCCCTCAAATATGATATTGGTGATATTCCCCAGCAGCAGGGGGCCAAAAATGGAAAGCACCGAAGAGCCCGCCGTAAGGATAAGGGAAAACAGGATGGCGAATTTATATTCCGGCAAATACCCGGCTATGGAGAATATGGCTTTTTTGAAGCGCCCCAGATCGGTTTTCACGAAACAAGTTCCTCCCGGGTCAGTTGGGAAAGCGCAAGCTCCTGGTATACCGGGCAGGATTCCATCAGGGCGGCATGGGCGCCCTTACCGGCGATCTGCCCTTCGTCCATAACGATGATCTGGTCCGCGTTTTTTATGGCCCCCACCCGCTGGGCGATGATCAGCAGGGCGGCGTCCCCGGCTTCGGCCTTGAGCGCCCGGCGGAGGGCGGCGTCGGTCTTGAAGTCCAGGGCAGAAAAACTGTCGTCAAAGATATAAATTTCCGGCTTCTTGACCAGGGCCCGGGCGATGGAAAGCCGCTGTTTTTGGCCCCCCGACAGGTTGATCCCCCCCTGGGCAATTTCGCGGTCTAAGCCGGCGGCAAAATCTTCCGCCTGGGCGGCTTGTACCGCCCTTTGCAGCTCCTCCGGGGAGGGGCTTTCCTTCCCATAACCGACATTCGACCGGACCGTGCCGGAGAGGAGCACCGCCCGCTGGGGGGCGTAGCCTATCTTCTCCCGGAGCTCCCTTTGCCGCAGTTCCCGAATATCCCGGCCGTCCACCAGGATCGCGCCGGCGGTTACGTCGTAAAAACGGAGCAGCAGCGCGGCGAGGGTAGACTTACCGCTTCCGGTACCGCCGATGATCGCGGTGGTCTCCCCGCCCCTTAGGGTAAAGGATATATCCCGCAGGGTATCCGCGGCGGCCCCGGGATACCGGAAGGACACCTGGCGGAATTCCACCAGGGCCCGCGCTTCTCCGGAAAAGCCCACCGGGGTCTGGGGGTCATGCACGGAGGTTTCCGTTTCCAGTACCTCCCTGATCCGCTTCATGGAAACCGAGGCGCGGGACATCATCATGGTAAACATGGAGATCATCACAAAGGAGGCGATAACCTGCATGGTATAGGTGATTAGCGCCATGAGGCCGCCCACCTGCAGCGCCCCCGCCCCTATCCGGCGGGAGCCCGCCCATACCACCAGCAATATCACCAGGTTCATGATCAGCATCATCGTGGGCATGGAAAAGGCCATAAGCCGGGCCACCACCAGATTGGTTTTGAGGAATTCCCGGTTGGTTTCGTCGAAGCCCCGCTCTTCGTGCTGCTGCCTGCCAAAGGCGCGGATAACCGGCAGCCCCGTAAGGATTTGGCGGGTCAGCAGGTTGATCCGGTCGATCAGGGCCTGGATGGCCTTAAAGCGCTTTGCCGCGGCGGAAACAAATACGGAGATCACCGAGACCCCCGCGGCGATGCCGACGGCAAGGATCCAGCTCATGCCGGGGTCGGTCATAAACACCCGGATAATCCCCCCGGCGGCCAGGATCGGCGCGAAAAACAGCATCCGCGGCATCATCCCCAAAAAGAACTGGATTTGCTGCACATCGCCGGTGGTCCGGGTGATAAGGGAGGCGGCGGAGAAACGGTCGAATTCGGCGTGGGAAAAACTTTCCACCCGGCAAAACACGTCCCGGCGCAGGTCCCGGGAAATGTTGGTGGAAAACCGGCCGGAAAAAAGGGTGATCAAAACCGAGGCCGCCATGGTGGCCAGGGCCAGGAGCAACATCACCAGGCCCGAAGATACCACGTAGGAAATATCCCCCTGGGCGATGCCCTTATCCACAATCCCCGCCATACGGCTCGGCAGGGCAAGTTCGCAGAGCGCCTGGATAACGAGAAACAGGATGATAAGCAGAAAGGTACCGGTATACCGCTTCCCGTATTGCAGCAGTTTAATCATTAGGTGTTGGGGGAGCTTTCCTGGATCAGGTCCGCCGCGAATTTCGCCGCCGCGGCGCAGTCCCGATCATCGGGGCGGTTCCGGTGGAAGACGGCGAATTTTCCCCGGCAGTGGTATTCCCGGCTTTCCACCGCGATTCCCCTGGCCGCCAAAAGCCTTTTGATCTGCGGATAGGCGGAAAAGGTTATGGCGGCGGTGCTGAACACCGCAACCTTCTTCACCGTCCCCGAGGCTAAGCCCCCGATAAAACTTATCAGGGCCGAGTCAACGCCGCCGCCATAAACGGAGCCCCCTAAAAACAGCAAATCCACCGGTTCGGCCAGGGGGTGGGTTACGGGCAGCGCGGGGACTTGCGCCGCCTGCCCGATAGCGTCGGCCAGTTTCTTGGTGTTACCTGAACGGGTAACGTATCGTACCGCGACTTTCATGGGAAAGATATACCATAGCTTTCCCATAGTTGCAATAGCGGCGGTTCAGGCCCAGGGCAACAGCCCCATCGGTATGGTGGAGGATACACCCGGAGGACGTTACCGACGCGGTGGGAGAAAATGCGGAGGGGGGTGGCGGCGGAAACCGTGGACCGCGCAAGCGGTACATGGGTTCCGCCGCCAGGACCCCCGTATACTTTCCCCCGCGCCGGTGGGGATGCACCGGGTGTATCCTCCGATAGAAGAGGAAATGCTGTTGCCCTGGTTCAGGCCGATTCCAGCACCTTGGCGGCCTTCGCCAACTCATCGACGATCTTTATGCTTTGGGGGCATACGGCTTCGCACTGCCCGCAGCCGATACATTCCGACGCCTTGGCAAAACGCATCGTTTCCCATTTGTAACTGCCCTGGGCTCCCGCCAGGTTGCGGTAGATCAAATAGTCATTGATAACTTTGAAGGTACCGGGGATGGCGATGTTTTGGGGGCAGCCCTTCATGCAGTATTTACAGTCCGTGCAGGGAACCTGCGGGATAGCCGCCAGTACCTCCTGCGCCTTTTCGATGACCGCAAGCTCGCCGCGGTCCATCGGCGTAAAATGCTCCATATACGAAAGGTTGTCCTTCATCTGATCCAGGGTGGACATACCGCTGAGTACCGTAACGAGGCCCTCCAGCGACGCGGCGTAGCGGATGGCCCAGGACGCAGGCGACGCGCCGGGGTCTGCGTCTTTTAATATCCCGGCGACCTGCTCCGGCAGTTTCGCCAGGGCGCCGCCTTTGACCGGCTCCATAACGATCACCGGCTTACCATGTTTTCTGGCAACCTCGTAACATTTTTTGGATTGGACGATCCTGTTTTCCCAATCGGCATAGTTGATCTGGAGTTGGACGAATTCCATCTCCGGGTGAGCGTTGAGTATTTCGTCCAAATATTCCGCCGAGGCGTGCAGGGAAAAACCCAGATGCCTGATCCGCCCCTCTTTTTTTTGTTCCGCAAGAAAATCCCATATACCGAATTGAGTGAACGCCTCGGTACGCTCCGCGCCCAGGTTATGCAGAAGATAGAAGTCGAAATACTCCACCCCGGTACGTTTCAGCGATGTCCAGAACATACCCTGGGCCTCTTCGGTTGTTTTCGGGCCCGCCCAGGCGGGCAGTTTGGTCGCCAACTGGAACGAATCCCGCGGGTAGCGGTCCACCAGCGCCTCCTTCGCGGCGGCCTCGGACTTTCCGTTTATATAGCCATACGCGGTGTCAAAATAGGTGAACCCCTTTGCCAAGAACAGATCCACCATCTGCTTGGTCTGCTCAATGTCCACATCCTCGCCTACCATGGGGAGCCGCATCAGCCCAAACCCCAGTTGGTTGAGGTCCTTGCCTAATTAGTCCATTGTTACCCTCCAAAACTTAATCTTCTATAAAAGTACCCCATGAAGTTAACTCCAAGTCAAGTGATCCGGTGCAAAAAACAGGGCAACAGCAGTTACTCTTATGGAGGATACACCTATACCTCTGACCGGCGCGGGGGGGGAAGATACGGGGGGCCTGTCAGGGACATCTGCCAAGGCGGCCACGCTTGCCCCTTCGGGGCTTCGATCAAGTTTTCGGATTAACCCCGCTGTGCGGGGTTTTCCATGCCCCGGGGGGCATCCCAGCCACCCCCGCTCCGCCATTCTTCCACCGCGCCGGCCATGCCCTGCGGGTGTATCCTCCACCATACCGGTGGGGGCTGTTGCCCTGGGCTTTTCTGGGGGGGGGTAGCGGAAGCCGAAGGCTGGAGCGCAGGGGGGGCGGACGAGGAGGCTGCCGCCCGGGTCGGCCGCATGGAAACCGCCCCCCCCCTATAAGCCAAGCCCCTTGAGCCAGGTTGATACGGCGTCGCGCGCGCTGCCTAGGCTGCTTGCGCTAACGGCAAGGCCGTCGGGGATGGTCGATTCCGGGCAGAGGCGCTTGATGGCGGCGACGCTGCCCGATAAACCGCTGGACCCGCTGGTACAAAAGGGGACGACGGTTTTACCCGCCAGATCGTATTCCTCAAGAAAAGAACGAATTACCATAGGCGCGTCGCCGCACCAGATGGGGTAGCCGATAAAAATAACGTTGTAGGTATCCATGTTTTCGACCCGGGCCGCAAGGGGCGGCCGGGAATCCCCCGATAATTCCGCTAAAGCCCGGGCAAGACATTCATCGTAGTCCGATGGGTAGGGCTCGACCGGCGTAATTTCAAACAGATCGCCCCCCGCCAATTCGTGGATGGTCTTTGCCAGCCCTTCGGTGTTGCCGGTTCTGGAAAAGTAGGCCACCAGGACCCGGTTATCCCCGGTAAGCTCCGAGGTCTCGTTCTGCCGGTTTTGCGTGCCGCCCCTTGCGCATCCCAAAAAGAAAAAGAGGGCGGCGGCGGTAATGGCTATAATTTTCATCGTTTCTCCTTATTATCTAGTATGCTGAATTAAAGCCGCCCCAGGGCAAGGGAATTTTTCAAAAAATTCTATTCTTTTCTGAAATTGTTCGCCCCCCCCGTCCCCTGGCCTACGACCTCTGTGCATTGACAAATAATGCGTATAATATGTATTATTAACCATGAAGTTTCAGGAAATTGAACGGATAATCCTGAATGACGGATGGACGCTTAAAGCCGTAAATGGTTCGCATTATCAGTATGCCCATCAGATAAAACACGGCAAGGTAACCATCCCGTATCATTCAAGGGATCTCCATCCAAAAACAATCAATTCAATCTTGAAACAGGCAGGACTGAAGTAGGAGGAACGCATGAAACTTACCTATCCCGCTATTTTCTATCCCTGGGACGATAGCCTCGGTTATACGGTGGAAGTCCCGGATCTTCCCGGATGTGTTAGTGAAGGCGCCACCCTTGCGGAGGCCATCTTTATGGGAACCGACGCCGCTTCCGGCTGGGTGCTTACCGAATTGGAGGACGGCAAGCCCGTTCCGGCGGCAAGCGATATAAAGGACATACACCCGGACGAGGCCGGGGGCTTTGTAAGTATGCTGGTCCTGGACATGGACGCCTATGCGGAAAAATACGGCAGCAAAGCGGTTCGGAAGAACCTTACCATCCCCGCCTGGCTTAATACCTTCGCCGAATCCCGGCATCTCAATTTTTCCCAGGTCCTACAAAATTCGTTACTCGAAATCTACGAGCACGATAAGGTTGAGGCATAGGCGGCCCAGGGCAACAGCCCCGGCGTATTGACTTTTTCCCCGGTAAAACCTACACTTTTCACCGTTACCTTATTCGATGGGGGTCTAATACCCCGCCTCTTGGGGGGGTTAAATTCTCACGCCAGTGATGGCGGGGTAGCAGACCCCCAGTACAATATGAAAAAGTCTGTAAGACTTTTTCCTCTCGAATGAAGATACCCCGCTGCTTGCGGCGGGGTATCTTCATTAAGCTCCTATTACTTATCAGAATTGCC
The DNA here is from genome assembly GCA_031274285.1 of Treponema sp. GTDB lineage: Bacteria > Spirochaetota > Spirochaetia > Treponematales > Breznakiellaceae > JAISFT01. The sequence continues at coordinate 7,426 of JAISQJ010000130.1, read as the reverse complement.
GGGGAGGCCGTTGGTAGCATAGTGAAGAAACAGACAGCAGCGCGGAGCGGGGGATGAGCGTTCAGGAATTACTGCGGCTGGAGGGAATCGAGAAGTCCTTCGGCGATGTGGAAGTGCTGAGGGGGATCAACCTGTCGGTGAACGCCGGTGAATTTATCACCCTGCTGGGTTCTTCGGGCTGCGGTAAAACCACCACCCTGCGGATTATCGCCGGGCTTGAGGAGGCCGATGCGGGCCGGATCTACCTGGCGGGGCAGGATGTTACCGGCCTGGAGCCCCACCGGCGGGACGTGAACATGGTATTTCAAAATTACGCCCTTTTTCCCCACATGAATGTCGAGGCCAATATCGCCTACAGTCAAAAGTTGAAACACAAATCAAAGGCGGAGACCAGGGAAGCGGTAAGCGCCGCCCTGGAGCTGGTGCAGTTGGCGGGCTATGAGCGGCGGATGCCCAACGAGCTTTCCGGGGGGCAGCGGCAGCGGGTGGCGGTTGCCCGGGCGGTGGTGAACCGGCCCAAGGTGCTGCTGCTGGATGAGCCCCTGGGGGCGCTGGATCTCCAGCTCCGCCGCCAGATGCAGTTGGAGCTGAAGGGGCTGCAAAAGCAGTTGGGGATTACCTTCATCTATATAACCCACGATCAGGAAGAGGCGCTGAATATGTCGGACCGGATCGCGGTGATGCGGAACGGTTTGTTCGAGCAGATCGGTTCCGCCGCGGATGTGTACGACCGGCCCCAGACGAGCTTTGTGGCCCAGTTTGTGGGGAACGCCAACATATTGCGGGGAACCATCGGAGCGGCGGGGGCCGAAGGGCCGGCGCTGGTGTTCGAGCACCCCAGCGGCCGGGCCGGGATTGCCGCCGCCGGGCCGCCTCCCGCGCCGGGGGCGGGGGTAACCGTGGCGGTCCGCAGCGAGTATATCGAGTTACGCCCCGCCGGCCCGGAGGCTTCCCCCGAGGCCGTCCCCGAAAACGGCGGCTTCGAGGGGCTTGCTGCGGTGATTGCCGATAAGACCTTTGCCGGGGGCCAACTGCGGATCACCGCGGCCCTCCGGGGGGGCGGGGAACTGGTGGCCAGCCGCCACGGTATCGACTCCCAGCTGCAAATAGGCCAGGAGGTGCGGGCCGGCTGGAATCCCGGCAGGGCCGTCCTGGTGGACCGGGGCGGGCCGGCATGAGGGCGGCCAAGGCCAAGCCCCGGCGGCCCGGGGCGCCGGGGAGCTTTTCCCGCCGGGCCGGCCTTTTCGCGGTGCTGCCCCTCTACCTCTTTACCCTGGCCTTTGTGGCCGGCCCCCTGGTGTATATGGTGGGCTTGAGCTTTATGCGGCGTTCCGGCGCCTGGGGGGTCAGCGCCGTCTTCAGCCTCCGCAGCTATGCGCGGATCCTGGAGCCCATCTACCTGGAAACCTTCTTCCAGTCCATCCGGCTGGCCCTGTTCAGCACCGTCCTGGTGGTGCTCATAGGATACCCCTTCGGCTATTTTATGGCGAAGCTCCGCCCCCGCTGGCGGAACCGGACTATGATGCTCCTGATCATCCCCTTCTGGACCAGCGCCCTGATGCGGATCTACGGCTGGATGATCATGTTCCGCGCCAACGGGGTGCTGGACTCCGCCCTGCTGGCCCTGGGGATCATAAAGAGCCCCCTCAAGCTGCTCTACAGCTACTCCGCGGTGCTTAGCGGCATGGTATACGCCCTGGTTCCCTTTATGATCTATTCGGTGCAGACCAGCGCCGAAAAACTGGACTGGAGCCTGGTGGAAGCCGCCCGGGACCTGGGGGCTTCCCCGATTCAGGCGTTTTTGACCGTCAGTCTTCCCCTCACCATGCCGGGACTTTTTTCCGGGGTGGTGCTTACCTTCATCCCCTCCATGGGCATCTTCTTTCTGGCGGATATTTTGGGGGGAAACAAGATCGTCCTGGTGGGGAACCTGATCCAGGAGCAGCTTATGAAGGCCCACGACTGGCCCTTCGCCGCCGCCCTGAGCGTGGTGCTCATGATCATGACCAGTATCTTTCTCTACCTCTACCGTAGGCTTACCCGGTCGGGGGAACTGGAGGGACTGGTATGAAAAAGAACGGCCCCCTGCCGAAGCTCTATATCATCCTGATCCTGGGCTTGATGTACGTGCCGATTCTCCTGGTCATCCTGTATTCCTTTAACGCCAGCCGCATCAGTTCGGTGTGGAACGGCTTTACCCTTGATTGGTACCGGGAGCTTTTTAGGGACCGCAGTATGTTCCAGGCCCTGCGGAACAGCGTGGTCCTGGGGCTGCTGAGCAGTTTCGGCGCGGCGCTTATCGGGACCCTGGCGGCGGTGGGGATGCCCAGGGCCCGGATTCCGGGCCGGAAGGTGATGGAGTACCTTTCCATCCTGCCCATCATGGTGCCGGAGATAATCCTGGGGATGGTGTTCCTGGCCTTCTTTTCCCTGCTGTCCCTGCCCTTCGGGATGCTCACCCTGGTAATCGCCCATACCGCCTTCTGTGTCCCCTACACCTATCTATTGGTAAAGGCCCGGATCGCGGGGCTGGATAAGAGTTATATGGAGGCCGCCCGGGATTTGGGCGCCGGGGAACTGCGGGCCTTTTTCGACATCACCCTGCCCCTTATCCTTCCGGCCATCGTCTCCGGGATACTTATTTCCTTTGCCATGAGTTTTGACGATGTGATCATCAGCGTATTTGTTACCGGGGTGAACACCAACACCCTGCCCATAAAAATATATTCCCAGATAAAGACCGGGGTTACCCCCAAGACCAACGCATTGTGTACCTTACTGTTCGCCGCTACCGTGGTGCTGGGCCTCTGCTCCGCGTACCTGGCCCGGCCGCGGAAAAACGGCGGCAGTGAAAATAAATGACCAAAGGAGAATCACATGAAGAAGAACGGATTTCTGTTTATCGCCCTTGCCCTTTTGCTCCTCCCCCTAACAGGCGCCTTCGCCGGAGGCGGCCGGGACAGCCGGGCCGGGAAACAGCAGCTTACCCTTTTTACCTGGGAGGGAATGTTCCCCCAGGAGATCATCGACGGCTTTGAGGCCGAGACGGGGATCACCATCAATTATGTTGGTTTTGATTATGATGAAACCATGCTTACCCGGCTGGAAACCGCGGGGGGCGGGGACTACGACCTTATCATCGCCGACGACTACATCATCGAGACCGCCATTGCCAAGGGGCTGGTACAAAAACTGGACAAGAGCCGCCTTTCAAACTACGGCAACATCAATCCTATCTACCAGAAACAGTTTTATGATCCCGCCGACGAGTATACCGTGCCCTACGGCGCCGGGGTGCAGACCATCGTGTACGACCCCGCCCGGGTGCGAATTACCATCACCGGCTACGCCGACCTCTGGGACCCGTCCCTGGCGGACAGCGTTGGTATCATCGCCAATTACCGGGTGATCAACGGCATGGCCCTGAAGGTGCTGGGCCAAAGCTACAACACCAACGACCTGGCGCAGATCCGCGCCGCCGGGGAACGGCTGCTCGGCCTGGCGCCGAACATCAGGATTATCCGGGACGACGGCCTGGAGAACGACCTTATCTCCGGGGAGATTGCCGCCGCGGTGATGTATACCTCCCAGGTAACCAACGCCAAGATCGAAAAGCCGGATCTGGAGGTGGTGTTCCCCAAGGAGGGGATCGGCTTCGGCATCATGGCGGGCTTTATCCCCAGCAAGGCCCCCAACGCCGATGCGGCCTACGCCTTCCTCAACTATATTTTGGACCCCCGGCGGGGCGCCCAGTGCTTTGAAAACCTGGGGTATTACAGCACCTATTCCGGCTCGGACCCCTACATCAGCGCGGAGTTCAAGGAATTCCTTACCCTGCCGGAGGGCTTTAACACCGATATGGAGATGATCCAAAACATCAAGTCCGAGGCGGAGGAAGTACACGAGCTGGTATGGACCGCCTTTAAGTCGGCGTCGGGCAAGTAAGCCCTGTTTTAGAACACACCGGGGCCGGACGGCGCATACCGCGCTGCCCGGCCCTTAACCGGTAAAGACTGTTACGGTCAACAAGTTAAGCGGTGGGGAAACAAAACCAGTCCGCGGATTTACACGGATTTTTCGTTTAAAACCCTTCTTAATCCGTGAAAATCGGTGAAAATCCGCGGATAAAATTTCTTAACTTGTTGACATTGGATTTTCTATACCCAGTTCTCTATCTTTAATTCTTTTATTCTTTCAAATTCTTTTACATTATTGGTTACAAGCGTTAACCCCAATGATTTTGTGTGGGCTCCTATTAACATATCATAGGGCCCTATTAAACACTTTCTGTCTTTTAAATCCTTTTTTATTATTCCAAATTCTTTTGCCGCTTTTTCGTCAAATTGCCTTATATCAATGATTGCTAAAAATTCCATTAATGCTATTTTGTTTTTCTCTTTATATTGACTATTTTCATTGGCAAATTCAAGTTCGGCTAATGTTATGGTGGAAATTGACAATCCGTCCTTCCTTTTGATTTGTAACTGTTTTAATACCTGTTCAGTTTTCTTTTTTATAATGTATATACACATATCTGTATCAAGTAAGTACATTATAATTTCTCCCTTTCTTGATTAATTCCCTGATCCCTTCCTTCTGAAAAATAATCATCCGAAAAATTATGTAATCCATGCAGAAATATTTCCCATTCTTTGTCTATTGGAAACAAAATAACAGCATCTCCAACCTTTTGGATATATACATCGTCCCCTTTAAATTGATACTCTTTTGGAAGTCTTACAGCCTGGCTTCTGCCATTAATAAATAAACGTGCTGTTTGCATATAGTAACCTCTGTATCCAATATATACCGCGATATATATCTTGTCAAGCATATTTTAACGGAATTCCACCCATACATTTTATAATTGTACTAGAAAGGCGGGCCTTTAACGCCGAGGATTATGGACTAGGGGTTAAGGGTTTAAAATTAGTGCGCATTTGTGTGCTTTACGGGGTCTTTTATATTGGCCTGGCACTCGGCTTATATATAGTATTGGTTTGTAATTGGTTTGTAAATATGTATTAGGATACCCCTTAATGACCTCCATGGCTGTCTTTTCTATTTTGGCGGCCTCATTCCTTGTTGGTTTCTTTGCGATATTCTTTTCTCATTTTCTTTTCCTCAAGCTGCTGTCTAAGTAGGCCGTACCTTTGGTCTTAGGCCTACGGGACTAATACATCGTGGCGAATCGGGAGCCATTCCTCAAAGGCCTTACGCAGGGCCATATCCCAAAAATCCCATTCATGGGCGTAACCGGGGAACTCCTCATACTTTACATCATAGCCGTACCCCCTGAATTCGTCCCGGCAGGCATAAACAATCGGAAGCAATAAATCGTCTCTGCCGCAGGCCATTATTATTTTTGGCAATAGTTTTCCTGTTTCCGCGTTCTTTCTCGCGGTTTTGTATAAATCGCTTTCAGTATCGATCAGCTTGATTCCCTCAGCCGCCAATCGCTCCGGGTCTATCTTTATGCGGATATTTCCACCCTTGTCCGCGGATTGACTAACCCCGCGCATAATGGTGCTGGTATCCATACCCCCGCCGGACAGCAATAGGGCCGCGCCAATACGTTCACCGCCGTAAACAGCCCACTTTGCCGCGGCCATGGACCCCATGGAAAGCCCCGCGGCAAAGGTGTCTTCCCGTTTCGTAGACAGGGGGAACATTGCCGTACAAACACGGGGCAATTCCTCAAAAACATACGTCCAATAGCGGCGCGGCCATGGCAAGAAATCTTCACTTTCATCTTCATAGCTTGAATTATATCCGCTTGGCATGATAACGGCTATTTTGTGGTCGTCGGCGTACCGCAGGATGTTGGAGAAATTTATATAGTCCGAATCATCACCGGTTCCGCCATGGAACAGATACAATGTTTGGAATTTCGTTCCCGGCAGATAGCTTTCGGCCTTGCCCTTAAAGGAATCAAATAAGGTGAAGGACGGAAGAATCATCGTTACATTAGTCTGCATCATGAGTTCTTTCGAGAGAAAATTGAATTTAACTACCATAGCTTTTACGCTCCTTCTTTGACCGTAACGGTCATCTTTGTTAATACCGCCGCTCCACCGTATTTCGATTTGAGCTGTTCATCCGCTTCGCCTTTAGTGATCTGGCGGTTGTTATACCGCGTCATTATTTGCACATCCGTATCCCGAAGTTTATAAAAAAACAGTACGAAAAGCTGTGCTACAATACCCAAGGCGGGGAATAAAGAATAACACAGCCATATTCCGTTACGCACCCCTTCGGGCTGTACGGCATTTTCCCCTGCCACAAATCCGAACGCGGCCAATATCAACATCGCTGCCGGCCCGCCAATGCTTCCGACAAGTTTTGAAAAGAAAGTTTGTACCGCCGCCGCGACTCCTTCGGCGCGCTCACCCGTATGATAGGTACCATATTCCAGGCAGTCGGGGGTGAAGGTGAACAGTAAAATATTGTTTGCGCTGTTAAAGATGTTTAGAATGAGATAAAATACATAGAATAAGGCCATATTTGAATAGCCTATAAAATAAAGGATTATACCCGATGCCGCCGCAGTAATTTTGCATAAAATGAATAATTTGTATTTATCCATGTGTTTGATTATTGATGGAAGAATAGGCCCAATGGCCAGTAACGGCAAGAGCGCCAGCATGGACAATAGAGCGGCCGCGTCCTGATTGCCCAGGTTGTATCTTGTAAAAAATATTGTTACATACTGTCCAAAACTGGTGATGCCGCCTATAAACATGGAAAGATAAAAAATAAGCAGAAACTTATTGCCGGCTATATATTTGAACATCTGCTTAAATGTTATTTCTTTCTCAGGGCGGACTATGTGGCGTTCCTTGACCTTGAAACAAAGGGGCAATAAGGCTAATACCCCGATTATTGAGAGAACCAGACCGGTCATAAACCAACCGATTCTGCTTTGCAAGAGCGGCAGCACAACTGACGCGGCCACAATCCCAATCATGGCAAAAGAACGCCCCATGGTCAGCATCTGTCCGCGTTCTCTGGTATTCTCGGTCATGGACATGGGCAGCACAAAGATAGGAACATCACATAAGGTATATGACAAGTCAAACGCCATATAAGCCAATGTGGCCCATAGTATCTTGAGCAACGGAGATGTTCCATTGGGAAGCGCAAAGAATACAATACTGCTGACCATGATTATTGGCGTTGCGATCCGCAGCCATGGCAAAAACCTCCCTTTCTTAAATCTTATTTTATCGACCAATATGCCAAACAATGGATCATTGACGGCGTCCCATGTTTTTGTGATAAACAATATTACCGCTATGGAAGCGGCGGTAATACCCACATCTGAATAAAATGTCTGCATATTGATAGCGACCAGTCCGTAAAAAACATTTTGCCCCAAAAAATAAAGGTAGTAGCTGATTCGCTCCGTCCTTGAGGTACTATACCC